>PCCT01000019.1 GCA_002731985.1 Nitrospinota bacterium
CCTGTTTCATGATGTAGGCAGGGCTGGTATAGAATCTGGCGTGGCACTCGCCCTGAAGTTCCCGCAATTTTCCTTCCGTAAAATCCTTATTCCAGAATCAAATCACGAAGTCGGCGCGAGGTCGCTTGGCGAAGTCCAGCCAGTAGTCTTCTGTGACGATTCCTTCTGGTGGACAGTCTATAAATTCGGGGGTATTGCCGGTAGCCCGTTCGTACTAGACGGCAACGTATATCAGGCCCAGTTTGGGATAATAGCCTTTTCCGCCTTCTAATGCCTAGGGCACGGACGATTCGATTGAGACTGTTTCGGGAGGGACCAGAAATAGGATTTTCATGGGATTAGGAAAGGTTTTCCTTTAGAATCAACACTCATGTTTTACCACAGAAATTTGCCAGGGACCGGACACAGATGAAACCTATCGTCACCGTGACTAATATCTTTCCCCAGGCGGCACTGGACAAACTGGCCCCTGAATGTGACCTGAAAACAAATGATTCTGGGGTCTCCTCAACGGCGGAAGAACTGGGGCGAATGGTCTCGGAAAGTGACGCTGTCATAAGTTACTTAACGGACAAAATTGGTCGAGACATTATCGACCAGAGCACTAAACTGAAGATCATTGCCAACTATGGGGCCGGATTCAATAATATCGACGTAAACTATGCTTCGGAAAGGGGTATCTGGGTCACCAATACGCCCAGTGTTCTCCATGAAACCACTGCGGACCTCACCTGGGCGATGATCCTTGGAGCGGCGCGCCGGATTGTCCCTGCAGATCGCTTCACGCGCGAGGGTAAGTTCAAGGGGTGGAGCGCGAAAATGTTTCTCGGCGGAGATGTGTATGGCAAGACCCTGGGGGTTATCGGTTGTGGCGAGATTGGGCGATCAGTGGTACGGCGTGCATCTGGATTCAACATGCGTGTCTTGTATCATCAAAGGAACCGTTTGCCCGAAGAAGAGGAGCGAATGCTTAACGCAGAATTCATCTCCCTGGATCAGCTTTTGCGGGAATCGGATTTCATAACGCTTCATGTTCCTTTGACAGATGAAACAGAATATATGATCGGGAACGATGAGATTGCGCTCATGAAGAAGACAGCCTACCTCATCCACACGGCGCGTGGCAAAGTGATCGACGATTACGCGTTGGTCGCGGCGCTTAAGGAAGGTCGGCTGGCAGGCGCGGCTCTGGATGTTTATGAAGATGAACCGGAACTCACCGAAGGTATGACGGAACTGGACAACCTGCTTCTGCTACCCCACATTGGAAGCGCCAGTTTCGAAACCCGCGACCGCATGGCCTTACTCGTTGCCGACAACGTTCTTGATGCATTGGTAGGAAAAACACCCCGTACTCTAGTACCCAGTTACCCCAAATAAGAAAACCTTCTTTTTCTGGGGTATTAGGTGAGTGGGATAAATTAATCCCGGTTGGAATGATGGTTTTCTATCCGGGAGAGGAGCTATGCGAAGGAATGGTTGAACATTGTAAACATCACGCATGGTCGGAAGAAAAAAGAGCTGAAATGCACAAACACGCTGGGATGTGTATGTGACACATGAATTCGTGCATGCACTCTTGTATGCGTTGATAGCTGAATCATATTGAGGGGAAAATAAAACGGGGCGATCCGCGGTTGTACTTGCGGTCGCCCCCGTTTTTATTTTTCCCAAACCGATCTTGTTGATTCCGTTAATTCTTATTTCAACTTTCTTGGATCGGGACTGAGTCGAGCTTCGAGTTCGGTCACGTTGTTTCGGAGTTGAGCGACAGCAAACGCCGCTTTTTGTCGTAGCGATTCCACGGTAGCTGATTTAGCTTCGGTGCCGATTCCTGAAATGATTTTGCGGATATCATCGAGTTTGTCTTCCAGCCCCTTGCTTCTCTTTTCGCTGAAACTTTTGGCCAAAGCGCCTTTAAGTCCGCCGCCATCATAATGTTTGGTGATGGCCATCAAAACGCGCTTTCGTGACACGTACTTTTTCCCGTTTTCCCAGTCTTTGATCGCCTGTTCGAGTTGGACCGCGATATCATCAACTATCGCGTTATAGTCAGTGGGGTCCACCATGTCGTGGATTTCACCGGGAAGGGAAGAGGTTTTAATTTCGAAGTCAACGGTTTTGTCATCGCCATTGAGGTCGGCAGATTTCAAGTTGGCTTCAACATCGCCTGGCGCCAGGTGCGGTGCCCATGCCTGCATGATATAGCCGGAACTCTTCACTTGTTCAAAATCGAAATTTCCCTGATCATCGGGTTGGGTGTAATAACCGTTGGGCACAACAAAGATGGTTCCCACCATATCCTTATGNAGGTTGCATCGCAGGACGATTGGCCCTGGCTGGTGGAGGGAAATGGCTTTGACCATACCNGATGACATGGCACCCANNTTGAATTGGTTGTTCAGGGATTTCGAATAAATGTTGTGCACTTCTGCATCCTGATTGTAAAACTCAACGACTGAGCCAACCGGGATTACTGTATGTTTGGGAACGAACTGTATGTCACTTTGATCGATGACGACTTTAAGTGTTTTCTGGTTGGGCGCTTTCATTTTTGTTTTGGTTTCCAGAAATACGAGCGCGTTGGGTCCGGGCGCCTTGCCGTTGATCAACATTTTCCCTTTGACGAGAGTGGTCGCTTTTTTTGCTTTGGACCCTTCGTCCATTTTATGGTCCGATCCCTCAGGTTTTTTTTCTTCCGCTTTAGCTTCTTTAACCGGCTCCGGCTTTTTCTTTTCTTCTTCTTTTGAGGCAGACGGATTGTAGCGTCCCAATGCGGTCAGGAATTGAACAACGAAAGGTTTTTCGAATTGTTTTTTATCTATCTCAATGGCCCTTTCAAAATGCGGCGCGGCTTCTTCAAATTTCTTTTGCAGGCTGAGGGCGAGTCCCAGGTCGAAATGGCCCCAGCCAAAGTCTGGTTGTAGTTGAGTCACTTTGGTGAGGTATTTTTCCTCTTCTGTATAATTTTCTTTTTGTCCATAGGCTTTGCCGAGGTAGTACCAGCCCATGTGGTATGACGGCATCAACTCGACGGTCTTGTGAAATAGTTTGATGGCTTCTTCTGTGGCTTGTTCCCTGAAACGGGAGACACCCCAGTTGAATGCGATTTCCGCATCGTTGGGCGCCAGTTCAAGGGCTTTGGCAAACTGGCGGTTAGCGCCCTTGTATTTTTTCTGTACTCTGAGCGCGGTGCCCCAAAGTGCGTAAACTTCGGGCGCTTTCGGGCTGAGTTTGGTCGCTTTTTCAAATTCCATATCGGCGGCGTTGTATTTGCCTTGTTCAACGAGTTGCATACCCTTTTGGATGTGCTCCATAGTTTCTCTGGGTAGCTGATCATCTGACCGGTTAAGCTCCGGGTTGGGGTCTATCATGTCTGAGAGATCGGGCGGACTGGCCTGGGCAAAGCGTTCCAAAGTAGGTTCTGGTGTTTTGTCTGCGATATTTTCTACAGGCGCGGAAGTTTTCTTATACTCGCTATAGGGTTCGAGCTTTGCTCCCGGGGTGGAGAAGTTCATCAGGGACCACAATCCAACTAAAACCACGACTGTCCAGAATGCCGGGACGGCGATTCGTCTGGCAAGGCCGGTTTCTTTTAAATTGCTATGGGATATTTCTTTGGATTGTGTGTTCTTTTTTTTCATTAGACTCGACTAAAAATATTAATAAAATTGGTAAAAATTACTGAGAATTATTTTGTTTGGCGACCTGTCTGTTACAACTCGGATATGTGCCTGGCCGGGGGAATTTTAAATATATCTTTGTTGGGGAAGTCATCCAGAGTGGCCGGTTTTTGCAAATCGGCTAATGGTTTGCCCTGGATCTTTGCGGCGAATGAGGAGAATTGGTGACGGGTATTGTTCGAGCCGCACTCAGAGCACTCAGTTCCTTCTTTATTCACGTCTGTCGTCTGGAGCAGAGTAAATTCTTTTTGGCAGTCTTCGCAAAAATATTCGTAAAGAGGCATATGATTTTCCTTATAAATCAGGGCCGTTCAACATAATGGGCTTGAAATCGTTTGAATATTAAGATTTAATCATAGCCTCAAACGGCTTGTCAATCTGTTTTCAGGCGGTTTTAGAAATTATGTCCCTCCAAGGGGGCCGGAATTGGGACTTTGGGGCCCCTTTACAGTGTCTCAAGCAAGGTAAATACCTGCTCCTGAAGTTCCTCCCAACTCTATCTAGATAGGATTGTCAGGAAATATATTCCCTCAAACTGTATTAGGTAAGCAACATAATGAAAACACTTTCCGCAAAGTCACATTTATCCAGGGGGCTGGTCAAGAGTCTCAGAGGAAAATCGGGTTATCTTGCCAACCAGTCGATTGAACTTGCCTGCCATGAGGGAATAATTCATTCCCGTGTGTCTTTGCTGGCTTCTCAGTTCCAGCCGGTGAGTCTTGATCTGAGGCTGGGTAGCCATGCTTACCGCATTCAAAGCAGTTTTCTTCCGGAAGGCGATACGGTGGAAGCTAAATTGAACGATGTCAAGTTGTACGATGTCGATTTGCGGGATGGGGGTATTCTGGAGAAGGGGGCCATTTATCTCATACCTCTGCTGGAAGAAGTGAATTTTCCCAGGGGGTTTTACGGGCGCACCAACCCGAAAAGTTCGACCGGAAGGCTGGACATGTTTACCCGTGTGATTGTCGATCATGGTCATCGGTTTGATGAAATTCCCAGCGGATACAAGGGGGGTATGTATCTTGAAATTATCCCACGGTCATTCCCCGTTCGGGTCAGGGAAGGGCTTCGCCTGAACCAGTTGCGTATTTTTCAGGGGAACCCGCACCTTTCAGATGTTCAGTTGAAGAATCATTATAAAAAAACGCCCATTTTATTCAGCGATGATGGCAAGCCGGTTGGGTTGAGCGATGTGAAGGTTGACAATGGTTTGTTCATCAGTCTGGACCTCGCGGGATCGGGAAAAGATCGCATTGTCGCGTACAAGGCGAAAACAAATTCCAGTGTCATCGACCTGAGCCTCAACCGCCATTACCATCCGATGGATTTCTGGGAACCGATTGCTTTGAGTCAGATCAGGAATAAGCGGCTGATTCTGGAGCCGGAAAGTTTTTACATAATGATGTCCAAGGAGAAAATTTGCATTTGGCCTCATTTGCTTGCTGAAATGGTCGCCTACGAGCCAAACAGCGGTGAATTGCGCACGCACTATGCGGGATTTTTCGATCCTGGTTTCGGCTGGCACGGCGGTAAGGCCATGAAGAATCAGGGTACCCGGGCTGTCATGGAAGTCCGCCCGCATGATGTTCCTTTCATGGTAGAGGACAGTCAGACTTTTTGTCGGCTCAAGTTTGAAAATGTCATTGAGAAACCGACCAAGGTGTACGGCAAAAAAATCAAATCCAACTATCACTCGCAGGGGCTGGCTCTGAGCAAGTATTTTAAGGAGTAAGGGTTTTTCCCAGTGTCTTTTTTATTCGTAGTTGCCCGGTTTCCAGCCCTCCACTCCTTATGAGAATTAAAGGTAGGCTGGAAATCGGGCAACTACGAACTCAGGCTGAGCATAGGCGCAAGGACATTCTTGGTAAGGGCCGAGGGGATTTATTTTTGCAGAGGGTGGCGGAAGCGGATAGAATGGCTTCGATAGCTGAAAATATTTTGTTTTTATAAGAATTTAAATGGGGCTCATTAGTGGAACGCGAAGAAATTAAAGCTATTATTGAAAATATCTTTTTGGCGGCAGACCAGCCGGTGAATGAGGGCCAGTTGCAGAGTCTGTTGGACGATGGCACGGAAAAGGCTGTTCTGAAATCTATAGTTGATGAATTGATGGATGAGTACCAGTCGCGCAACTTGCAGATTCTTCAGGTGGCAGAGGGGTATCAGTTGTGTACTCGCCATGATTATTCGGGCTGGGTTCGCAAGTTTCTCAAGTTAGACAAGACGGCAAAGCTTACTCAGCCCAGCCTCGACACGCTGGCTATCATCGCGTACAAACAACCCCTGACCAGAACAGAAGTGGAAGAGATCCGTGGTGTAGATTCCAGCGGTGTGATGCGAACCTTGCTGGAGAAAAAAGTCATTTCCCCTGGTGGGCGCAAAAAAGTTCCCGGTCGACCAATTATGTATCGGACCACACGCAAGTTTCTAGAATATTTTGGATTGAGGGATTTGAGCGATTTGCCCACGTTGGAAGATTTCAAGAAAAGCGAGCTTGAGGATCAGGTTTCGCCAGATCAAACGGCACTTCCGTTTGGCGAGTCACCCTCGGATGAGGCTATGGAAACGATGGATGCTGTTTCCGAATCTGAGACTCAACCCGCCGAACCTACCGACCCGGATTCATCTACCGTTTCCTGATTTGGTATCAGGGGAATTTGTTTCTACTATTTCAGGTCAATTTTTTTAACTCATGAAAATACGTTTGCAAAAAGTAATCGCCGATGCAGGGCTGGCCTCGCGCAGGGAAGCTGAGCGGTGGATCGCAGAAGGCCGGGTGAAGGTTAATGGTAATGTGGTCACCAAGCCGGGAACATGTGTCGATCCTTTATCCGACGAAGTTCGGGCGCGCGGCAAATTGGTTCCCCGTGCGCAGGAAAGGGTGTTCATTCTCCTCAACAAACCTGCGGATTATCTAACCACAATGGGAGCGGATGAACGTGGACGCAAGACGGTTATGGATTTAATCAAGGTTCCTGCTCGTGTGTTCCCGGTAGGACGCCTCGACTATAATACGCAAGGGGCTTTGTTGATGACCAGTGATGGCGCTTTGGCAAAAAAACTGCTCGATCCGAAATACAGGGTGCCGCGTACTTATCTGGTCAAGGTGAGAGGGATTCCTGATGATAAGACGCTGAGGCGATTGAGTCGGGGGGTAGCGTTGGATAACCAATCTACCGCTCCGTTGGGGGTTGAGGTTGATCGGGTGAGTGGCAAGAACTGTTTTTTGAAGATGAAAATGTTTGAGGGAAAAAACAGGCATGTAAAACGAATTTGTGAGGCGGTGCGGCACGAGGTGATTCGGTTGAAACGCACTCATTTTGGGAATTTGAATTTAAATGGTCTCCCCCTCGGGGCCTATCGGTTTTTATCGCCTCGCGAGATAAAGTCGCTGGAGTTAATGGTTAGCAAAGAGCCGGTAGAGAAAAAAACAGTACGGAGGCGTCCGGTGATAAAATCAAAACGGACCCAAACGAAACGATGATGTTAAGAACGATTTTTTTTAAAGGATGTTTCGGGTTATTTGCGCTTATGGCAACGGGAGCGTGGATGTCCCCTGCTTTTGCTCAGTTCGATTCAGAATCAGCTTATGAAGTGATTGCCGAAGCTCCGGCGGTTAAGAGTAGTTTTGTCGGGGCCAGAAAAAAAGCTGTCAAAATAGCGTTGAAAACGGCATTGGAGCAAAACTTGCGCGAACTTTTGGGGGATGAGGAATTTGATCGTCATCGAAAGGAAATGCGGAAGATATTGCGTAAGTCTGAAAAATATGTGAAGTCCTACCGGTTTTTAGAAGCTTACGATGACCCTGTTCAGCGAATGAGCCAGGTCAAACTGGAGGTGGTATTGTTTCAGGACGCTGTTAATAAGTCTTTGAGCCGGACAGGAGTTGCGTCTGGTATGGAAGGCTGGAAGCAGGTTGTCATTCTCATCAACGAAAGTAGCCTGAGTTCTGACAGTACCCTGCGTTTTTGGGAGATGGTACCAATTTCTGAAACTTCACTGACGAGAAATTTAATTGAAGCGGGTATCCCGGTAGTGGGAAGGGATTCTATTCGTTACGACATTCCTGAAGAAACAGTTATGAGCGCTGTGAAAGGGAATGTGCCTGCCGCAGTCAATATTGGTTTAAAGGTGGGGGCGGATATCGTCATCGTGGGGAACGCCACATCGACGCCTGTTGGTGATGAGCCCACCCATGGACCGCAACCGGTGCGTGTGGCTATCAGTATCAAGGTGGTTTCTTCACATCACTCGATGCTCGTAGCGGCGAAAAGCGATTTTGCTACGGCTTCGGGGAATGAAATTCTCGCGGGCGAACTTGAAGCTTTTCATCGTGTGGGGAAACAAATGACGGAATTTCTTGTTCCCGCTATTCAAAAGCATTGGGGGGAAGGCGCAGAACAAAAAGAAGTCAAACAGTCTGCGCCTGCTCCAAAAAAAGAAGCCTCTCCTTTGCCTGTGGGCGATCTTTAAGCTATGAATCGGAATAAAAACACGCAAATAATTTATATTATTGTCATCGTTCTTTTGCTGGCTATGGTGTTTTTATATTTTTCCCGTCGCGTGCTTACTCCATTCTTTCTGGCCTTAGCTTTAGCGTATTTGCTTGATCCGGTTACGGACCGCCTGGAGTCTTTGAAAATTTCCCGAACCGTCGCAGTTTTGATTTTGATGTTTGGTTTTTTCTTGCTTGTTCTTGGGGCCGGACTCCTGATTTTCCCAATGTTAAAACTTCAGGCGGAGCATTTGGTATATAACCTTCCCAACTACATTGCGGTGATTCAGGAGTGGATCCAGCCACTACTTGGAATGGTTGGTGGCCTTGAGCCAGAGAAAATTCAGGGGATTCTTAATAAGGAATTTCTTAAGGCAGGTGAGCTACCACTGAAGGCAGTTTCGTCGGTGACTTCTTTTTTATGGGGGTCGATGACGGGTTTGTTCAATTTTATTTTACTCCTGGCCAGTCTGGTTATTATTCCGGTGGCGATGTTTTATTTACTGAGGGATTATGATTGGATCAATGAAAAATTGCTAAACCTTGTTCCCGGAAGACACAGGGAGCGAACCCTGGAGTTGATGAAGGAAATGGATGATGTCCTTGCGGGTTTTGTGAGAGGACAGTTGGTGGTGGGCCTTTCCATGGCNGGACTTTACAGTATCGGATTGTTTTCCTGCGGNACTCCNATGAGTTTGTTTATAGGATTGGTGGCGGGTTTGGCGAACCTGGTTCCTTACCTGGGGGTGGTTCTTGGATTTCTTCCAGCGGCGGTATTGACTTTTATGCAGGCTCAAGACTGGATGCCTGTGCTGGGTGTGGTGGGAGTTTTCGCTGTGGTTCAGGCGTTGGAAGGAATGGTCATCACTCCTCGAATCGTTGGAGAAAAAATCGGATTGCATCCGGTAGCGATTATGTTGGCAGTTCTTCTTGGAGCCGAGTTTTTTGGGTTGGCGGGGGTTATCATTGCGGTGCCCGTAGTTGCTATCCTCAATGTCCTGTTTAATCACGGACTCAAACAGTACAAATCCTCTTCGTTTTATACCTCCTGAAATTCTCCGTAGTTTCTTTCTGCTGAATCCTGTCTAAATTTTGTATTAGATATAGAAAGCGGGAATATATATTTTCGCCCGGTATCTTCCTATGATAAAAATGTGTGTATATTGCTATCGACCCAAAGTTAAATACTTGAAAAATCCTGAGGGATGTTTATATGGATTGGGGTTCCAAGGAACATAAGGAATTGCTATGCCGGTTTTTTATTGAAACGCACAAGCCTTTCTCGCCGGAGGAATTGCCTTGGCCGGACTTGGATGAGGCGACTGTTGAAAAGTTGACCAAATTCCCCATATGGGATTATGCTGTTCATACGGAGCGTCAGGTTTTTAATAAGCTGACCGGCTATTCGGCAGGGAGCCCATTTCTTAATGATGACGTGGGTTTTCTGGTCCGCTGGCTGGTCCCGGCTGATGGACATCGAAAACCTTGGCGGGTCTGCTTTCACCATACAGATTAGGGAGCATGAGAGCTCTTCCATGTCCCTCAAGGATTTCATTATTCTTTGTCGGCGGGAAAACAAACGCCGGCTGGTTCCCTGCGATTCCCGACTCGTACGACCCAAACTCATCCCGCACATTATGAGCGGCGCTAGTTTCTTTCTGTAATTGTTTCTCCTTTATAATTTGTTCCCTCAATTAATTCTTGGTAGAATTATTTAAAAAGGATACAATCAGGGAATCGAAAAATTAGCACCTGTTTTTTTTCAAGCAGGACAACTTGCTTTTAGAGGGTAACCCATGGCTATTCGTTCTATTCGTGTCAGTCACATTGTGTTGTCAACCGTAGATGTTGCCGATTTACTATTGGAGAACCTCCAGTCTTGCGAAAGCGAAGAACTGATGTATAAAATGTTCAAAAAACTGGCAAAGAAATACAGCGCCTGTGGAAGCAGAAATAAAGGAGGCGACCTTGGTTTTCTGGAGTTCAATACATCTGCTCCCGAACTGGAAAAGGCCGCCATGCTGACTCCTGTTGGAAAAGTATCTGGTCCGATCAAAAGCAAGTTTGGCTATCACATTTTTGTAGTGACCGAAGAAGAAAAAATGGGGGATACTGGCGTTGACGGAATTACCGGTGTTTCCATGGGCGCGGGCGACGGAACTTTATAGCCCTCCTGTTTATTTTCCATCTATCATGCAACTCTCAGGGATCCACCACATAGCACTGAACGTGAGTGACCTCGACCGGGCGGAACGGTTTTATACAGATGTGCTCGGATTCACAGTGGCGAGAAGGTTTTCCAAAGGTCTGCGGCATATCATGCTGGACACGGGGAATTCCTATATTGCTTTGTTTGAAGCGCCCGATCTCGAAACATTACAGCATATTGAACAACTCAGCGAAACGGGCTATATGCATTTTGCGTTCAAGGCAGATCGTGAGCGATTTCGATTGGCGATCGAGGAGCTTAAAGCGAACAAAGTCGATATCGGCGAGGGATCTGTTCGGCGCGGTGATGGGGATTCGGTTTATTTTAATGATCCGGATTCAAACCATCTAGAGATTCATTGTGATGATGGAGACCACTCTTAATAAATCGCTCGAGGGCGAGCGTATCTCCCCTGAAGAAGCGGTGCAATTATTCCAATCGACCGATAATCTTTTGTTGGGTAATGTGGCCTCACGCATTTCCCGAAAAAAGATGGAAGAGCGGGTCGTAACCTACATTGTTGACCGCAACATTAACTATACAAATATCTGTGTCACCGACTGCGCTTTTTGTGCTTTCTACAGGAAAGAGCGTGATGAAGATGCTTATGTGCATCCTTTTGACACCATTGCGGAGAAAATAGAAGAAACGGTCGCTTTGGGAGGAACGCAGATTCTCCTGCAAGGTGGGCATAACATCAATTTACGGATCGATTATTTTGAGGATCTGTTCCAGCGTATTAAGGAGCGATTCGACATCCACTTGCATGCACTGTCACCACCGGAGATAGTGCATACCGCAAAAATCTCCAAGTTGACTCTTGAGGAGACCCTGCAAAGATTGAGTGATGCAGGTCTTGATAGTATTCCTGGCGGCGGCGCGGAGATTCTGGTTGATGCCGTGCGTCGCAAAATAAGTCCTCACAAATGTTCTACTGACGAATGGCTTGATGTAATGGATCGTGCCCACGGTATGAACATACCCACGACCGCGACCATGATGTTCGGACATGTGGAAACAGTTGAAGACCGTGTGGAACACCTTCGCCAAATTCGAGAACAACAGGATAAGTCAGGTGGGTTCACAGCGTTTATTCCCTGGCCGTTTCAACCGGGTCGCACCGAATTGAGTATAGACCTCGGTATCACTTCACAGGTGACCGGACTCGACTATCTTAAAACCCTCGCGATCAGTCGAATCTTTCTTGATAACTTCGATAACCTGCAGGCATCATGGGTGACTCAGGGACCGAAGGTAGGGCAGATGGCGTTGTATTATGGAGCGAACGATATGGGAAGCACCATGCTGGAGGAAAATGTCGTGCGAGCCGCAGGTACGGTTCACTGCCTTAATGAGGAAGACATTCGACGCATTATCACCGACAGCGGCTTCACCCCCCAGCGCAGAAATATGAGATACGAAAAAGTCAGCTAGATGGGCGGTTGTATCCTCATCAGAAGACTTATGGGTATTTCTCAAAAACAATGATTTTTGCAAACGTCAAGCCTTTAAGCTATTGATTTCTGCATAAACAAAGCTCGCTAAAAAACGTCGTCGCGAGCCGCTGTAAGCGGCGTGGCACTGGTAC
>PCCT01000020.1 GCA_002731985.1 Nitrospinota bacterium
GCATGCCCCGTGCGACGAACTTCTTCATACTTGCGTCCAGCAAATTGGATCCCTGAAAATACCGCCTGATAAAAGTCTTGCGCTTTGACATGAACCGAACAAGACGCGGCAAATAAAATACCATCCTTTGCGACAACCCTTGCTCCTGCTTCAGCCAACTTCGTATAAGCGCTCAAAGCGGTTTTCGTTTGTTTATTTCTTCTCGCGAATGCTGGTGGATCTAGAATCACGAGATCAAACTTCTGATTAGCCGATTCCAAGCCAGCTAACTTATCGAATCCATCCGCCTTCACCTGACTGAATTCTTCCAACGAAAAATTTCGGTTTGGGTAATTTAGCATCAAGTTTTGTTTTGACGTGGCCAAGGCAAAAGAATTCGTATCTACCTCAATTACTGAACGAGCTCCTCCTAAAAATGCATAAATCGAAAAACCCCCTGTATAACTAAATACATTTAAAACTGATTTCCCTTCCGACAACAACCGAATGTGCTGGCGATTATCTCGCTGATCCAGAAAAAAACCCGTCTTTTGCCCTGAAAGCACGTCGGCTTCAAAAATTATTTCGTTTTCTCTGAAACGGACGGGGCCTTCTACTGGGTCTCCAAACAGGATACGACCCTCGCGCCACTTATCAGAAATTGCTTTTGACTCGAGCGCATTACGGCTCCACCGCAAGACACACCGATCCACAGAAAGCTGACTTTTGAACAAGAGTAATAATACTTCCAGAAAGGGTATCCACGCCGCTGTATACAGCTTCAACACTGCCGTGCTTTCATAACGATCAAGCACCAGCCCGGGAAACCCATCATTCTCGCCATTGATAACACGATAACCTGTTGTCCCCTCACCCACCAGAGACTCACGAAGTTGAAGAGCCAGACTAAACCTTTCCGCAAAAAAATCACCGTCAATTTTGACTGGGTTGCGAATTTGTAAAATACGCAAACGAATGTCTGATTCAGGATCGAATAAGCCGATCGCTAAAAAACGGTTTTTACTGTCATACACCACTGCCAGATCGCCGGATTTCCCTTCCACATTTTCGTTTTGCATCTGGTAGTGGAATATCCAGGGATACCCCTGACGAATTTTCCCCTCGTGAGCTTTCGAAACTTTGATTTTTATCATTGCACCTGCCTTGTTATTTGGTACTTTTTTAACCTGCCACAACAACAAACACTTCAATAACTGATCGGAACTCGAACCCGACTCATTGCTCTGAGAATCCGGGACTGTCTATCGTAAACATGAGGTTGCGGATTTATCACTGACCACCGCCTTGGACTGGGTAAAACGGAAGCCATCAAAGCCGCCTCCACCGGAGAAAGTGTTTCTGATGAATGTTTAAAATAATGGCGCGAAGCAGGTTCACAGCCAAACAATCCATCACCCCATTCGATCACATTCAAATAAACCTCCAGAATGCGCTCTTTAGTCCACAGAGATTCGATCAGTATAGTAAACCAGGCTTCCAGGGATTTGCGAAGCCAATGGCGCTTTTGCCACAGAAATACGTTGCGGGCGGTCTGCATGGAAATGGTACTGGCGCCCACCGTTCTATCGGTGGAAAGATTGGTTTTGATCGCCGCTTCAATAGCCTGCCAATCGAATCCGCTGTGGTAGAAAAACCTTTGGTCCTCCGCCGCTATGACCGCACGAACAAGATTGGGCGATATCTTTTCAAGAGATTTCCAACGTTGTAAAAATACAGGACGAGATTCCTCATGCCCCGACTCCACCCATCGGGTCCATAACAGCGAAGTTGTGGGAGGATCAATCACTCGGTAAATTAATACGGGGACTACCGTGATGGCAAGAAACACCAGCAAAAGGTCAAATACGATTTTAACAAGACGAATCTTGATCGTTTTCTGCTTTTTCTTTTTGCTGGATTTTTTTCTGGCACGAGGCATGGGCGCACTCTCCCCTCCAATACCGAAGCATTCAGATGGAGGACTTAGCCAGCTTGAATTTTTTCGCCAATCCCGTTGTTCTGAAGAAGGGCATCATAAGCACTGACCACGTCCTGAAACTCTTTATCTTCCTGACTGGGAATATTGCGGTGGTAGCTCGTATGATATTTGAAGTTGAAAGGATTATAAACGGTTTTCTTTTTGTCTCGACTACGGACCTCGTAGTGCAGGTGGGGTGCAAAGGTGCGGCCCGTGTTTCCAGATTCCGCGATAACCTCACCTTGCTTGACGTATTGTCCGCGTTTAACCAAGACCCGGCTTAAGTGAAGATAACGGGTTATGACACCCTCTTTAGGATGATCTAACTCAATACAGTATCCATTGACTCGTACGTTCCAACTGGTGCGGAGGACACGACCCCCAAAACTTGCGCGGATAGGCGTTCCAACTTCAGCTTTGAAATCTGTTCCGGAGTGACCTCGACGTCCTTTGCGGAAATCTCCGGGAAGGGATGTGATTTCTATATATTCAGCGATCGGTGTTTGCTGATCCTCAATTCGCTGGGCTATCTCCTTACCATCGCGATCAAAATAGCCGCCATACTTCATTCCGGTTCCCTTATAATAATTGGCATCCAGAGTCTTTCTCAGGTAACCGCTTTTATAAGTCAGTTGAAGGACTTTAAACTGGCCCTCATTATCCAGACGTTCATACACAACGTTCAGGACATCTCCATTACGCATGTTCCTGTTAACGTCTAAAAACCAGGCCAGCAATCTGGCCAAATGAGCAGCAAACGAACCACATTCACTTTTCGCCATTTCCCGGCATACCGTGTAGTTGAGGGAGTTTCTAACTTTCAGTTGCAACGTTTGAATATTGCGTCCTGCAGGTTGAGCCGATGAATCAAACGAAACCTGTTCTACTTCGTAAGCAGGTACCTCATCAACCTGCTCGGAACCTGGAATCGGTTCCTCCTCATGAACAGAGGTCGCCATATCGGAATCATCAATAGGCTTCGAATTCAAAGAAGCCATCTGCACATTAACGCTCTTGCCCTCCTCCAACCCTGTAGCATAAGTGACATCCACTGAACTCGCCCTACCCTGAACAACCAGAAAATAAGCATTGAGCCCCAAAGAAATAACAAAAAACAGATTGAACAAAGTCCGTAAAGAAAATGACTTCTTCAAGGGCATTTCCTGATTCTTCAAAAAGGGTGATGGTTCCATAAACGTTGGCCTCAGAGTTGGAGAGTTCGTAGAGAGTTAAATTCAGATTTCATTAAGTAAATCCCCGATGACCGATTACAATTGAAGCGGATCATGAGGAAGGCTATACAGGCTTGCGTTTGCAACGAGTTCGGGTTATTGATGGGGTAACAAAATTCATACTTTGAATAGAAACAATAGCATCTTAAACCGTAGTTCTTAAAAAATCAACCGTTTACATGAAATCCGCCCCTAACATTCCAGCTCGGGAGATGGAGTTTTCCCTTGAAACTATCTATATAGATGAATCCGTAGCCGACCACCCGCTGACTCTGGAGGCCCTGCGACGATTTCCAAACACACCAGTTCAGCACCTTGCCGCATACGATGAAACTGTTGAAACGATTCGGAAAACTACTGGCGATGTCTTTGGCGCGGGCAAACGAACGTTGGCTCTCACCCGATTCAAAGGATCGTTTCTCAAAAAATGTCCCGGTATCAGTCCGGGAATGGTCTGCTGTAATTACTATGTGGTCAACCTGCTTAAAAACTGTATGTATGATTGTTCCTATTGTTTTTTACAGGACTTTCTACAGAACAATCCACTACTGGTTGCCTATGTCAATGTAGAAAATTTGCTGGAAGAACTCGATCAAGTCTTCACCGCCCACCCTAACCGAATATTTCGAGTAGGCACGGGGGAACTGACCGACAGCCTTGCGCTGGATACGGTCATCCCATACTCCCAGCGCCTGATCCCCTTCTTCAATCAAAGAGAAAACGCGGTGCTTGAACTGAAGACAAAATCCATCTGCGTGGAAAATCTTTTGAATCAGGATAGCCCGCGTAATGTGATTGTCTCCTGGTCACTGAACCCGCAAACCATTATTGATCGCGAAGAAAAAGGAACGCCCGGTCTCCAGCAACGACTGGAAGCCGCACGCCAGTGCGCGAACAAGGGATATAAAATTGGAATCCATCTGGACCCCATAATAATTTTTCCAGGATGGGAGAAAGCATACTACGAGCTGGTCGACAACATATTTAAAGTGTTATCCCCATCACAGATAGAATGGGTGAGTCTGGGAAGTTTCCGTTATCGGGGACCTCTCAAGCAAATCATCAAAGAACGCCATGAAGACACACTATTATTCACGGGCGAACATGTTGCCAGCAAGGATGGGAAATACCGCTACCTCAGACCGCTGAGAAATCAGATTTATGAAAGCCTGCGCGATGCTCTGAAAAAATACTCCGCCAACTTGAATGTCTATATGTGTATGGAAACCAGGGAAATCTGGGAAGGGGTCACGGGCAAAATGCCGCGAAGCGATGAAAAGCTGGATAAATTTTTCGACCTATAAACTTCCGGTTACAAACGCATGGGCATAACAATGCTCTGATAATCTTTGTCCTTATTTGAAGTGATGAGACACGAAGAGTTCTGATCCTTCAAGTTTAGAACGACCTCTTCATCATCGATCACATTCAACACATCAAGAACATATTTTGCATTCAGGCCGATAGAAACATCCTCTCCTGAATAAGAAATAGCAATTTCTTCCCGAGCCTCGCCCAACTCCGTCGTATCGGTAGTCAAGGTAATGTTTCCCGACTGGACATCGAATCGGACCATTTTAGATTTTTCGTCCGCCAACAAGGCAACGCGCTTCAAAGCATGTTGCAAAACATCCCGGTTAACCTGCACCTGCAATTTGTTATCGGTAGGAATAACTTGCTGGTAGTTGGGAAATTTACCATCAATTTTTCTTGAAACAATGACCTGGTCTCCCTGCATGAAAGCCAGATGATTGTTTTTCGCTGAAAAAGAGAAGGTGGCCTCTTCATCCTCGACAAGTTTCATCAACTCTGCCAAAGCCTTTTTGGGGATAAGGTAACTCAGCTTGCCACCCTTCGCGGCGTCGCCAAGGTCCCGATGGATAACTGCCAAGCGATGCCCATCGGTCCCCACCATATTCACTTTCCCACTCTCTCGCTCCAGTAACAAACCATTCAAAACCTGTCGCGTTTCATCAGGCGATTGCGCGAAGAAAGTTTTGCGGATCATTTCCTTGAGAAGCTTACTGCTAAATTCCAGCAAACTTTCCTGACTGAATTCTGGAAAAGGAGGGAAGTCCTGCGAAGGCATTCCTGGCAAACGGAATTTTGATTTTCCACACCTAAGAGTAACCCAATGGTTATCTTCCTTGGTCAGATGAACTTCTTCACTGGGCAACTCGCGTAATATATCGAACAACTTTTTGGCATTGAGAGTTACCTGGCCCTCAGCAACAACGTTGGCAGAGTAATATCCTTTGGCTCCTATTTCCAAGTCGGTCGCTTGAATACCAATCTGGTCTTTTTCGGTGGTGAGGAGCAAGTGCGAAAGAATGGGCATCGCGCCTTTGGCTTCAACAATTCCTTGAACCTTCTGTACTCCATTTAGGAAAGTGTCCTTATCGATCCTGACTTCCATTTGGTGGGTCTCCAAAACAATGAGGTGGGCAACTTAATGCGCTCGGTTTAGCATAAATACCAAAACCTGTCAAAAGTAATTATACGACATTCCATGGACAAGATGTAAGCCCCAACTTCAAATCATGGGGATTCCGCCCCCTCACCGGATAAGCCCTACTTTTAGCCTTGCAAAGGGACACCTATCTATCTTGACTTGGAATTTTACGTGTGTTAGTTTGAAGCTGAATCTCCAGAAAAATAATAAAATATGATCATCGTAATGGAATCCGACGCCTCTCCTGAACAGATAGAGGCGGTCGAAAATAGAATCCGCTCTCTAGGTTATAAAGTTCACGAAATTGTAGGCGTAGAACGCAAAGTCATCGGCGCAGTAGGCGATGAAAGCTGCAGAGAACAGCTCCAGGCCATATCGTGCATGGCTGGCGTGGAAAATGCGATCCCCATCCTCAAGCCTTACAAGCTGGCCAGCCGTGAAGTAAAACCCACTTCATCGATAATTGATGTCGCCGGTGTCCTCATCGGCGGAAAAGAAATTGTCGTCATGGCTGGGCCCTGTTCCGTCGAAAGCAAGGAACAGATTTGCCAAACCGCCAATCAAGTTAAAAAAGCCGGAGCCAGTATTCTTCGAGGGGGAGCTTTCAAACCCCGCACCTCACCCTATAGTTTCCAGGGAATGGAAGAAGAAGGACTCCAACTCCTAGATGAGGCAAGGAAAGAAAGCGGACTTCCCATCGTCACGGAAGTGATGAATCCGCGGGAAGTCGAACTGGTAGCGAAGTACGCGGATATCCTTCAGGTGGGAGCACGCAACGTACAAAACTTTTCCCTGCTCAAGGAACTGGGTCAGCTTGACAAACCCATCTTGCTCAAAAGAGGCATGATGACGACTGTCAAGGAATTCCTCATGTCCGCAGAATATATTCTTTCAGAAGGCAACTCCAAAGTCATTCTCTGCGAGCGTGGTATTCGCACCTTTGAAACCGCCACTCGCAATACACTGGATTTAAGCTGTATCCCCGTCATAAAACAGGAATCGCACCTGCCGATTATCGTCGACCCCAGTCACGGCACGGGATACTGGCACCTGGTTGCCGACATGGCCCGGGCGTCGATCGCTTGTGGGGCAGATGGCCTGATGATTGAGGTGCATCCTGATCCGGCCAACGCATATTCAGACGGACCACAGTCTCTTAAACCAGGAAAGTTTGCCGACTTAATGAAAAACTTGAAGCCATTTATCGAATTGATGGGCCGGAGTTTGGGCTGAATGAGCCTACGGGTCATTTTATAAATTTAAATATGCTTTCCGTATCTACTTGAAAAATAAAAAGAAACAGTATATCCTGATCTGAGTTTCCACCGATATTCGGTGGTTCCAAGGATTCCTGGCTCATATTACTCAACCGGTGGCCACGTTAGCGTCCCATGAGTGAATTTCATCAGTCCAACAGAATTTTCAGCGATAAATACCGCAGTAACCTGCGAGGTCATGTTGCAAGCCTGATCCGACCTGAGGATTTTCCGGATCCTAAATCAAACGATCCGCAAAAATTTTATCTCGAATTTAAAAATCGTATCGCCCCCCTGGTCAACACTGAGATCCAACGTCTTAAAGACAGTCTATCCAGCACAGACAATTGCCATCTCTTACTGCTAAATAGTACCGCGCTGGTCGACACTGTTCTTCAGGCTGCATTCGATGCGGCGGTCTGGCTTTATAACAATACGCAACAAAAACAATTACAGACAAAGAATGTGCCAATAGCTATCATCGCGCGAGGCGGATATGGTCGGGAAGAAATCTATTTTCGATCAGATGTCGATGTGCAGATCGTTTCTAAATCCGACTTGACTGATGAAGAAGCAGAGGAAACAGAACAAATTGTCAAACATCTGGAATACCTGTTTACCCATCAGGATATCTTTCAGACCTCAACCAGTTCCTGTTACGCAGAAATAGATTCGCTGGAGAAAGAACTCAATACCGGTAAGCTAACAGACTTGTTCTCCTTGCTGGAGAGCCGACTTGTGGCGGGAAACAGCATCGTCTATTCCGAGTTCACGAGTACGGTCAAAACCGCCTCACTACTGCAAAAAGACAACCTGCTCAATCACTGTTACGAGCACAAAAATTACTACGAAGTATTAAACACGGTCTTTCAACAGGAACCCAACGTAAAGGAAGAACTGAACCGGCTGTACTGGGCACTGGCTCTGGTTCGACTCAAGCATAATCTGGATAAGGCCAACCAGTTTGAACTGCTTGACGAATTGTTCAAACAAGGATTCCTCAGTGCGCCTGCATTTAAGAATATACAGGCCTCGTTCTCCTTCCTGGCCAAGGTCAGGCTTCTTCTCCATTGCCACCAAAAAGGGTCTCATAGAGATGTAATGAGTCATGAGGTGCGAGAAAAAGTAGCAGAGTCGATGGGAGATGGCGTCAAAGAGTTCTTTCACAAATATTTCTACCAGGCGGCTTACCCTCTAAAACGGCATAGCCGCAACCTGTTCTGGGAAAGCATGACCCCAGACACTAGAAAGGTAAAAAATCTTTCCCGACACTTCGCGGTAAACTCTCAGAACCAGATCATTCTGGACAAGGAACCCGAAGTATTGTTCTCCCAGCACCCAAAAAGTGTTTTTAAAATATTCGCGTGGATGTCAGAAAAAAATTATTTCTTATCCTATCCCATCGTCCGGGCCATAGAACACCATATCGACCAAATGTGCCCCATCTTCATAGACAGGGAAGATCAACGGGAAGTTCAATCTTATTTCAAAAGAGTTATCAACGGGAAGTATTTCGCGAAAGCCCTCAGGCTGTTCCATGAATTTGGTTTGCTGGGAAATTTTTATATCCCGGAATTTAAAAACCTCTGCGGCCTGTTGCAGGATATCTACGTTCATCATCTACCTACAGACGTTCATGTTCTCTCCGCTTTAGATGTTCTTAACGGTCTGGAGATAGACGAAAAGGCTGACCCGTTTTTGAGCGCTCTTTATCATTCACTGCGTGACAAGACTACCCTGAAACTCTCCGTCTTGCTTCACGACATTGGAAAGGGAGTTCGCATGCCCGGTCAAAACGAGGAACTTGTGGGCGCCCGCCTTGTTCCAGGTATCCTAGAAAACTTGGGGTACACCAAAGGCAGCCGCCGTGCGAAAGATATCGCGTTCTTAGTGGAAAAACACCTGATGATGCACGACCTCCTGCTTCTTGACCCTGAAGAAGACGATACCTACGAAATGATCTGGGACCTGGTCAGCCACGATATTGAGCGCCTTAAAATGCTTCTCCTGTTGACCTATTCCGATAGAGGAGGCACCAAAATGAAAATGTCATCCTCCCAGATCGAACAGTTGAAGATGTTTTACCAATACACACTTCACCACAATAAACGACAGGATGTTCCACGGTCAGTTAAGGCAGAATTTTTGAAAATGGTGCGACTGCCCAGAGACATGCAATCTCACCTTGAAATTTACAACGAGTTCTATCAATCCAAAGAAAAATTTGCCTCCGGCCTGATTTTCAAGCCAACCCAAGCTTCAGAGCTAATGATCTGCTCTAAGGACCGCCCGGGCCTGCTCTATAATTTTTCCGCGATACTGGCATTTAACAGACTGAACATAGTGGAAGCCGACATACATACACTGGACGATCGTATTTTTGATGTGTTTAAAGTTGTCAGTTCCACAGGTACCCCTATTGATTATGCTGATATACTTTTCCTTCAGCGACGGATACACAGTGACTTGAAACGAGTTTGTGTCGATCAGGAACCGCTATCTCAGGTTTTTAAAGATCGTTCACTTCCCGTTTCATCAGAACAAAACAAAATTAAGGACGTTAAACTTAAAATAAAAATTATCGGTCGATCCGTTAAGATTGAAACTCATGATATGCTGGGAACCTTCATGGTTCTGACCCGAGTGTTCTCACAGTTCAATATGGAAATCCAAAAAGCCGTCCTACATACCCAGCAAGGAACTGCATCAAATATTTTCTACCTGAGACCCAAAGACGTCCGCGATATCATGGAGAACGAAAGCCGGTTCCTGCGCACTCTTGAGCAAGCTCTACAGCAATTGATTGAGTCGAAAGAAATTCTACTGAATGACTCACTCATAGCAACTCCCACAAAAAAAACCTTTGCCAGCTAACGGACCCTTGATCATGTACCGCTTCGCATTGCCCATCTTTATTGCCTGTCTTTTTATCAGCGCCACGACAATTTCCGCACTGGCACAAAGCCCACAGGAAATGCTTGAAAAAGCGCAAACCCTGAACAGAGACGGCTTTCTGGATGAAGCCGCAGAAGCCTGGAAAAAACTGGCCACAACCGACACCAATCCAAGTCGTACTATTTACGCTCGATTGATGCGAGGAAACACCTATCTAAAACTTCTGCAATTCCAGAAATCCATCGACACCTTGGAAGCCGTCGCGCAATCTCATCCAGATAACTTCGATGCTCACTTTCAATTAGCTAATTCTTTAAACGCTATTAAAAAATTTCCCGACGCTATCACGGCCTACAAAAAAACCACCACGCTAAGACCAGAAGAAGGGCTGGGGTATGTGGGACTCGGACTCTCTTTGTTTGGCAACCGCGACTCTAAAAAAGCCATCAAAGTGCTATTGAAAGCCAATAAATTATTCAAAAAGAAAAGAAATATTTCCTGGTATCGGGACACCCGGGTCATGGTCGCGCAAATAAAACATTTCGCGAAGTTTCCTCCCAGCTTTGCCGACCTCTGGCTCACCAACACTTTGAAAGTGGTTCGCGACACCTACGAAAAATCTGTATTCGATCCCAAGCAGTATCTCCACTAATGCTTCCTCCCAAAAACATCATAAAATCCATCCTTTTGGTAAAGCCAAAATATTAAAAAATTTTAATCCCATGTTAATACAGTTTTAATATTCATTTCATATAATGCGTACAGTAATTTTCTCCTCCTTTCAGGGGTGAACAAATAGTTCCCGCTATTATTCTCCCCGCCTCCTCTTTAGGGGAACAGGATACTTTTTTAAGTACTCTGTTCCCCTGTTTTTTTGGCCTTTATACCCCCAAAGGCTCTTCCCGTTACAATAAATTTCAATTTTAGAGAAAATTGAGTTAGAATTCCCAGGTACCCACTTGAAAACCCTCCCATTAAGTAGGCCATTAAGCCTTTGATGGATAATGGGTTTTAGAAAATATCCGTGNTGAAAGTCAAACCGACTCCACTTTTTTTGACCAGTGTAATTCTTTTGTTTCGNTATGGATAGTTCCCGCTACAAGTCACGCGGNAAATGTAAATCAAATCCAGTTTTNAGATGGAAGCCTGATTCAGGCAAAAATAATTGCGTTTACGAATGGTGTCTATAAATTGCGTTCTCAATCCCTGTGAATATTTTCCCTNCCAGAAAATCGAATACAATCCATCAAACCGAATAGATCGCAAAATAAGGGAACATCGCTACAGTTAAATGCAAAAGACCCAATGGTCGGACAACAGATGCAAAGGTTACAGCAGGAATTGATGTCCGACCCTGAAGCTATGAGAATGCTTTCAGATCTGCAAAACGATCCATCTATAAAAAGTATTCTTCAGGACAAAGAACTCATGCGGGCCATTGAACAAGGCAATTCGAGCAAGGTGGGGCAGGACCCTAAAATCCAATCGGTGATGAACAGCGAAACCGTTGGAAAAATTATCAAACAACATCAACCAAAATAAATTTCTGGAGTATTAATGGATAAGCAATCTGAACTCAATCTGGTGTGGATGGACCTTGAAATGACGGGTCTGGATCCCGACCTTGAGGTCATCATAGAAATCGCAAGTCTGGTTACCGACCATGATCTAAACGTTCTGGCAGAAGGACCTTGCCTGGCAGTTCATCAGAGTGATGAAATGCTCGCCCGAATGGACGACTGGAACCAGAAACACCACAATGCGTCTGGACTGGTAGAACGTGTTCGCAAATCCAAGATAACCAATGACGAAGCGGCACGGCAAACTCTTGACTTCATCAAACAGTATTGTCCTGAAAATGTCGCTCCACTTTGCGGTAATTCCATCACGCAGGATCGAAAATTCCTTGGCAAGTATATGCCGGACCTTCACAACTACCTACATTACAGAAGCGTCGATGTAACTTCCGTGAAGGAACTGGTCCGGCGCTGGTATCCTGACGGACCTAAACTGCCCCGGAAAAGTGAAAGCCATATGGCCCTGACCGATGTACGCGAATCACTGAGCGAACTTATTTTTTACCGCAAACACTATTTCTCCTCCAATGGCTTGACCGATCCAAAAATCTTTGCAATTCAGGAAAAGAAATCATGAGCAAAGGTAGCATCATCACCCTTGTATTCCTAACGTTCATCGGCTACCTGTCGTTCACCATGATATGGTCAGGCAGTAAATACCAATGCGAAATTTGCGTTGAGTATAAAGGCGTGGAATCCTGCCAGGAAGTGGAGGGAATGGAAAAACAAGATACCATAATGACCGGCATAAGCACCGCCTGCGCCGCAGTGACCAATGGCAGAACAGAATCCATCGACTGCTCGCAAACCCCGCCCACCAAAATGCAGTGTAACAAAATTTAATTATTCTTACTTTCTGTGTTTACCGGTGGTTCCCTGACTAGCCTTGGTCGGAGCAGACGAGGTTATAGACTTCGCGGTATTTTTCTTCGACGCTTCCCATGCTGAAACGGAAACGGTCTTTATCCATTTTTTCGCCGGTGTCCCAATGCCATAGTCGACATCCATCGGGGCTGATCTCGTCTCCCAACAGGATCTCGCCTTTATGCCGGCCGAATTCCAGTTTGAAGTCTACCAGCCTTATCTTTCTTTCTTTAAAAAATTCCATCATGAGTTCGTTGACCTTGTAGCCCAACTCCCTCAGCGTATCAAGCTCCTCCTGCGTTGCCCAACCAAAGGTGACGGCATGGCAATCGTTGATCAGCGGATCATGCAGATTGTCGTTCTTGTAGAAAAATTCAAGGATGGGCGGACTGAATTCTTTACCTTCTTCAACTCCCAGGCGTTTGCACAAACTCCCGGCGGCCACGTTGCGCAGAACCACTTCGACCGGAATAATATCCAGTTTTTTAACGAGGGTTTCCCGATCGCTGATCGGCTCCGTTAAATGGGTCTTGATCCCTTTCTCTTCCAAGTACTGATAAATACGGTTCGACACCTGATTGTTGATGACTCCCTTATCAACAATGGTCCCTTTCTTAACTCCGTCAAACGCGCTGGCGTCGTCCTTGAAATACTGGATCATTAAATCCGGATCTTCCGTCGCGTAAAGTATTTTCGCTTTGCCTTCGTATACTTTTTCCAGCCTTTTAATAGTCATTTTTCGCCTTTAAAAACTCGTTTAAAAATTTTATCCACATTTTTCAATTGGTCTCTCATACTACAAACCTTGTCTACTTCTTTTCCAGTGAGATATTTTTTGATCTCGCTGTCTTTTTTAAGAAGCGAAATGAAAGCGCCCTTCCCTTCCCAGGTTTTCATCGCGTTGCGCTGGACCAGGCGGTAGGCATCTTCCCGTGTCACACCTTTGCGAACCAGCGCCAGCAAAACGGACTGGGAATAATAAAGTCCGCCAGTGAGTTCCATATTCCTTTTCATATTCTTTGGATACACAATCATCTTTTTCACCAGCCCGGTCATTTTCCTCAACATGTAATGCACCAGGATGGTGCTATCGGGTCCGATCACCCGCTCTACCGATGAATGACTGATATCCCGTTCATGCCACAAGGGAACATTTTCCATAGCCGCCATCGCGTTGGCGCGAACCACACGGGCCAGTCCGCACATTTGCTCGGAGATGACCGGGTTCCGTTTATGCGGCATGGCGGAAGACCCCTTTTGTCCTTTGGAAAAAAACTCCTCTGCCTCCAGCACTTCCGTGCGTTGCAGGTGCCGTATTTCCGTAGCAAACTTGTCAATTGATCCCGCGATAATCGCCAGTGTCGTAAAAAATTCCGCGTGCCGGTCGCGCTGGATGATCTGCGTTGAAACAGGGGCTGGCTTGAGTCCGAGTTTCTTGCACACATACTCCTCTACCGCCGGATCAATACTGGAGAAGGTTCCCACCGCGCCTGAAATCTGACCGTATGCGATCCGTTCCCGCGCACGTTTTAATCTTTCTATGTTCCGACACGTTTCCTCATACCAGACCGCGAGTTTCAGTCCGAACGTGAGAGGTTCGCCATGGATGCCATGCGACCGCCCAATAGCCGGAACGTCTTTATGGCGAAATGCCTGCTCTTTGATAGCGTCCCTGAAAGCTGTGAGTTCCTTGAGTATCAACCGAGCCGATTCCTTCAACTGCACCGCCAGCGTGGTGTCAAGAACATCCGAGGAGGTGAGTCCCAGATGCATATAGCGATTGGCTTCTCCCACGTTTTCTGCAACACAGGTGAGAAACGCGATGACGTCATGCTTGACTTCCCTTTCGATTTCATCGATGCGGGCGATATCAAATTTTGCTTTCTTTTTTATTTCGGCAACCGCAGATGCGGGAATTTCCCGCCTCTTTGCCAATGCCTCGCAGGCCAGAATTTCGATTTTGAGCCAGATGCTGAATTTGTTCTCTGGCTCCCAGATTTTAGCCAGTTCGGGAAGGGAATATCTTGGAATCAACGGAAGCTCCTGTTTTTTGGAATCAAATTAAGTTTGAGTTGAATGACCGACAAATTGTACCTAAAATAACGCAACGAGCCGATCTGGATGGGGCTATCTTAAACATTATCCACCTCTAAATCAATCGCAGAGATGAGCGAAATTATCGAAATCAGTTTTGTGTGTCTGGGCAACATATGCCGGTCTCCCCTAGCTCAGGGAGTATTTCAGGACTTGGTCAAACGTGAGCAACTGGACGACCAAATCATCGTATCCTCCGCCGGGACCAGCGCATGGCATGTGGACGATCTCCCTGATCAACGGATGCGCCAGACCGCCCAATCCAAGGGCATTCAACTCAGGAGCCGGGCCCGCCAGTTTCAGCGTAAAGATTTTCGTCAATTTGATCTGGTGCTGGCGATGGACGAAAGTAACCTCGCCAACCTGGAGGAAATAGCTCCCACCACCCTCCCAAAACATAAACTGATGCTCTTTCGATCCTTTGACCCGGAAAGCGACGGCAACCTAGACGTTCCCGACCCTTACTACGGCGGTGCGAGGGGATTCGAGGAGGTCTATCAAGTGGTGGAGCGAACCTGTCCGCCGTTACTGGACTACATCAAGGCGAACCTTATGGATTCTCCATGAAGCAAAACCTGCAACGACTATTAGAATCTGTCTACGGCGCAGACGTTCAGATCAAAACCGCAAAATCCACCACTGGCGGATGCATCAACCAGGCCCAGGTTCTTTCCTTATCCAACGGAGAGCATGTATTCTTAAAACACAACGCCTCCCCACCCGAAAATTTCTTTACTGCCGAGGCCAAAGGGCTCCGGTTGCTGGGAAGAACCAAGAACGGTCCCCGCGTACCGCGCCCACTGGGAATTTCTCCCGAACCCAACCCTAAATTTCTTCTTCTCGAATATATAGAATCATCAACCTCCGACAACAAATTTCCCACCCGTTTTGCACGGGCGCTTGCTGAGATGCACCGGGAAACTCAAGAGCAGTACGGACTCGACCACGACAACTATATTGGAAGCACTGTGCAAAAAAATGATATGGAACCTGATGGCGTTACTTTCTTTCGCGACCACCGCATCCGCTTCCAGCAGGAACTAGCTAGAAACACACGGGGCCTGCCCACGGATGTGGACCGTCGGCTGGACCGATTCTGCGACAAACTGGAAACCCTGCTCGATCCTCCGGATGAAAAGCCCGCTTTGCTTCACGGCGACTTGTGGTCAGGCAACTATTTTTCAAGTAAGGATCAAACCCCCTGCATCTTTGATCCAGCGGTCTATTTTGGACCACGGGAAGCCGACCTCGCTATGACAGAAATGTTCGGACGACTGCCGCAGGAATTCTATAGTGCCTACCACGAGGCTTTTCCGCTTAAGCCCGGTTACACCCAACGCAAGGAAATTTACAACCTGTACCACCTGCTCAACCACTACAACCTGTTTGGCGGTTCTTACCTTTCATCGGCAGATCAGACAGTGAGGGCTTATGTGGATTGACCTAAAAGTGGAAGGCCTT
>PCCT01000021.1 GCA_002731985.1 Nitrospinota bacterium
TTATGAGTTGCTCCAGTGTCATGAAATTACCAGGGTGCTACCGGATGTTGCATGTTTCACCCGGTGTGAAGTGGGAAGAAACCAAAAAATCCTATCGCGGCCTGGCACTCAAGTTTCATTCCGATCATCATCCGGATATAGAGGGATCGGAGAGTCGGTTTATGGAAGTTTCCAGTGCTTTTAAAGCACTGGAATTTCATTACCAAACATCTGGAATACAGAAATAAGAATATACCTTCGTGGAAAATGCCGAAGGTGCCACATCCGATAAGTTCTATAAGCACTGAACTTGAAACAGCATCTCCGGAGAGTCAGCAAAGCTTTCTTAGAACTATCCAGCAAAGACGCGTGGAAAAGGAGTTGGCGGTCGACTTAGAGAATCAGTTGATCGACTCCATTGGACTGTGGGAGAAAAAAGTGTTTCTTTTGGATGTCGAAAAAGAAATCAAAATCGATTCTGGAACAGTGGCGAACGGCGGCACAGGGAAGATGAATACCTTGAAGGCAGCACAGGGTGTCATAAAACTTACTCTTCCCCGCAACACAACCGATGGACAAACTTTTATATTGAAGGCAAAAGTCAACACCGAGGAGGCGTTACGCACCAACCACATCGTAAAAATCCGATTGACTTGAAGGCCAGTTCATAAAGGGTAATATTTATACAGGGTGTAGATAACCACCCCGGCGCTGACGATGGAGATGAACAGGGTACAGCCCGCAAGCCCTAGAACTGGAGCCGGGATAGTCAGCAGTTTCTTGTTTCTCATCCACAGAGAGGTAAGAAAAAGGCAGACAATAGAGGCTATAATGGCCGCTATTGAAAATGTCATAATTTTTTGGCTGAAAACGATGTCATTGTTCAGATGGTTGAGAGCCGCGACGGCCCATCCTAGGGGCAACAGGCTGAAAAAGTAGGAAGTCAAAACGCCGTTATTTTCCTTTCCATTATAATTAAAAGCGAAGCGAAGACCCATGATAGCAAGGGTACCCAGGAGGATTGCCGCAAACAGAATATTGGTCCTTTGTTTTTCCTTTTCGCCTCGAATAAAATTGAGGGCTCCAAGAACATAATTGGCAACCTCCACCTCATCAGCTTCATAAAATCCGCCTTTACCTGTATCGTAGACGAAAACACGGGCAGTCGACGATTCACTAGGTAGGGAAATGGCGCGATATTCAGATTTGCCAGCCGACGGGATTTCAAGATATACAATACCTGTATGGTATTCTAGATCATATTTTTTAAGCTGGCCCAATTCAGTGGTGTATTTGCCATGCTCGGCACGGTAGGCTTCCTGAGCCTTCATCAGGTCAAACATGGCCTGACGCGCCATAACATCAGAATTGTTTTCAAACACTGGTGCGCCGCATCCCGTCATGGAAAGCAAAAGAACGAGTATAAGTAGGATAGGTTTTATGTGAAATGAACTCATGAAGACGGTTGGTTGTGTAGATCCGAAATTTTTGAGGGAATGAAAAGGTTAAGATTTATAGCACAGGTCTATGTTTCAGGCAAGCGAGAGAGAAAAATAGAGGTAGGACAGGTCAGAAACCATCCACTTGGAGTGAAGAATTCATATGGGCAATGAAGGACGATGGAGCCAGTTAAAATTTGTCACCAGCAATGAGGATAAAGTACGGGAAGCTTCTGAGATCCTGGGATATCCGTTGGAACAAGCTTCGGCGGTGATGGTCTATGAAAAACAGACCTACGATGTCAGCGAAATTATCCTGCACAAAGCTCAACAAGCCTATGGAGAGTTGAAGTGTCCCGTATTGGTAGAAGATTCAGGCCTTATCTTTACGGCGTGGAACGGACTCCCTGGGGCTTTGATTAAATGGTTCGAGTGCAGTGTCGGTTGTGATGGTTTGTTAAAAATGCTGGAAGGATTCGAAAATCGCGAGGCATTTGCCATCTGTATGACAGCGGTTTTTGACGGGCGAGAAATGCGTATGGGCATGGGAGAAGTGAAGGGCACAATTGCAGAGAGTGCTCGCGGCGAAAATGGCTTTGGGTGGGACGTTATATTTATTCCCGATGGACACGACCGGACCTATGCTGAAATGAGTTCCAGCGAGAAAAATGCGATTTCTCACCGCCGACAGGCTTTTGAAGGGTTGAAGAAAAATCTCTAGATATCAATTGCGGTTTGCCGGGAAAGTTATAGTTTAGAGCAAGATAGGTATTGCGAAAACAGTCGGGTTTCTTTAACCTATAACAATATAGAGTAGTGACTTGGCATATCATAGGATCAAAAATATTTAAAGGGGATTCCAGCTATGAAAGTAAAAACTCCGGTAATCACGGACATGTTTTTATTAATTGCCATTTTGGTCGTTCTTTTGGCAAGTTCAGGCTGTCTGTATCCGAAAGCAGAGAAGGTACCAGGGTCAATGGTTTCAGATGTTGTTTATGAGGTTGTTGATGACACAGCGGTGGTGGAAGAAAGACGTTTGAGTAGTCGTTGGTGGGTTAATGTTGATTGCGATTACTGGGCCGGATGCTTTATGCGATGTGATGGCTCAGAAAAACAATGCCGTCAACTGGCGCAGGATGCCCAGTTTAAAATAATTTCCGTGTCACCGTATTAAGAAGCACGAAGCTGACAGTTTTACTGACCCGAAAAATGGCATTTTTTGTCCTGTTAAATGGCATTAATTTTTGCAGTCGACGACGATCCTCAAGTGAGAGGGTTACTCAAGGTATTGTTTGAAGACCGGGGCCACGAAGTGGTGGCTCTGGAAGGTGGAAAGCAATGCCTAGATCGCCTCGATGAAAACCCCTCCGCAATTTTCCTTGATAGAGTCATGCCGGAAATGGATGGCATGGCTACACTGGAAGCTATCAAGGCTACCCAAAAAGACCTGCCGGTCATCATGGCAACGAGTATTGATGATGCAGGATCCATCGTCGAGGCCATGAAACTTGGCGCCTTCGACTACATCGTCAAACCTTTTGACGAAACCCGCCTTTTTACAATTCTGGATAAAGCACTTGCGCAAAATACTCTCGTTGGACAGGTCCGTTACCTGCAAAATGAATTGAACAAGGTACAGGGAATCAGCGGAATTATTGGCAACAGCGCGGCTTTGACTCAGACGCTGGAGAAAATCCGGAAAGTTGGAGCCAGCAATGCAGGGGTACTCCTACTGGGCGAAAGCGGGACGGGGAAAGAACTAATGGCGCGTGCGATTCACGAGGGCAGTCACTTTTCAAAAGGCCTGTTTGTCGATATCAATTGCGGGGCTATCCCGGAAAATCTACAGGAAAGCGAACTCTTTGGTCACAGGAAAGGGGCATTCACCGGAGCCACAGAGACTCGTAAAGGAAGATTGGAACTGGCAGACGAGGGAACACTTTTCCTAGACGAAGTTGCCGAGATGGCGCTGAATACCCAGGTAAAATTATTGCGTTATCTTCAGGAAAAAAGTTTCGAACGTGTAGGAGATGGAAAAAAAATTACCACCCATACCCGTGTGATTGCTGCAACCAATAAGGATCTTACTAAAAATATTGAAGAGGGAACTTTTCGCGAAGACTTATATTACCGACTCGCCGTGTTTCCTGTCACCATTCCTCCCTTGCGGGAAAGAAAAGAGGATATCCCCAGTCTTGCAAGACACTTTATTGATAAATATAAAAACGAATTTGACAAAGAAATAACATCCATTACACAGGATGCGATGGATGCGTTGGTAGATAATTATTGGCCCGGCAATGTGCGTCAACTAGAGAATGTAATTTATCGGGCGATGATAATCACGGAATCAGGTCGTATTGATACCCAGAGTTTGCCGGATGATATGAAAAGTGCGAAAAGTGGGGGAGGGAAGCAAGTACAGAGAGTATCATCCCCACATATAGCAGAAAATGGTGAGACCATTCTTCCGTTTGAAGAATCAGTGAAACAAACATTGCAAAGAGCTCTCGACCTCAGCAATGGAGATATCTCCGCAACAGCAAAGAGACTAAACCTTACCCGCTCCAGTTTCTATAGAATGGTTCAGAAATACAGCCTCAAAAAATCAGCCAAAAAATAATAAATCAAAAGATAACCTGATTCAGGCCCCCAATGGCGGTGTACTGCTCCGTAGCCATTGAGGTTTCAACTTGGACCCATCTAACAGTGTAGATCCGCATTAAACTGACAAAAAAATTGAATAATATATTGACAAGGAAAGGGTTATTTTGTATATTATTGATAATGATTCTCAGAATCATATTATGGAGAGCTGGGCTCGTCAAAAAGATTCTATTTATCAATGATTTATATGAAAAAGAGGGACTTCTGACTATGAACTACCCTGATGACAAAGATTTCGCAGAAAACTGGGCTAAGGATAACTTTTGTCTACTTCCAATTTATGATTATGCTAATGCTGGAGAACTTGTTGGTAAGTTTGGGATGGATTTTAAATGTGGTCTCAAGATGCTGATGCGAATCAGGCAGTCCATCCGTGATCGAATCAACGTTAATTAGAAAAAATATGGAGAAGGATTGTCACTGATTGTAAGCCTGGTTGCTTTTCTGGAAGAGTGACTATGAACTTTGTGCCTTTGTCGACCATGTTTTCAAGTTTAATTGATCCTGAATGTTGAGCAACTATTTTTTGGCAGATAACCAGTCCAATATAGGCCCGCGTTTCATATCCCAGGCATAAAGTCCCACTTATGGGATCACATCCTTCCTGACCATTTTCAGTCAAGCAAAATAAACTATTTAAATACAAATTGTTAAATGAATTTACATGAAAATAATTCGCGTGGTATGTCTATTGCTTAATAGCTTGGTAGATGCGCTGAAATCGGGAGCGAAAATTTTCAGAAACCGGATGTGTTGAGAATAAGGAGCATTCCATGTTTTACCAAGTGCGAATTATGGACGGTAAAGGGAAACTGAAAAAGGTACTGACAAGCAAAATGTTAACTAATAGGCATTGGAAGTTGTTCCCTGATTATCTAAAAACAAACCCTCAGGGGAAAAGTGATTTTAATGCTTATGGTAAAGTAAAAAGTGGTTACGACCAGGATGTATTTGGATTCGAAAGATAAAATATGGAATTAATAAATCAGGAAAACTCGTCCCGGAATTGTCGCTTAGATTTCCTGCCCTCCCGCGACTATCGTCTGAGCCGAAAGTTACCTCCTCTTTCGGTTCGGGCCCGGGGCGAATTTTAAGAAGAAAAAAGGAGGCTAGAAATAATTTAAAAATAAAAACCTGGAGGAGGTCCAAAATGAATTATAAAAAAACAGTTTTTGGACTGTGTGTGATTTTTATATTCGCAGTTACCAGCACCAGCTTCGCTGCTTACAAATACATGGAGGGTACTGTGAGCAATGGGGGTTCAATTTCAGGAAAGATTATTTTTAAAGGTGCCGCTCCAGAAGCCATCATGGAAGATCTCCATAAAGGAAAGAATGTTGAATTCTGCGCGAAGCACCCAGATACCAAAGAAGGCGGAATTAGATCTCGTGTCAAGGTTTCTGTAACAGATGGCAAACTGAAAGATACAGTTGTATTCATAGAAAATATTGAATCGGGAAAAGCATGGGGTGATGCAGGAAAAGCAAATTTTGACTTCAGGAATTGTGATGTCGACCAGAAAGTGGCCGCAATTCGTAAGCCTACTAAAGAGGAAAGAAAGTCTGGTGGGATTGTTACCATAACTAATCAGGATACTGAGATTTTGCACAACCCGCATGGTTACTCGGTAGTGGGCGCAAGTCGCAAGACTTTGTTCAACAAACCTTTGCCAAGTAAGGGGGATGTTGCTGAAGTGACGAAAAACCTTGCGCGACTAAAAAAGAAAAAGGACAAGCATTTCTTTCTGCAATGCGACCAACATAACTATATGGAAGCTGATGCACGAATTGTCTGGAATCCGTATTACTCAATCAGCGGGGCTGATGGGACTTTTAAAATTGACGGCATTCCAGCAGGTAAATACAAAGTCACTGCATGGCATCCATATGCGGGCCAGGTGACTCAGGAAGTTACTGTGTCAGCAGGCGCTGAATCAGTAAGTGATTACGATTTAGCCAAAAAATAAACTTTTGCTGACTTACTAAAGCTTTTTGGAAATCCTGAGTTTATTAATGAGGGGATGAGAAGATGAAAAAGAGGTTTATATCAATAATTACCTTAATGTTTCTCGCGACGATCACCAGTTCAGCATTTGCAGGAGGAAAATGTCCGCAACCAAGAAAGACCAAAGCGGCTCCAGCTAATATTGCAAAAATGGATAAAACTGGCTCTGCGGATAGCGAAAATGGGAAATCAATTTACTTGAAGAAGGCCAAACCAATGGCATGCAAAGTGTGTCATGGTAAAAACGGAGACGGGACAGGGAAACTTGGTAAGGCACTCAAGCCTTCACCAAGAAACTTTGCCTGCTCTGATACCATGAGCCACGTTTCAGCAGGACAAATGTTCTATATCATTAAGAAGGGTTCGCCAGGAACCGGCATGGTTGGGCATAAGAAATCGTTGAAGGACAAGGAAATTTGGGATGTGGTGAAGTATATTCGTTCTACATGGGTGAAGTAAGACTCTGGTCAAGGACAGGGTTGGGCATGGCGTCGTCAGACGTCATGCCTTTTTTTTATGGTATTTAAGTAGGCGGATTATGAGGAAGTTCAAAAATGAATGTCGCTCCCTGGCCCGGTGATGACTCAACCTTTAAGTCACCATGGTGAAGCTCGATCATTTTTTTTGCAATGGCCAGCCCTAATCCGGTTCCTGTCTCGCCGCCAGTGGGTTTGGAGCTGAGTTTTTCAAAGGGCTGAAACAACTTTTCCAACTCCTCACTTTTTATTCCGGGGCCTTGATCTTTAACGGAAACCCGGGCGCGTCCATTGCGCGTATCAGAAGATATTTCAACCACACTTCCGGCAGGTGAAAACTTTATCGCGTTGGTTAAAAAATTATCCAGCACTTGTCCAATACGCGGGCCGTCAAATCGCATATCGGGGATATCCTGCGTGTTCACTTTTAATTCGATTCCTTTTTCACCGGCAAGATGTGTGTATAAACGGATCCGTTCTTTAATTAAGTCGCATAGCGAGCCTGTCATTAAATTTAACGTTAGTTGTCCGCTTTCTATGACAGATAGATTGAGTAGGTCATTGACCAGCGTCAGCATATTACCACTGGCAGTGTTGATAATTTTTATGAAATCTGTACGGGTCTCTTCGTTCAAGTCGCCTCCCTTGCTCAGAAGAAAACCTGAATAACCTTGAATGGATGTGAGTGGATTTCGCAAATCATGGGATGCCATTCCCAGTAGTTTGTTTTTCATGTCGATTAATTCAAGTAAAGACTGATTTTTTTCTGCAAGTTGATTTTTTAATTCATGCAGTTCAAGATGCTTGTGGATGCGCGCACACACCTCCTGATGGCGAAAGGGTTTCGTTATGTAATCAATACCGCCAAGTGCGAATCCTTTGACAATGTCTTCCGTTTGATTTTTTGCGGTTAGAAAAACTACAGGAATGTTGCTGGTCGATGAGTTCGCTTTCAGTCGGCGGCAGGTTTCGAATCCGTCAATCCCAGGCATCATGATATCCAATAGGATCAGGTCGGGCTGAATTTCGGGAACCAGTTTGAGTGCATCCTCGCCATTGGTGGCAACCGACAGCGTGCACCCTTCAGGCTCTAAAGTTTGAAAAAGAATATCTATGTTGGCGGGTGTGTCGTCAACAACTAATATTTTCATAAGCTTTGGCTATTTATTCGGGGTCAGAAAGTTTGATTTGGTTTAAGGCCTTATGGATTCCCCCCATGTCATATTTTGTTACCAGAGGGTATAGGTGCTGTAACAGAGCATGTCCGTTTTCTCCCAGTTCTTCTGTTTCGTTCAAGCAAACTTTCAGGTCTGATATGTTGTGCAAGCGTGCGGCTTCTATCATCCGCGAGAAAAGATCTTCCGGGATTTTTAATTCGGCCAATTCAATGGGTGTCTCGGTTGCGGACCTGTCGTGATCTGGGATTATGTATTCATATTCAATTTTCAGCAGGTTTGCCATGCATTCAAGGACACGCTCAATTTGGACCGGTTTGGAAATGTAGTCATTGCATCCTACAGCGATAAAGTCTTNACGTTCNTTGTCCAAAGCGGATGCAGAGACAGCGACAGTTTTAATATTACCTTCAGGAAACTCTTTACTAATTTGTTTTATGGCCTCGACACCATCCATGATAGGCATCCGCATATCCATGAAGACGATGTCAGGTTGATGGGTATGTATTTTTTTGATAGCATCGCGCCCGTTGTCCGCTGTTATAGTTTCAACGCCAACATCCTCCAGGATGCCAGAAAGAACATTGCGATTGGTAAGGTTATCGTCAGCCACAAGGGCTTTGACCTGTTGTCCTTTGGCAAGTCGTGAAACATTGGTCCCAAGGAGCGATTGTGTGGGTATGCTTCCCTTTGCCGGTGGAAGGTGCAAGGTTACATTAAATTCTGAGCCGTCTTCTGGAGTGGAATGTAATGTTAGAACTCCACCCATTAATTCGATTTGTTTTCTGACGATAGCAAGGCCAAGTCCTGTTCCTTCCTGTTTGGCGCCACTACCAATCTGCTGGAAGGGTTCAAAAATTTTATTACGGTCCTCTAATGGTATGCCACGACCAGAATCAATTATCTGGAAAAGATAATGATCATGTTTGACAATGGACCACTTTAGCTCGATTTTTCCAGAGTCTGTAAACTTGACGGCATTGCTTAACAGGTTGATTAATATCTGTTTCAATTTAAATTCGTCCCCATGGATGGGTATAGCCTGTGGGCCCGGACCTTCAAGCGCCCATTTCAGACTTTTCTCTTCGCACCGTGGTTTTACGATAGCGGCAATGGTCCGTATGGTTTGGTTGAGGTTGAAGTCAACCGTCTGCAACTCCATTTTCCCCGCCTCGATTTTTGATATGTCCAGGATGTCGTTTATTATGTGAAGCAGGTGACCGCCACTTTCAAGAATATTTTTTATATTTTTTTGCTGGGGCACATTCAAATCAGTATTACGGTGCAAAATTTGGGCGTAACCCAGTATGGCGTTCATAGGTGTGCGAATTTCATGGCTCATATTAGCCAGAAAAGTACTTTTAGCTTTATTGGCTGTCTCTGCTTCATTTTTTGCAGTATGGAGTTTTTCTTCTGCCAATTGTCGTGCTTCCACCTCAGATTTGAGTTGTTGATTTGCCAGTGTCAATTCATTGGTTCGTAAATTCACTTCATTTTCTACATCCCTGGTTCGCGAAGCCATCATTTGGAAAAATATGGCGATAAAAACCAGAAAGCTGAATACAGATACTGAAAGCCAAATTGCATAGGCGCGGTTGGGGCCATTTTGGAATTCCGAGGTACCTTGCCACAACAGTAGCCAGCGTCGCCCTGAAAAGTTTAGTAGACTGTTGTATTGAATTGGAGCGTCTTCCTTAATGCCGCCAAATATTAATCTTTTCTGATCCTCTCCAATTTCATCAAATACTGATAAAAATAGTCCCTGAGTAAGATACGGACGGATCATTTCCTCCATCATGTCATGTGTTCTGTAAACACCAAGAACCGTTCCCCTGAACAGGCGTTTTCTTTCCTCAATAGTTTTTGGAGTTCCTTTTTCCGCGTAAAAGGGTGCGAATATTAGAGTTGCCATTCTTGATTCATTCTGAAACCAGACTTTTGTGTTTGAAGCGATGCTCTTACCTGAATCCCTAGCTTGATTCATATAGTTCAATAATTGAGGCTGGGTGCTGATATCAAATCCCAAAACAGGTTCGTTGCCTGATGAAGGTTCAATGTAATAAATTGGAAAATATTGGTCCTTGGGAAGAGATGGTATGACAGTAGAATTTTCAGTCTGAACTTTGAACTGAAAATTACGAAAACCGTCACGTCGGGCTAGCGATTCAAGGATAGGCCGATGTTCATGCAGGACCCGTGGTATCCATTGAAGGGAGTGTATAAATTCATGCTTTTGCAAAAGTGGGGTGACATAGGTTTTGAATCCAGACCGATCCACCGTTTCCGATGCCTCAAACAGGGAGACAATTCCCATGAGTTCCTGATCTATAACCTCTAACTGCCCAGCGAGGATTAGCGTGTTCTCAAGACTCTCCTGCTCTAGTTGCTGTTTCCATAGATGTCTTTGCTGTTTTTCAACATTATTATCCGTGACCAGCGCCAATATGATAGCCAGTGCAATGAATCCCCAGGTTGGATATGTGATTTTTTTAAAAAACACTGTAAGGTCGATTAGGTCATTAATGGGATATTCTTGAAGCGATTAGATTAAATTTTTCCATCACTTAAGATCATTGTATAACAGGTAGCTGTATATGGCGTGCAAAAACATTTTTTATGAGTAATATTCATTTGACGGGATAAATATAAGGTGTCTGTATTGTCGCTAAGGCAGTATAAATATCGGGTTCTGTTTTTAAGTTCAGGTATCCAATATTATTAGGGCAACCGCATTACCCTGAGACAGTAAGTTTAAGGGCATGACTAATGTCAAAAGTTGGAAAGCAAAAGCGATATCTAATTTTCACTGTATTAACTTTGGTTTCGGTTATTACAGCAGTGAACTATATAATTTGTATACCACCACCATTGTGCAGGAAGTGGGGTAGGATTGGCCATTTGTCAGAAAATAGTTGAGCGTCATGGTGGTTACATTACTGCTCAAAGTTCGCCGGGTAACGGTGCAACCTTTATAATCTCTCTTCCTGAAAAATCAGACTCAGAACCTCATTGAGCGGTTTTCTGGTAAATATTATATTCCTTAATTAACTATCTTAATTGCCTCACCTTCGGTAGCCTGCCTTCTATATGAAAACGTTTATAAAAATTATTTTTCCTAAAAAAAGGAAATTATCCTTTATCGTCTGGTCCCTGGCTATATTTTTTATCTCTTCATCAGCTAGCTCGGCAGATATCGACCCGCAAAAGCTATTGGAGTCGGTAGATGATAATATGTGGTCCAACACAAAGTATATCGAGGGTCGGCTCATCATCGACAATGGAAGGCTGAAGCGAGTGTTGGAAATGGTCAGTTGGATGGAGGGGGTAGAGCGTTCCTATAGTCTTTATGAAGCTCCACCACGCGAAAAAGGAACAAAAATGCTGAAGATAAACTCCAAGTTGTGGATGTACACACCGCGTACCGACCGCAAAATACTTATCGCGGGTCATATGCTGAGGCAGTCGATGATGGGGAGTGACCTTTCGTATGAAGACATGATGGAGGATAAAAAGCTGAGTCGGACTTATAAAGCTGAATTTGAGGGTATGGAAGATTTCAATGGGGTGCTCTGTGGTGTGTTGCGGTTGACGGCTCACGATAAAACCACGACTTACCAGAGTCGAAAACTATGGGTTGATCCCGGGCGCAAGGTTGTCCTTCTCCAAAAGCTTTACGCAAAAAGCGGCATGTTGATCAAAGATATTGAGTTTTCCGGATATAGACCCGTTGGCAAACGCCTGTTTCCCAGGGAAATGGTTTTTCGTGATCTTCTGAAGGAAAATACCAGGACAACTTACATGTTTGATGTTATAAAATTTGATGTGCAAATTCCTGCTAAGTACTTTTCACAAAGCATTCTAAAAAGGTAATTGATGTAACGATTTAGCTTCACTATTTTGTATGACTTGCCGAAAAGGGTAGAGAGCCATCCTTCCTCAAGGAATAACACTTGGGAACCAAGAGAAAGCAGTTTTAAGTCAGTTTGACAAAAAGGCCAGGAATAAGGGAATCACTCTCGGGATTCCAGAGAAAACAGCTTCCATTCAGGTTGAGAAGAAGGTTACTGAAAAAGTTAAAAAACGTCCCGGACCTGTAAAAATAGTAGAGCAGGCAAGCTTGCAAGACCGGATCAAACTTCGCAAGGCTTGTTGGAAGTAATGCGAAAATACCTGGAAAGTAAATACAAAGGAACAACGTTCTATTCTACGGGTTCTAAGCAAAAGGTATGCAAAAAAGATTTGTTCAAAGAACGTCTTAGCTGTGTCCGTCAAAAATGCAGAAAGGTTGCCCGCTAACAGCTCTCCTTACTTAGTAGAAACGATCTATACTCAAAACCTTTTATTTTACGGTGTGCATCCAGGTGAGCTCATGCTTATTGTGATATAGGTGCGCCACCTGACTTCTTTCGATTTCTAAGAACTTTTTAGCGTATCCATAATCCGGGGTGCCTTGAAATTTGATCGTGCAGATGAAGTTTTTGCATTTTCTTGAATCGACCCAACTTGATACCCAGTCAAAAAGTTTTTCTGGATAACAAATAACATCGCTGAATAGCCAATCTACTTGATCAAAATCGGAAGGTTGCAGGGCGAAGGCGTCTCCTTTACGGTATTCCACATTTGGCAAGGCCTGAATTTTAGGATCAAGGGATGACCTGTCAACGGATAGAACTCTCGCGCCAAGTTTTTGAATCGCCCAGGCCCATCCGCCTGGGCTCCCTCCTGCGTCAATGCAGAACTCTCCCGGCTGAGGAAATTGCCTCATTCTTGTGAGCGCTTCATATAATTTCAAATAAGCTCTACTTGGAGGACCTTTCTTATCTTCCTTAAATAAAACTTCACCATTCAGGTACGGGCTGGAACATTGGGCAGATGCCAGTATCTGGTTCTGGTCAAGCAGGGTCCATGAACCAAGTTGGGAAGAGGGTGGCGAACAGGGAAATATGAGAGGCTTTGCGGAAACATGCGGTAGTTTTTCCTGTATGAGTTTCGCGCGTCGATGAAGTTGATAAGAATACAGGCACCAGTTGCGTTGGAGTGCTTTTAGTTTCCTGGCTCCGTCGTTAATAGAGTCTATTGCGAGAACGATTGGGTCCTGCCATATGTTCAAAGCCCAGAACGCTTCCATGGCTGGAGCGGAGGATAGAATCAGTTGATTGTGGATATCAATAATGCCATCGACTTCCTCTTTCAATGGCTCCATTTGGTCTTTTGCACCCAGATAGGCTGAGCGTATATTTAATGAAGCCATCTATATCTTCTCCACTGCATCTTCTACCGTTTTAACAGCGGGTGCCAGTTTGGAAAAAGCATCCCATTCTCCATTAGGGCTAAGCAGGACGAGAGGTTTTCTATATTCTATTGCCAATTCAACTTCAGACCAGGTGCCGAATCCGCCGGGAAGCGCGATCACTTTGTCGGCGCTCAGGGTGATAATGTGATTCCTGCTCTCTATGTCTTTACCCATCTCGCCTGATAAATCCAAGTGGGTGCGTATGCAAATCTCCGTGTAACTATTCGGATAGCCAGCAGGAGATTTATAAGACTTACGTTTTTGCCGATGATGACACTTTCGATATTCTGTTGCAGTTTAGCGATAGATTTTTGGGTTGTATTTATTCTCTAAGTTTGGCCAGAACTTTATTCATATCATCCATAACGTTGCGCCGGTTTTCGAGTGTGTAGGCCCGTAACAGATATGCCGGGTGCAATGTGAGCATGAGGGGAATGCCAGCATACTCATGCCATGTGCCGCGCTCTTTCATAATGGGAACGGTGCGCCCTAACAAGGTGCTTGCCGATGGTTTTCCTAAAGCGACTATTGCTTTGGGGCGAATGGCTTGCAGTTGCTTTATCAGGAATGGATTGCAGGCGGCAACTTCATCTGCCTTCGGGTCCCTATTCTCTGGTGGGCGACATTTCACTATGTTGCAGATATAAGTGTCCCTTTCCCGATTGAGCTTCATTCCTTTTTCGATGATCTCAGTCAGTTTTTTTCCTGCACGTCCAACAAAAGGAAACCCCTGCTCATCCTCATCCGCTCCTGGTCCCTCACCCACGAAGACGAGGTCGGCGTGGGGGTTACCTGATCCGAACACGATCGTTTTTCTTGTGGAATGCAGATTACAGCGGGTGCAGTCTCTCAACTCTTCGCGAACTTCTTCAAGGGTCAGGTTTGGTTTTGCGCTTGTTCTGGGCTTTGCCATAGTGTGTTGCCTGGTGGTTTCAGTTGAGGGGCGCGACAAGTTAGATTTGTCGGACCCGGGCTCCAGAATAGAACCTGATTGCAGAGGGATGTCCGAATAACCATAATCCTTAAGGAAGGTCAGGTAATTCTTTAAATCTCTAAGTAGAATGGGTCTCTCTGGTGTTGGCATAAGAGGATCAAGAATATCAAATGGTTTCATGCAAGACAATAGATTTTGAGGTGTGTAAAGATATTGACAAAAACATTGACTTGTAATATTATTTCCCTAAATATATCAAGTGTTGAAGCCCTGTTTTAGAGAGATTTTCGTGAAGAAGAAGCTTTTATTCCTACTATTTTTGCTGGCGGTAGTTGTATGTGTATTACCGGTAGCTCAGGTTTCGGCAAGCTCTGCACATGGCCATGGGGTGGTTTCTCCTTTTGACCAGCAAAATCATAGTAATGCGTTGCATTGTGACTTGAGCAGGCACTATGAAATACAGGTTTTTTGTCCTCACAATATCACTGGAAACGATAAGAGCAATCCGGTGATCGCTTCAAACTGTGGTGGTAAAACCTCCGCAGCCATTCCCGCTTTTGGGTCGTATAATGCCAATGATTTTTCATCCAACACCAGTCATTTTGATGTGGATATGGTTTTAATTACCCAGTCGTTATTCCCTCTGTCCAGTGACACTGGATTTTTTCTACCACCCCGGCTAGACCGCCCGCCACAAAGCATTTAGTAGTTTTCCCGCTAATTCATTAATAACTCAATCTTTCCTACAG
>PCCT01000022.1 GCA_002731985.1 Nitrospinota bacterium
GAACATCCTGACCCAATTCAGCACTGGGGTCAATTTCCGATTTACTAGTTTTAGTCACTTTGATGCTTCGATGAAAAAGGTTTGGCTTCCGGCTAAATGAATGCGTTTCCCGAAGGCCGCCGAGGGAGGATTGATCGAAAACTCACTGTGTCTGTTTCCGAAATTATTTTCCGGACTCACTAGTATCTTTTCCCAACATTGCCTGAAGGGTACATTCTGCGGCGAGCTTATCTCCAACATAAGCGCAACCTTTGAACCGGAATAACGTACCCCGTTGCTTTATCTTGATTGTTTCCAGCCGCAACTGGTCACCAGGCCGAACCGGCTGTCTAAACTTTGCTCCATCAATCCCCGTAAAAAATACAGAACCGTGCCCCTCTTTTTTCATAACTTTCAAAGCCAGAACACAAGCTACCTGAGCGAGAGCCTCAATAATCAGTACCCCCGGCATGATCGGAAACCCAGGAAAATGCCCCTGGAAAAATGGTTCATTGGTGGTTACATTTTTGATACCAACAATACGGGATTCCATATCGCATTCCGTCACGCGGTCTACCAAAAGAAACGGGTAACGGTGAGGAATGATCCGTTTAATTTCATCAATATCCATCATAAGAACAACTCACCTGCACAGTATAAAATTAAAGGATGTTTTAAAAGATAAAAAACCCGTGGAGGGTAGCAGGGGTTATTTCAATTTATTGTAGGATTGAGTCGCCATAATCGTCAGATCCACAGAATTATCAAAATAAAGCCCAACCTTTTTTTCCAGAATCATTGTGAATTTTTTTTCCTTGCCAAGCTTTTGAACCACTGTCACCATTTTCTTTAAAATTTTACTCGTGATTTCTTTTTCTTTCTTGGCAAACTCTTCGTTCTTATCCTGAACATACCGCTCGAACTCTCTCTTCTTTTTTTGGACATTGTCCTCTTTCTTTTTCTTCAAACCAGGGTCAAGCACAAAACTCTGCTTATTAAGGTCTTCTATCATTTTCTTTAGCAAACCTTCTCTTTTGGAGATCAACTCTTTTTCCTTCTTGAATCGGGTTTTGAAAGAAATAAATTCCTTTTTCCATTCCTTGGTATTGGCCACCGCTTTTTGAATATCAATGACTCCAACCCTTAAATCCTTCGCATAACCAGGAGTCGCTTGAGCAAGCAGGATAAACCCTACAAAAAAAGAAAACATGATCGGAAAAAGCCGCTGTCGAATAAAACCACTAACCATGAACCAAACCCCTTTTTAAAGATTTCAAATTAAAATGCACTGCCTGCTGAGAAATGAAATTCACCAGGATTCTCGCCATCTGCCTGATCCAGTTTAAGTCCGTAAGCAAAACCCACTGGGCCGAAAGGACTTAAAAAACGTACGCCAGCGCCAATACTATCTCTCATTTCCAACAAATCCCAAGTGGTGGTTGTTGTTCTAATATCCGGTCCCCCGCCATATACATTGCCACGGTCATAGAAAACGAACCCTCTGAATCCCTTGGTGAATGGATATTGAAGTTCTGCATTGATCAGCAGAGACTGGTTTCCGCCTATAGGATCTCCCGCGCTGTCTCTAGGTCCAATATCCCTGATAGTGTAACCTCTCAAGCTACTCGGCCCTCCCAAAAAATAGCGCTCAAATGAGGGGAGTTTGCCGTCGCCATATCCATCCGCCCAAGCGATCTGACCGTGAAGCATCCCAACCAGCTTACCGATAAGAGGTCGATAGTAACTGGTTTCGTAAGACATTTTATGGAAATTGGCCCCGCCAAAAACTCCGCCGGCCAAATCAAATCGTACCACATGGCGCCAACCGGTGGAAGGGTTTAAAAAGTTGTCCCTAGTATCTCTTATAAATGTCGGGGAAATACGGCTGGTAATGCGTTTTTCATTTTTCAAATGTGACGTTTCCTGACCGGGATCAACATCTGTAATCTCAACATCTTCAAACCTGTAATTCAAGCCCACCCAATCATATTCGGTAATCGCTTTCCCGAAACGCAAACCGCCACCAGTATTTCGAGAACTAAAACTAAAAAAATCTGATTTGCGGTTAAATGCATCTATCCCCATCAAAATTTCAGTATCGAATATTCGTGGATCTGTAAGAGATAGATTGAAGTCCGATTTTATGGACGACAGACTTGTTGAAAACACAACCTTTTGCCCACGCCCAAGAAAATTATCCTGAGAAATACCCGCAGTAAAAATGAAGTTTTCAACGGAGCTGAATCCCGCGCCAACCGAAACAGAACCCGTCGGACGCTCTGTCACTGTCGTAACAATATCAATTAAGTCGGAATCTCTGCCCCGCCGGGTATCAATTTTCACATCTTCAAAAAATTGAAGATTGTTGATTCTCTGCTTACTACGCTTTAGCTTCTCGCTGTCGAAAACCTCTCCCTCTTTAAGGCGAAATTCCCTCCGAATAACATTGTCCAATGTCCGCGTATTACCGAGCAGACTAATTTCACCGACATAGACCTTACGCCCCTTGTCAATCGCAACACTCAAATCTACAGTTCGCGAATCATCATTTATTTTTGTTACCGGATTAACATCTGCATACGCATAACCGCGTTGCGAATAAAGCTCCGTTATATTCAGAATATCTGCACGCACCCCAGAAACGTTGTACACATCTTTGACCTTGATCTTAATTGCTTTTAAAATTTCTTCCTCTGTCAACGTTTCATCAGGTTGAGCTGATATTTTTCTGACCCTATATTGAGGACCCTCTTCAATAGGAACAATAATATTTATTTCCTTGTCCTTTTTATTAACACCTATTTTAGGCTCTAATACGCGGACGCGTATGTAACCATTGTCATGATAGAACCCCTCCAGCCGGAACATATCCAGCTTCAAAATATCCTTCTTGTAAATCCCGGAATCATCAAGAAACGAAAACCACGTTTCCGCTTTAGTTTCCATCTGCTCTTTCAAGTCATCAGCAGCGAGACTCTTGTTACCTACAAAACGGATATTTTTAATTCTGACCTTCTCGCCTTCGCGAATCCGGATATTAATGTTAGTAAGGTTGTCCGCTGATTTTTTTGTGTCAATACTAGTTTCAACAAAGAAAAACCCCTTCTCATGATAGAGAAGTTTGATTGCCTCCTTCGCCTCTTGAATCATATATTCCTGAAAAGTCGTTCCGCGCTTGAGTGCCAGTTTTTCCCGGATTTCGTCGTCACTCAATTTATCGTTGCCACGAAGAACAACATCACCAATAGATGGAATTTCCTCGACAATAAAAACGACCTCCAAGCCATCCAGACCACCCTGAGTTTCCACGCGAATATCCTTGAACTGCCCCAAGTTATAAATTTGTTCAATATCTTTTCGGATTTGATTCCGGGAAAGGGGTTCGCCCTCCCGGGTTTTAATGTAGTAAAGGATGGTAGAATCATCCACACGCTTGTTTCCCTGAATTTTGACCGAGCCTACCAAACCTCCATCCTGGGCATGAGTCTCCGGCGCAAAAGCGAACACAAGAATGACCAGTGAAATGAGCAAAAATATTTGGCGAAATTTCATCATCATAAAAAAATACTTGTAAAAAAACGGGTTAAACTACCACACCCGCAAAAATTATATTTTACCCCAAAAAAAAAGTATCAGGGGTTCTTCAGCCTTTTCGGACCTAAAACCCTAATACTTTACAATACTTTACGAAAATTTGGAAGTTACTTTATCTCTATTGCCCGGCGAGCCTGTCAGCACGCGTTAAGGGCACCCGATTTCTCGGTGAAAACCAAAGTATCGCCCTGAAGACTCACTTCGATCACGCCACCGCTTTTAAATCTTCCCTTGAGCATCTCGTCGGATAAAACGTCCTCCAGATGTTTCTGCATCGCTCTTTTGAGAGGCCTAGCCCCGAAGCTCTTGTCATACCCCTTTTCCGCCAACCATCTCTTGGCCTCTGCCGTAACATCCAAGGTCAACCCCTGCTGGATGAGTTGTTCATTGAGCTGAAGCAGTTGAACATCGAGAATACTGACAATATGCTCAACATCCAGTGGCCTGAACACCACCGTCTCGCTCAGCCGGTTCAGGAATTCTGGGTTGAACGTGCGCTTGAGATCCTGTTTCAAATCTTTTTGCATACGATCATAATTCATCTCAGCATCATCTTTGTGGAATCCCAAAGAAGTCCCCTTGTCCAAAGACCGTGAACTGATATTGGAAGTCATGATGATGACAGTATTCTTGAAGTCGATCACCCTGCCATAACTATCCGTCAAGCGCCCATCATCCATAATCTGCAACAACAGGTGGAAAACATCTGGATTGGCCTTCTCAATTTCGTCAAACAAAACGACAGAGTAGGGTTTGCGTCGAACTTTCTCTGTCAGCTGACCGCCTTCCTCATACCCCACATAACCTGGAGGGGCTCCTGTCAAACGCGATGCGTTGAATTTTTCCATATACTCTGACATATCGAGTCGAATCAGGGCATCGCGATCACCAAACATAAACTCAGCAAGCACACCCGCCAACTCTGTTTTACCCACGCCCGTCGGACCAAGAAAAAGAAAACAACCTATAGGCCGCCGCATGTCTTTAAGTCCAGACCTCGACCTGCGAATAGCCTTTGTAAGAACCTGGATCGCCTCGTCCTGACCAACTACCTTGGCAGCCAGTTCCGACTCCATATTCAGCAGACGAGCACTTTCACCTTCCTCAATCTTGGAAAGTGGAATTCCTGTCATGCTCGACACAACAGCGGCAATATCTTCATCGGTAATACTGGGCTCAACACTGTCATTTTTCCCTTCCCAGCTATCCTTTTCTTTTTCCAAGCTGGCTCGAAGTTCTTCCTCTTTGTCGCGCAACTCAACGGCCTTTTCAAATTCCTGATTTTCGATGCGCACTTTTTTGTCGCGAACAATGACATCAATGTCCCGCTGAATCTTCCTCATTTCAGGCGACTGAGTTACTTTTCGCAAGCGCACTCGGGAACCAGCCTCATCAATTACATCGATGGCTTTATCTGGAAGGAACCGGTCACTGATGTACCTGTCAGCATACCTAACTGCCGTGACGATGGCTTCATCGGTGATCTTGGCCTTATGGTGCATTTCATAAGGAACCTTGAGTCCTTTAATAATTTCGACCGTCTCTTCCATCGAAGGCGGATTAACGATGACTGGCTGAAACCTTCGCTCAAGCGCTCCGTTTTTCTCAATGTATTTACGATACTCTTCCAGAGTTGTCGCACCAATACACTGGATTTCACCACGCGACAACGCAGGCTTGAGCATATTTGACGCGTCGACAGAGCCCTCTGCCGCGCCAGCCCCTACCAGAGTATGCAACTCGTCTATGAACAGTATGATACTATCGTTCTGTATGATCTCTTTCATTATTCCCTTGAGACGAGCCTCAAACTGGCCGCGATACTTTGTGCCTGCGATCAATGAACCGAGGTCCAGAGAAACCACTCTCTTGTCAAACAAGGTATCTGGAACCTCACGCTCCATAATGAGCTGAGCCAATCCTTCAACGATCGCTGTTTTACCAACACCGGGTTCTCCAATCAGAACCGGATTGTTCTTGGTTCGGCGACTGAGAATCTGAATCACGCGCTCTATTTCCTTGGCACGTCCGATGATAGGATCGAGCTTACCATCCACAGCCATCTTGGTTAGATCCCGGCTGAACTCATCCAATGTCGGTGTCTTGCCCGTTTCGCGCGTAGCTTCGGCAGGCTCTTTAAACATCTCAACAATCTTCTCCTTAACATCCTCGAAATACATCCCGAAACTATTAAGAATCCTGCAGGCCACCCCCTCCTTCTCCTTGAGCAGTCCCAGCAGAAGATGTTCTGTCCCGATATAGTTATGATTCAAGGAGCGTGCCTCTTCAACAGCAAACTCCAGAACTTTCTTCGCACGTGAGGTGAATGGAATATCACCAATGATCAACGAAGTGGAACTCCGTGGCAGGTTCTTCTCCAATTCCTTTTTAAGTTGAGTCAAGTCGGTGCCGGTCTTTTGAATAATGGCAACCGCTATTCCCCCGCCATCCTTAACAACACCCTGCAAAATGTGCTCGGTGCCTAAATATTCGTGGCGATACAATTCCGCTTCTTCCCGCGCAAGTATGATGACCCTGCGAGCTCTTTCTGTAAATCGCTTAAACATATCGTCGGTATCCTTATGAAAAGTGGATGCGGAATGACAGCCATAAACAACCCTCTCTTTAAAAAGATCAGGTCATAACCTTAAAACTCTAATGCCAATTAGCTTGGATGTGCCATTTTATCAGACCGGATTTTTAAAACAAGTCTTTATTTAATCAAGATGAGGGTCCATGTGTAAAGGTAACTCTCTAAGTTTAGAGGAGTTGGGTCAGTTTTTCGACAACCCGATCTAGTGTGATGTGCCGGTGTGTATATATAATTTTCGGAGTAAATTCGTAGAAACTTGATGCTTTTTTACGCTGATTTTCGAAAGAACTACAACCCCAAAATTGCCCATATAAGCATCAGGTGTAACTTGCGTCCCGGTGAAAACAAACCACCGCCGCTGTTGTGCTGGGTGGGTTAAACTCATTTGCATCAGTCAGTTCGATGCCCAGATCCTCCGCTTTCAAAATCTCCCAAATCACCTTGTTGTTTGACAAATCGGTTAGCGCGGAGTAGCCCGGACTGTATCGCTGACCCAGGCGATCCTTTTTATGTCCCGCCCTCAATCTTATGAGATTATGAATGTATTCCGCCAGATCTTCAGCCACTCGATCACACAATCCCTGCAAATAGAGCGCCGACTCCGTATCGTTTTCCTTTTTAAACTTCGTGATAGCCTTCTCAGCTTCATTGCCCGCCGTGGTTATCTGCAATCCAATCGCGTCCATCTGCCCTGAAGACTTCGGGTGAAAATACTGTGCGGCAGAAAAAATATCCTTCTGCCCTTTGCCGATACAAACGGAAAAACCAATACGCCCTATTTCCCTTTCCGTATCTTCCTGATCGTAAAGTATCACCTCATCTCCATCTGACTGAGCAGGCAAAAGAACAAATCTTGCCTTTGGGACAACCCATCCGTTGGATTCCGCTTTTTCGATCCACTCTTTTTTCAATTGTTTTAGTTGATCGATATCGACCGACTTGTCTTTCCATGAAGACTGTTTGCCGAATTTCCAGTTGAGAGAGAACAGGCTTTTATTGTCGAGGTTAGATTCCAATTTGCGCAATTTAAATTCAACCTTGTGCAACCCATAGCCATCCCTTGGGACTTCGTGCTTTTTGAATCCGACCACACGTCTCGGCAAAGTCGACAGCAGTTCGTCTTTCTTTTCCTGAATGCCTTTGGCGCGTTGGTATTCACTTAACAAGTGTTCCTTGTTCTCGCCAAAAAAACAGGAAAGACCTTGGTCGTCCATCAGGCGGTTCATCACGTTCACCCCGTCCATACCGCTTTCGCAATAAAAAATATTATTTAAAATATTCTCCGTGTCACTTTGCCCATACATGGCAACATATCCTGCGTGTCTTGAGTTAACAGGCGCACCGCCGATCAGGATCGGAATATCACAAGACTTCTCTTTCAACATACGAGCCACCGTGATCATGTGGTTGGATGTTTGCACCAACAGCGCACTCATACCAATTGCATCAGCGTTTTCCTTTTCCGCCGTCTCAATATATTTCTCCAGATGCACCTGCACACCAAGATCTATCACTCGGTACCCATAATTTTCCAGCAAGGTCTTCGCTAGGTCTTTGCCAATACTATGCACATCCTGATACACGGTACCCATCACCACGACTCCTTTGTACTGAATTTCATCCTCTGGATTCACTCCGCTTTTCAAACGCATGTACCACTCAAGAAATTCCATCACGTTACGCATAACGTCTGCGCTCTTCAGCAAATGCGGCAAGCTCACTTCCCCTCGCCCAAATGCATCCCCCAACTCGCGCATGGTCTTCATAAGATAGGCGCTGATAAATTCCAATGGCTCGTGACGGTCTATGAGTTCTGCCGCCTCAAGCACAATGTGATCCCGGTAGGAATACTCAACGCCATCTTTTTCCACCGCTCCATCTTCTTTTTGCTTGAATCCATCCCTGATCTTCGCGCAAACACTGTCTTCAGTCGAAAGATCGGCATAGTCTATTTTCCTTTGCTTGATACCCGTTTTCTTTGTGAGAGCGATTTCTTCGAGTGTGTCAAAAGCGTTCATGTCACGCTGGAGTATCACCCTACGCGCCAGCTCTACATCTTCACTGGGCAAACTCTCAAGGGGAACGTAGTGATTCGGATTCAAGATAGCGCAGTCGAGTCCCACCTTGCGAGCTTCGTCAAGGAATACGCTGGTGAGAACTTTCCTCATGTAAGGCTTCTTGCCCAAACCATTGGTCAGGTTACCAACACCGATTGAAGTTTTCAGGTCTGGGTGGATATTTTTAATACGAGGCAGGCTTTCAAGGGTCTCGGCACAGAAGTTAAGCCCTTCCACCGATTCACTGCCTATGGGATACGCGTTGACATCAATCAAAATCTGGTCGGGTGTCACTCCATATTTTTCACTTGCCTGCTTAACGATTTCTGCGGCCAGGTTATATTTTTCATCGGCAGTTTGCGCTGGACCTTCCGGACCATTGACCAGCGCAATATAAACCGGGCCATGGCCGCTGGTGCATGAAAGAACCGCGTCGAGTTTGCTTTCACCATCCTTGTATTCCTCAAGACTGATTGAATTGATGATGGGCCGACCCGGATAACTCTCTATCGCCCTGGCCAAAGCTTCCACGGAAAAAGAATCGATACACATGACACCTTTGAAATCGCTAGTAAGGCCATGGATGATCTCGGGAAGTACTTTCTCAGTTTCCACAATATTGCTATCCATGCATATGTCTATGATTTCTATCCCCAAATCCCTAACCTGCTCGCCGACCACTTCCTCCAGAGCCGGCATGGCTATGTCCCCATCATGTTCCACCGCCTCCCGCACCACCTTGCTTCCGCGAACGTTGAGACGCTCACCAATACGCACGAGTCCTTTAGATCCATCAATAGGGACTGCTTCTTGCGGCCCGGAAACAAATACGCGATTGTCAGGTTTTCTCGGCGCTGGAACGACACCGTTTAATTTCTCTCTCAACGCTTTGATATGAGCGGGAGTCGTCCCACAGCATCCACCTACAATGGACACACCGTATTCACGAACGAACGGTTCCATGGTAACCGCCATATCTTCTGGCGAAAGCTTGTAACAGGTCTGACCGTCCTCAGAAATCGGTTGCCCCGCATTGGGAATAACCGAAATAGGATGCTTGCAAAAACGACTCAACTTTTCTACTGTAGCCGCCATCTCTTTCGGCCCGACGTTACAGTTAATTCCAAACACATCTATCCCCATTTCCGACACAGCGGTATAAGCAGCCTGAATATCTGTATTAAAAATCTGCATTTTCGAAAACACATCGACCGTTGCCTGAACCATTATTGGAAGCTTGGTTCCCTTCTCAGCAAAAGCTTTATTGGCACCCTCAATAATGGCTTTGGTCTCCAAAATGTCCTGCTGGGTTTCGATGAGAAGCACATCCGCGCCTCCTTCGATGAGCCCGCAGACTTGATGGTAAAAGTTTTCAACGATCTGACCAAATGTGGCTTGATTGAGATTGGCCTCGGTACTCGATACCACATAGTTGGAAGGGCCAATGGACCCTGCCACATAAAGCGGCCTCCCATCATAGTCCGATTGAGCGCGGTATTTCTCTATCGCTCTACATGCAATACGGCAACCCTCTATATTAAGTTGCACCGTTAACGATTCCAGCGAACAGGTTTTAAGGTCCAGTTGATCAGGTATGGCCTTTAAATCGGAAGGATCAAATTTTGAAAAATCAAACTCCTTCAACCGCAACGGCGACGCACCAAAAGTATCCGTTTCAATCAAGTTGGCGCCTGCCTGGAGATATTCAAGATGAATGCCTTCCAAGTCGTCCGGACGCGAAAATACCAACAGGTCGGTGAGCATTTTGAACTCGGGACCGCCAAAGGCGGCGTCTGTCAATCCGAGGTTCTGGACCATGGTTCCCATGGCTCCATCAAGAATAAGAACCTGATTTCCTAATTCACTTTTAAAACTCATATTTCTCCAGATAGTTTAGTTTAAATCTTGAAGTGTGTGGTGGGACCCGACAGGCATTGGCAGTCGTTGACGAATTTTCCTCAGGCCATTATACAACGAAAGAAATTTATGCTTGAATCTTATAGAAGGAAAATGAGGCAGTATTCAACTATTTTTTTGTGGCAGGGTGATGGTAAAAATGGAGCCTTCCGCCGTGCAGTTCGACTATTTTCCGGCAAATCGCCAGCCCCTTTCCATTACCCTCAAACTCTGACGCCGTGTGCAAACGCTCGAAAGGTTTGAAAATTTTCTCCAGGTACTTGGGATCAAATCCAATTCCGTTATCCTGCAATGAATAACCATAAAAACACAAACTGTTATTCTGTAAGATTGAAGCGATCACAGNTCACCCTTATNCCAGCTTCAACTTTTGTTCGCATGAATTCAATTAAAATAGACCACTTATTTCAAAAATCCAGANCCCTGCGACCTATATATTTGACTAAAAAAGACTTAAAGTCTTAGATGGATGAGCTCTCAAAAAGCATCTTCTCCATGTCACATCCTTAATAAAATATTAAAATTTGGCATTGGAAAATTTTACTTATAGCGTGGATGTAATAATGTAGCATGCCCTAAAATCAGTATTTTAAAATTTTTTGCAAGCACTTCTATCCTGACTACCCTAAAACTATAACTTGTTTTTTCAACGACCCACTTCAGAACCTTTCGAATTTTTGACAGGTTTCCCAAAAATATTTTCGTAGACGGAGAGCTTATCTTTAGCACAGCGAAACCCAACATCACCTTTTCGAGAGAAAGGATTTAGGCGCTCACGAGAGGTTACCCGGGATTTCAAGGCAATGACCTTCTTAAATTCTTCTTCAGGGAAATGGCCCACACCAAGATAAGACATCCCGCGAACAACAAGCAGTTTTTTATCTTTTTCCTTCCAGGCGTCTGTGTTATTCGGGTAGGGCAGGTAATAGTCCCACACCCATTCCCAAACGTTGCCGACCATATCATAAGCTCCATAGAAGCTGACTCCCTGCGGAAAGCTTCCCACGGGTTTCAGCCCTTGACCTCGCTTCTTTTTTGCTGATGGACTGACGTTGGCGGCAGAAAAGTCAAACTCATGACCCCACGGATAGATATAATTGTCGGGTCCGCGGGCGGCTTTTTCCCATTCGGCTTCCGTTGGAAGCCTTTTCCCGGCCCACTTCGCGTAGGCGGCGGCATCATAAAAATTGACATGCGAAACAGGATGATTCCCGGTACCTTCCGGAAACCTGTCTCCGCCCCATGTACGCGGCGGTTTATGGTCCGTCGCCTGACAGAATATGTAATATTGAAGCCGAGTCACTTCGTATTTGTCGATATAATAATCTTTGAGATAAAGTTTGAATGCCGGGGACTCATCGGCATACCATGGTTTATCCAGCCCCAACCTGAGGGCATGCTGGTCAGTATCAACCTCATCGGTTCCCATGATAAAGTTACCGGCGGACACTAGGACCATTCCCTCAGGCGAAGATTCGCATCCGGTTAAAATCATGCCGGTGAGCAATAAACAGATTATTATGAAACGCTTCATTAGATTCTCTAAATGAAAGATTACGATAGCCCTTATGACGAAAAATAAATTAACCCACTTCTTTAAAACTGTCCCTATCGAAAATATCGACAGGGATGACCGATTGACCAATTTCTCCCTGAGCGCTCCTGCCAATTCTCTCCAGCAATCAATTGAAGAGGTTGGCGTAACCCACCCGGTCACCCTAGTCCCTATTGGAAACCGCTTTCGTATCGCCTGCGGTCATCGTCGTGTAATGATATCTTCTCTGCTTGAATTAAATGAAATTCCTGCACGGATTCTGGATTCTTCATCCAGCGAAGAATCGATGCTGATGCTTAATTTATCAGAAAATCAGGTTCATCGTCATTACAGTGCTATTGAAAAAGGGCTCATCCTCTCTAAATTATCAGAAAGTGAAGTTCCAGCAAACCGTATCATGGAAAAGTTTATGCCTGTGCTTGGTCTGGAACGAAGCAAAAAATTATTGGATGGTTATCTCTGTACCGCTCAATTGACCTCCGGTCTGCAAAACCTGCTCCATGAAACAAATGTTCCCCTGCGAACCTTTTCAATATTATTTCGCTGGAACTCTGAAAGTGCCTCAGCAACTGAAAACTTCTTTTCCGTACTTCGTCCAGGGGCCAATAAATGGCGAGACCTTCTGGAATGGATTGACGAAATTTCTATCAGAGATGAAATAACTCCTGATGAATTACTCGGCCTGCCCGAATTACAATTGGTTCTAAAACAAAACGACCTTCCTCCCAATGTTCGCTACGATCGGGTTCGTCAAATTCTTCATTCCCGACGTTATCCCATGCTTAGCGATATGAACCTTCGTTTGGCCAAAGCCCTCGATGCATTGAAACTCGATGACAGAACACGGGTCCACATTCAGGACAGTTTTGAGAGTGATGAAATAAAAGTTGAAATGAAATTCCGCACCCGCGAGCAGTTTATTAGCCAGGTAGAAAAACTGGTTCGCGCCTCAGGGTCAGATGCATTGGACGAACTGATCCGTATTTTTCAGAATCCGAAATGCTAAAATACTGCATTATCAGGACTACCTTCTGCGGCCCTGATATCGTTATTATATCGCCATTTGTACTGTTAAGGATTAGCCATTTATGGCGCTCCGCCCCCTCCTTTACCGAGGGCGGTCAGTATTTTCAGGGCCAAGTCCTCTGTAATTCCCGGCATGGCTTGTAATTGCTCCTGCGAAGCCTCTCTTATACTGTCCAGACTGCCGAAATTTTTGAGAAGTTGCAATCGCCTTTTTTTTCCAATACCCGGGATCGACTCTAACGGTGAAGCCAGTGTGCTCTTGTCGCGTAATTTCCGATGATACGATATTGCGAACCGGTGTGACTCGTCCCTGATTCGCTGAAGTAAATACCGGGAAGGCGCGTTTTCCCGAAAAAGGATCGGATCCTTTTTTCCGGGAAGATACACTTCATCAGTCTCCACATTGTTGCGCAATTTCCCCTTGGAGACACAGGCGATATCCATTTTCCCGGAAAGGTCCAACTCTAGTATCATTTTTTCCGCACTGGAAAGGTGTCCGCGACCACCATCAATCAGGATTAAATTGGGCAATGCTTTTCCTTCCCGCACCAAACGACTGTATCTCCTATCGATCACTTCCCTTAGCATCGCATAATCGTCAATGCCCTGCACTTCGGCAATTTTATAGCGTCGGTATTTTGAGTTTTCGGCCATAGCGTTTCTAAAGACCACAACCGACCCAACTGCATATTTTCCTGATATATTAGAAATATCGAATCCTTCGATGACTTCCGGAAAAAATTTCAGCCCCAGCGTTTCCTTCAACTCTTCCAGACTTCGGAGTCCAAGCTCTCCTTTATCCAACTCCGTCCTCAAGGCGAAATTGGCATTTTCCTCTGCCATACGCACAAGGTCTTTCTTCTTCCCACGTGAAGGGACTTCCAAACGAACCCGGCTTTCCTTTTTTTCCGATAGCCAGTCTGATATTAACGGGGACTCGTCTATCGGATGCGGTAACAGGATTTCTCTGGGGAAGATGATTTCATCGGCATAATACTGTTTGAGAAATGATGACAGCGTTTCGTTATCATCGGTATCATCCAGGGTCTTCATTTTATAATTTTTTTCACCCACCATCTTGCCGCCTCGAACCACGAGCACTTGAACCATCACATGGTTACGTTCACGACAGTATCCAACGATATCCTGATCCTCCAGAGAAGTGGATATGATCTTTTGTTTCCCCAAAACCGTTTTAACAGCCTGTATTTTGTCCCTGTAAATCCCAGCTTCTTCATATCGTAATTGGCTGGAAGCTAACTCCATTTTCTTGTGCAAACTTTCAACCAATTCATGATTCCTGCCTTTGAGAAAAAGTGTCACGTCTTGAACCACCCGATTGTATTCTTCCTTCGACAGGTACCCCGCGCAGGGAGCAAGACATCGTCCCATCTGGTAGTTCAGGCATGGCCTTCTTAGAGCCGTGCCATCCAAACGATCCCTACTTTGCCTGAGCGGGAAAATTTTATATATCAACCGAATCGTTTCACGAACTTCCTTAACCATGGTGTAAGGTCCGAAGTAGGTCGCGCCATCTTTTTTTACTCGACGAACCACTTCCAGCCGTGGAAACTTCTCCTGCGTCGTCAGGCGAAGATAGGGATAGTGCTTATCATCTTTCAGGAGAACGTTATAACGAGGCTGGTGTTTTTTGATGAAGTTGCTTTCAAGGATCAGCGCCTCGGCCTCGTTCCGGGTGGTCAGAAATTTTATATCGCGAACCTTGTCTGTAAAAATGCGCGTCCGGGCTGGCATGTTACGCGATTTCTGAAAGTAGGATCGCACTCTGGTGTTCAAGGATTTGGCCTTGCCGATGTAAAGGGTTTCCCCACGGCTATCCTTCATGATATAAATACCGGGTAGTTTGGGAATCGTTTTCAGAATTTCGGTAATTTGTGTTTTCATACCAGTGCGGTAAAACAGTTCGTTGGAAATATGTTGATGGATACTAATGTGTTGCTGACTTAGTGTGAAACCTTTCGCCATTCTACATCAATTTCCCTGATGTAGAGACATCCTGACCCTATAACCTCTCCTTCTAATGACCACGGGCAACGACAGCAAGCAACGCGGATTCTGGAACAGCCGTTTCGGGTTTATCCTCGCGGCATCGGGTTCAGCAGTCGGACTCGGCAACATCTGGAAATTCCCTTACATCGTTGGCGAAAATGGCGGCGGCGCTTTCGTTCTCATTTATATCCTATGCACCATAGCGGTGGGGCTCCCCATCATGCTCGCCGAATTCACCATCGGCAGAAAAACAAACCTCAACCCTGTCGGCGCGTTCCAGACGTTGAAACCCAATTCATACTGGGTCGGAATCGGGTACATGGGCGTGCTGGCTGGATTCTTTATCCTTTCCTTTTATGGAGTGGTGGGTGGCTGGACACTTGCTTACGTTTTTAAATCGTTCACTCAAGCCATTAGTAATTTTGCGTCCCCGCAGGAGGCAGGACAGTTTTTCGATTCTTTTATCGCTAATACATGGGAAAGCCTTTTTTATCACGCCCTTTTCATGGGCGTCTGCGTTGGCATTGTGTTACGCGGAGTGCATAGTGGGATTGAAAGAGCCTGCGAAATACTAATGCCCACCCTGGTAATTTTTCTCATTCTTCTCATGTTCCGTTCGTTGACACTTCCCGGAGCAATGGAAGGTGTTGAGTTTTATCTGAAACCAGACTTCAGCAAAATTGGTCCGCAAACAATATTAATTGCGTTAGGCCAAGCGTTTTTTTCACTCAGCCTAGGCATGGGCTGTATGCTCACTTATGGCAGTTACCTGCCGGAAGATGAAAACCTGACCTCCGCTACAGTATACGTTGTCATTTTCGACACGATGATCGCGCTGTTAGTAGGCATGGTCATCTTCCCGGCAGTTTTTGCAATGGGACTCGAACCAGCCGAAGGACCCAGCCTAGTGTTCAGTGTACTACCTGCTGTTTTTGTAGGTATACCATTCGGCAATTTTATTTCTATTGTCTTTTTTATCCTGCTTGCCATCGCGGCAATAACCTCGGGAATATCTCTTCTGGAAGTGGTGTCCGCCTATTTCATTGATCAGCGGGGATGGAGCAGAAAAAAGGCTGTGGTTATAACGTCTACCATCATCTTTGTTTTTGGAATTCCTTCCGCATTATCATTCGGAGTATTATCGGATGCGAAGCTTTTCGGCATGAACTTTTTTGATCACATCGATAACATCGCCTCCAACTATCTTCTGCCACTGGGGGGAATGCTGACAGCAATATTCGTCGGCTGGGTATGGGGCACAAAATCTGCTGAAGAAGAAATCGAAAAACACGAAACAATATTCCACTGGGGACATATCTGGGGTTTCCTCATCCGCTACATCAGCCCAGTCGCAGTTCTTCTAGTCTTTCTGGCAAAGTTTTTCCCATAAGTGGCCAGAGTATTTGTCAAGAAAAGTGTCCGCGATAATTTAAAATACGGGGTAACCTATTCATACAATTATCAAGATAACAATGGTGACGATCTAGCTACTTCAATTTTCAACATAAATGACTGCGAAGTCCTGGAGGAATAAATTATCCCGCCAGTTTACTCATCGCGCATATGAAACTCCATTCCATCATAGACAGTCCGGATCTCATTGACCAAGTGAGAGTCTACCGTTACTCTCCGCTAAAATGTTTCCTGTTCGCCACTTTTTTCTATTTATTACGACCGCATGTTTTATCACCGCCGATCAGGGAGGATTCAAGGGATTTGGTGAAACACTTCCACCTTATGTTTTATATCCAACCGGATTTGGTTTCGGAATCATTTTCTTAATAGTCTTCACCCGATTCCGCAAAGCGCTCAAACCTTCTAACTGGGTATTAAAACTTGGGATGGATCGCGTACTCATTAAGTACAGATCCTGTTTAAATTCTCACTTGCCAGAAGAAGATCCCGTTGTCGTGGAAATTTCATTTTCCGAAATACAATGGGTTCGCAAAACGAATGTTGCCCGATTAAATCTTCGAGCTTAAATCCCAGAGTATTGACTCCAAGGCTTACATTCGAAGGGCAAGCATGGCAAAATGATTTAACGGTCTATTGAGGAAATAATTTAGAGGGATAATATTGTGCAAAAACGAATTTTTTTATGGGTAGGCAAAGCGATGGTCATTGCCTGTTTGTTAACCTTGGCCCTGCCTGCAAACATATATGGGCAACAAGGAACAGTGAGTTCTAAAATGGCGGGAAAACTGGTCATCATGGCTAGTGGATTCAAAAGTGGTGGCGGGCAATTTATCGTGAATGTTTTCGCAACCGAAGCGGGTTATCCACTGGATTCCAGCCAGGCAGTCCGTACTTATAACGGAGACGTCACGCATGAAACAATGGAAATCCAGCTTGAAGAAATAGCTTTCGGAACTTACGCCGTGACCGTCCTGCACGATGAAGATAAAGACGGCAAAATGACCACCGGATTCCTGGGAATGCCCAAGGAAGCCATAGGCATCTCAAATAATCCAAGATCCTACTTCGGGGCCCCCGCTTACGAAGATGCCCTGTTCAAGATCAACCAAATCGAAAAGACAATAGCCATCGCCCTGCATTCGCATTAGAAATTTCTTTTGGTTTTGTAGGACAACTCCTGCTCTCCACCCATTAATGCTTTAGGGTAGGCTGGACGGGCCTTCAGGCCTGTGACCTTTAGGTTAGTTGAGGGTACTTTATTCAATCCGCAAGGCTGAAGCCTTGCCCTACAGGCTACAGAGATGAATTTGTTTACTCCCTCTCCCTTGATGGGAGAGCCTGTCCAGAGCCTTTGGCGTGAGAGGTCGGGGTGAGGGTGGTTCAATAAGGTTTACTATCCCTATTCTACAAAATTCGAACAAAGGACCCGACCTCTGGGATCAAGCAGATGTGATTTTTTGTCCTTTACCTACGAGACCATGTTCGGGGATGGTGACTTCTTTGCCTTGGCAGGGTTCGACGGCTCCGATCACGTTGCTGGCGATGTCGTATTTTTTGCAGATGGCTGTTACTTCGGCAATTTCTTTCATGTTTTCGACGATCACTACGAATCCGGTTCCCATATTAAACACTTCGTACATTTCAGCATCGGAAATTTTGCCGCGTTCTTGAATGAGTTTGAATACTTCGGGAACGGGCGGTGACGGATCAATCACGAAACGGATGTTGTCATTTTCCACTCGATTAAGATTACTGTAACCGCCGCTGGTAAGGTGCACCATGGCCTTCAGATCGATACCAGCATCGAGCATTTCCATGATGGGTTTCACGTAGATGCGTGTGGGCTCGAGCAATTCCTCGCCCAGGGTTCGGCCCAGGCGCTCTTCAAATTTATTGACGTTCTTTTCCTGCTCCTCCCGTGTCTCGCCGAGCAAAACTTTCCGCGCCAGAGTGAGTCCGTTGGAGTGTACCCCACTTGAAGCGAGACCGATGATCATGTTGCCGGGCTGGATATCTTTTCCCGTATTAACTTTTTCCAGCGGAACGGAGCCGATGCACGCGCCGATGAGGTCTACACCTTTGATGATTTCTTTTATCTGCGAAATCTCACCACCGGAGATGCTGATCTCCCCTTGCCTGGCCCCTTCGGCGAGACCTTTGCCGATTTCCGAAAAGATTCGCGCGTCGGTGAATGAGCAACCGATGTAGTCGACCATACTCACGGGTCTCGCACCAACACAGATCAGGTCGTTGACGTTCATGGCCACGCAGTCGATACCGATCGTATCGTAGCGATCCATAAGTTCCGCCACGATGATCTTCGTCCCCACACCGTCGGTACCGAAAGCGATACCTAATCCGTTACCGACATCAATGACGTTGGCAAAGTAACCGATATCAGCGGCCAGCGGAAAACGCTCAGCAAATTTTCTCGTAGGAAGGACATGTTCCAGCAATCCTGAAAGCGCGTCTTCGGCTCCCCGGCTGGACACACCACTTTGTTCGTATTGGGATGAAGAACCAGATTGAGGGTCAGACATGCGGTACCTATTTAAAAGTTTTCGGACAGGAAAATCGGGAGCTAATATACCATTAATCCCGATCAACGTCAGCGATCCCTTTGAAAAAAGCTTGGAGAGTTTTGCGTATGTTTTTGTAGTTGCTTGATTTCCTGCCCTCCACTCCTTTGATTTTTAAAGGTAGGCTGGACGGGCATCGAGCTCTTTTAAAACCGCCTGATAAATCAGGCAACTACAAACTAAAAATAGCTTATGGGTAAATACCCATGAGGCGATAGCTGTTGTAAATTTTTTCTATGGAAATTGCCATCGCCGCAATTCGGTAACTGCCCACCTTTTCATTCGACCAAAACCGCTCACGAATTCCTTGAAAAGCGATCCGCATGGTATCGTCGAGTCCAGATCGCACCAGGTCGATTTCAGCAGGTCCCTGTCCGATTTGTGCTATCAATTCTTGTGGCACTTTTGTGCCCGATTGCTCAATGGCTTTTATCAGCAGGTTATTCTGATTCTCCTCGTATCGTTTGTTCATCCGCCCGAATCGAATATGCGACAGGTTTTTGATCCACTCAAAATAAGAGACGGTGACACCACCCGCGTTGAGGTAAACATCGGGAATGATGACCACGCCCATTTCATTGAGAATCGTTTCCGCTTTGAAGGTAACCGGTCCGTTCGCGGCTTCGGCGATGAGCTTGGCCCTGATACGGCCTGCATTGCTCTGATTGATGACTCCTTCTATAGCGGCAGGGATGAGGATATCGCATTCTTCCTCCAGCAACTCCGCACTGTTCTCAGTAAATTTCCCCTTTGGATATCCTTTGATGCCGCCCCCGTTTTCAATTTTGTACTGAAAAACCTCTTCAACATTTAATCCGTTCTTATCGTAGACGGCACCATCCCATTCCAGAATACCGGTGATCTTGGCTCCATCCTCTTCGTCTAGAATTTTCGCGGTGTAATACCCCACATTGCCAAGTCCCTGGATGATGACCTCTTTCCCTTCTATCGAGTTCCCCTCCATCTTCGCCAGTTTGACATCCTCCGGGTAGCGAAAGAACTCGCGGATTCCAAACACGACGCCACGTCCGGTCGCTTCCACACGCCCCTGGATTCCCCCTGCAGAAACAGGCTTTCCCGTAACACAGGCGAGGTGGTTGATATCATTCGGGCGGTGGGCCATGTAGGTACTTGCTATCCAGGACATCTCTCTTTGTCCCGTGCCCATGTCAGGAGCCGGAACGTTGATGCCTGATCCGATATAATCTTTTTGGATCAACTCAAAAGCAAAGCGTCGAGTGATTTTTTCCATCGCGTCACGATCATACTGTTTTGGATCGATGAGCAGTCCACCCTTGGACCCGCCGAAAGGAACATCGACCAATGCGCACTTGTACGACATGAGAGCCGCCAGAGCTTCCACTTCATCTTGATTGACCATCTGCGAAAAACGAATACCGCCTTTAGCTGGAAGCTTGTGGTCGCTATGCACCGCGCGCCAGCCGATGAACGTTTCAATGCCACCATTGATCTTGACCGGAAACCGCACCTGATAAACATTGTTCACATTCTTAATGTACTGACCCATTCCTTCCGGAATGTCCAGAGTCGTCAAAGCCATGTCGAACGTGAGATTCACACTCTCAAGAAAACTCATTTCCTTATCAGGGGGCACTGTCATATCCATCTCATTATTTGAGTCCAATGGGGCCTACATTCAATATGGTATTTCGGTTTAAACCTGTCAACTGTGCGATTTTTGTCGCCTCAATATCAAGGGCAAAATACTTCAAATT
>PCCT01000023.1 GCA_002731985.1 Nitrospinota bacterium
AAAAACTTGTAATAGATGATAACGGCGTTCAGCCAGGTGTGGGCACTCACGGTATCAAATTGATGTCGATGGATATGTTGTTGTCCAGCCCTGATTCTCCGGTGATGTGGACCGAAGAGGCCGATGCCCCAGCGGTTTGGGTGAGCACTATGGAGTCGACCGCCCTGCGTGAACTGGTTGCCGATACCGACTGGGGTGATCTGGACTTCCTGCTCATCGACATGCCTCCAGGATCTGACCGCATTGATAATATCCGCGGCCTCATCCCGGAAATGGCTGGCGTGGTGGAAATCACCATCCCATCCATGTTGTCACAACATATCGTGGCTAAATCCATCACCAAAAATAATAAAATGAAAGTTCGGATTCTAGGGCTGGTCGAAAATATGGCTGGGTACACATGCCCCCATTGCGAAAAAGAAGGCCCGCTTTTCGAGGGCGAAGACGTCGAAGCACTGGCAAAACAAAAAAGCATCCCTTATCTCGGGAAAATTCCGTTCGATACCCGAATCGGTCGCAACACTGATTCAGGCTCGTTGTACTATATGGAGAACAAGTATTCCGTCACCGGTAAAGCCATAGGCTCGGTCGTCGATAAAATTCTCGATTCAATTTAAACTAATTAATTATTGTGCAGTATCCCATTAAAAAACACACTCATTAGGAGGGGTGATGAAATTTCTATGTATTCCCTGTGACACCCAAATGGAAACCCAGACCGACGGCATCATGCCGGAAGAAAAAATAAATCTGGCGATGCAGTTCAAATGCAAAAAATGCGGTCATTCAATCGCCATGCTGACCAACAAGTTCGAGACAGAATTTGTAAGCAAGCTCGGCGTGCAAATGGGTAGCACCGCCGCCGAAGCCACAGGAGCGCCCATGGGCGTGGTAGCAGGCGCCCTTGCTGGAGGAAAAGAGGAACTTAAAAAAAGCGCTCCCACTGAGGGTGAAGTTGAGTGGACAGAAGAGGCCAAAGAACGTATCCAGCGTGTGCCGTTTTTCGTCCGCAACATGGCCAAGAAAACCGTGCTCGAATTCGCCAAGGAAAGAGGCCTCACCGTCATCGACGGCAAACTGATGGACGAAGTGAGAGAAAAAGTCGGTATGTGACCACTATGTGGTCGGGTAACTACGGGACGTTGTTTTGGTATCGCTAACTTATCAGCGATACCGTTATATTTTTAAATGAAAGCCCTGCTCCTTGCAGGGCTTTTTTTGTGAGGTGGTGACTCGTTCCCCCTAAAAAGGTGTTTACCGGAGTCCTCTTCCTAATGACAAGCAACACCCGTTCGTCGTCGCAAGACGCCGTAGGCGACGTGACGATCCAGAGAAGTTCGCTCAATCCATTGGATTGCTTCGCTTCGCCCGCAACGACAGACCTAGGCAGTCCAGTCATTTCAAGTTTTCTATGTGCTCAACTTTAGAAGGAAATTTTGAATCAGTTAAATTCCTGCTTTTGCAGGTATTCGGGGAGGGTCCAGTCGATTTGGTCGACATCGATATTGTAATGGCCTAGCGCACCACAGTAGGGGCAGTGTTCGATGCCAATATCGTAATCGAGTGTCACAGCATTCTCGTGATGGCAGAATTCTTTTTTGAACGAGGACTTGATTAGTGGGTTATCCATGCAATACCTCCCCTTTCTTGCGTATAGAGTGCAACATATCCCGCCAATTGACAAGCCTAAAATTGTAACAATGCCTTATCCTACCTACAGGCCACTGGTACTCTACCAGAACCCTACAAGCACTCTATGCATTGACACAATTTCCGCATCAGTTTATGTGAGTAGAATCCGGTATCGTGTCCATCGTTCCAGAAAAACTGGATGGCGTAGAGTCCCACCGACTGCAAATTCACTGGTTTTATATTTTCTGGAATCGTTGCCGGGTCGAGACGTTTTACTCCTGTCCATTCGTCGATGCAACTGGCGCACGGACAGTTTTCGCGCAGGTGCCTGACGCCGTATGTCGACTCGTGACCATCGGTCCAGGTGATCCCCAACGTGGCCGGATCGACCTGGCGAATATCCTTCGGCGCGGGACCTGTTGTGCTGGTTGAGTTTTCTTCGGTCATTGTATTAACCTTCCCACGCCAGTTCGAAAGAAGTCGCGGGCTTGTCATCTTTGGAGTGAATGATACTCAGTTGCGCCGCCACCTGCCCTGCCAGATCTTTATAAGCTTTTGTCGCCGGAGAAGAAGGATCTGCCATTATTACCGGCACACCTTTATCCCCACCTTCCACTACTTCACCCACTAACGGTATTTCATTCAGAAACGGAACCTTGAATTTTTCAGCGAGGGCCTTGCCGCCGCCCGATTTAAAAACATGATGTTTTTTATCACAGCCGTCACAAACGAAATAGCTCATATTCTCCACGATGCCCAACAACGGCACCTTCACACTTTCAAACATGCGCACACCCTTTTCCGCGTCGATCAAGCTGACTTCCTGTGGCGTCGTCACAACGACGGCACCTGAAAGCGGCGCACGCTGGGTGAGAGTTAGCTGAACGTCACCTGTTCCCGGAGGAAGATCGATCACCAGGTAATCCAGTTCGCCCCATTCGACATTCTGCAAAAACTGCTGGATGATTCCTCCAAGCATCGGCCCTCTTAACATGAGAGGCTGTCCTTCTTTAGAAAGGAACGCCGCAGAAACTACCTTCACCCCGTATTGCTCGTGCGGAAAAAACTTGTTGTCAGGTCCGCCTCTAGGAGGCGATATTGGGATACCCAGCATTTGCGGAATACTCGGACCGTAAATATCAGCATCCATCAGTCCCACTTTTGCACCGGTCATTTGCAATGCCATAGCCAGGTTAGTAGCTACTGTTGACTTGCCTACGCCACCTTTACCACTGGCAACAGCAATGATATTTTTTACATTTTCCAGAATGGGCTGGCTGTGCTCTGCCGCTCTAACAACAGCGGTCATTTCCACATCTACATTTTTCACCCCTTCAACTGCTCGGACCTTGGTTTCGCACTCCGTTTTCAGTTCTTCTTTGACCGGACAGGCCGGGGTGGTTAATTCCACTTGAAACTTCACGTTACCATCTGTAACGTTCATATTTTTCACAAANCCAAGACTCACAATATCCTTGTGCAAATCCGGATCCATCACCGTTTTCAATTCGGCAATAACCTTGANCTGTAATTCCTGATCCGACATNTTTCTTAAACTCCTTATGACTAGGCGGAAGGTACTTCCNACGAAATGAATATAAATAGACTATCTTAAGCAACAAACATTTTATGGGATTTAATGTAACCGATTGCAAGGTAATCGGTTCGTATAAGATGGCTGTCTGCAAAAAAAGTTCTAAACTGTGCTAACCAGGGCTATCTATGGGGACCCTAAACACACCGAAAGGAAGGTTTCCTGTTAGTTATTGATTTTACTTGCCTTAAAATCCTGTATATTGTATAAGTTCAAAAAGGCAGTACCATATATGGATTGCCTGTGTTATATACAGATTTGCGATACTATCGAGACTATTCACTAACTTATTGTTATTTATACGACTTTAGAAAACTCATTGATCCAAGGAGAGAAGCACCACCTTCCAGATTATAATTTTCAATTTCCACACATCACCCCCACTAAATCACTAGACTATGAGCAACGAGAAAGAATCTGACCTGCAACTGGAGCTGGAAAACCGGTTTTTGACATACGCTTTGTCCACTATTGTTTCCAGATCCCTTCCAGATGTTCGTGACGGACTGAAACCAATCCATCGCCGCATTCTTTATGCGATGGATAGTATCGGACTCAATGCCGCCGCCAAGCCCGTGAAGTCGGCGAAGATCATCGGTGAAGTTCTTGGTAAGTACCACCCCCATGGTGACGCCTCCACCTATGAGTCGATGGTGCGAATGGCGCAGGATTTTTCCATGAGGTATCCCCTGGTAGATGGCAAAGGAAACTTTGGTTCCATCGACGGAGATTCCCCTGCCGCGTACAGGTATACAGAAGGCAAGTTAACGCCTATCACAACATATATCTTCAACGACCTTAAAAAGGAAACGGTAGAATTTCAGGCCAACTACGACAACACGATTAAGGAACCGATGGTCCTGCCCTCCCGTGTGCCGAATTTGCTGATCAATGGGTCCTCCGGCATCGCCGTGGGTATGGCCTGCTCATTCCCCAGCCATAACCTGAGCGAGGTGATGGGTGCTTTGACCGCTCTGATAAAAGATCAGGATGCTACTGTTGCCCAGTTGATGAAGCACATCAAGGGCCCAGACTTTCCAGGCGGCGGAATCATCCTGAACTCCAAAACGGAAATCCGAAAGGCTTACGAGCAAGGTTCCGGCGCCGTCAAGATACGCGCCGAATGGAAACTCGAACAGCTTCCGCGCGGAAAAGAACAGGTCATCATTTACGCGATCCCTTACGGAGTGAACAAAGCCCGTTTGATCGAGAAGATCGCGGAAATCATAATCGGTAAAAAGCTTCCCCCGCTCATGGATGTCCGTGATGAAAGTGACGAGAAAATGCGGATCGTGCTTGAAGTCAAAACTGGTACCGATACCGAAAAGGTCATGACCTATCTTCTCCGCCACACGGACCTTGAAAATAATTTCCAACTGAACTTCAACTGTCTCAAGCCCAATGGCGAACCAGAGCGACTGTCTCTTAAAGAAATCTGCCGCTATTTTCTCGACTTCCGTAAGGAAGTGGTTACCCGCAGGCTTAAATACGAACTTGCGCTCCTGATCAAACGTCTGCATATCCTGGATGGATTTGTGGCCATATTCACCGAACTTGATAAAGCTCTGAAATTGATTCGCTCCTCCAAGTCGAAACAGGAAGCGCACGACAAGTTGAAAAAAGCCTTCAAGCTGGATGACGAACAGGTTTCAGCAATTCTGGAAATCCCTCTTTATCGACTGGTTTCAATGGAAGTCGAAAAGATCATCGCCGAGCAAATGGAGAAGATGAAAGAGAAAAAGCAAATTAAGGCCACTTTAAAGTCAGATAAAAAAATATGGCTGATAGTTCAAAACGAACTCAAAGAAATCGATGAAAAGTTTGGCGACAAACGACGTACCAAAATCAAAACCATCGAACTGGTCGAATACAATGCCGAAGATTTCATAGAACATGAAGACGCTTATCTCGTTATCAGCAAAAACGGCTGGTTAAGGAAGTTTAAGAGCTTAACAGATCCAAGTACTCTAAAATACAAGGAAAACGACAACCTTCTGGCGACCGCCAAGGCGAATACACGTGAGTTGGTGGCGTTCTTTACTTCACGCGGAATGGTCTACGTTCATAAGGTATACAACCTGTCTTATACCCGCGCAGGATTTGGCGAACCCATTCAAAATTTTTTCAAATTTGCTGACGGAGAAAAGGTTATTTCAATGCTCTCTCTCGACCCGGCTGAACTCGCTACCATCGCTGGCAAAACTCATCCAGAAAAAAAATCATCCAGTAAATCGAACCGACAGACACGACTTGGTTTCGCCGGTGAAACAGAGGGTCAACTCGAAGGTATTGCTATAGGCAGTTCAGGTTACGGTTTTCGCTTCCCCATAACCAACCTCACAGAAACCACCAAGGCGGGACGAAAATTGATGACCCAGAAAGGGGATAACCGAATGATAGGATTCTCCCTGGTTACTGGAGACCACCTGTTCATGGCATCGGCTAACGGTAAGGGCATCGTGATTCCAATGAATCAGGTAACGGTGTTGACCGGTGCCGGCATGGGGTCACGCATGATGAAGCTGGTTGAAAGCACACTGGCCGGATTCAAAGTCACCCCTAAAAAGGGTAAAGCGACGCTAGTCTTCGATGATGGAAAGAAAAAGGAGATTAACCTCAAAGACGTCCGCCTCTGCAACCGGGGAGGTCAAGGAGTCATCGTATCCAGACGAAAAATAATTGTCGCAATCGAATAACACAGGAGCACAATGGGTACCTACAGCGCAAAAGACATACAAGTCCTTGAAGGACTGGAGCCGGTTCGACGACGTCCCGGAATGTATATCGGTTCCACCACATCCACCGGACTGCATCATCTGGTTTGGGAAATCCTGGATAACTGTGTGGATGAAGCCCTAAACGGTCATTGCGACACCATTGATGTCCGGCTGGAAAAAGATGGCGGAATCACCATAAAAGATAACGGGCGCGGGATTCCCATCGACATATTTGGCAAAACTAAAAAGAGCGCGATGGAGGTTCTATTCACTACCCTGCATTCCGGTGGCAAATTCAGTAGCGATAATTACAAAGTTTCAGGCGGACTCCACGGAGTCGGCATGGCTGTCGTTTGTGCTTTGAGTGAGACATTGACAGCGGTTTCCCGACGGGACGGATTTGAATGGTCCCAGTCCTATGCTCAAGGCAAAGCCACGAGCAAACTTAAAAAAGGAAAAGCCGTTCGCATTTATGGCACCACTATTTATTTCAAACCAGACCCAAAAATCTTCCCCAAGCCAGATCTCAACATAAAATCAATTCTCGAACAGGCCGAATCAAAAGCATTTCTTAATAAAGGATTGAAGATCACGGTTAGTGGGAAGGGTGAAAAACAGGAATTTCAGTATCCAAATGGTATTCAGGACTATATTGGGAAAATCATAGGCAAGCGCCCTGCCCTGACAGACACGGCATTCTATGTAGAAAAGGACGATCATAAATTGAGGCTTGAGACTGCCTTTCAATGGACCTTAGGGACCGAAACAATCATCCACTCCTATGCCAATTCGATCAAAACAGTGGATGGAGGAAGCCATGAAACCGGCTTTCGCAATGGTATAACCAAAGCACTTCGTGCATACATAGACAGACGAAGCCTATTGCCCAAGGGAATCACCAATATTACAGGTGACGATGTTCGAGAAGGCCTCATCGCCATTATTAACGTTTATCTACAGGGAGAGGTCGAGTTTCAAGGTCAAACAAAAGGTCGCCTGAATTCTGACATCACGTCGCAAGTGGAGTCCGTTGTCAAACACTCACTGGAGCATTATCTGCTTGAGAACCAGACGATGGGAGACCGAATTGCGAATCGCGTCATCCTTTCCGCCCAGGCAAGAATTGCCAGCCGACAGGCTAAAGAAGCCGTTCAGCGCAAAACAAATATTTCCCATCGCCTCAACCTGCCCGGCAAACTGTCCGATTGCGCTACAACGGACAAAAACAAGGCTGAGCTGTTCATATGCGAAGGCGATTCAGCAGGCGGTTCCAGCAAGCAGGCACGTGACCGAAAAACCCAGGCCATTCTTCCCATCCGCGGAAAAATTTTAAACGTAGAAACCGCAACGATGGCCAAGATTCTCGCCAATACAGAAATCCAGAATATCATTTCCGCAGCAGGTACCGGAATATCCCCAAAATTTAACTACAGCAAATTGCGGTACGGAAAAATAATCATCATGACAGACGCCGATGTTGACGGAGCCCATATCTGTACTCTGCTTTTGACTTTTTTTTACCGTTGCCTGCCAGAACTTATCACCAGCGGACACCTATACATAGCCCAGCCCCCGTTATACAGAATCGATTCCGGGAAAAAGATGTTTTATGCTCTTGATGAGGAAGAAAAAGACCGCATCATAAAAGATCTGGGCGATCGCAAATATGAAATAGGACGATTTAAAGGCCTTGGCGAGATGCCCGCCGCCGACCTGAAAAAGACAACTATGGCCGTTGAGAGCCGTTCACTTATCAGGGTAACGATTAGTGATTGTGAAAATACTGAGAAAACTTTTGTTCAACTCATGGGGAAAGATGCTGAGTTCCGTTTTAACTTCATAAAGGAACGCGCTGAGTTTGTTCATGATCTGGACATTTGATCCGATTTTATCAGCAGTGGCACACCTTCCTATCTAGCCCTCCCAGCAGTCCCAATAGCGCAGTCGTAGCTACGCCGAAAACATCAATGTCAACACTTAAAACTCGCCCTCGGCCCCAATGCTTTTAAAGAATTTATTCCAGTAATTCCCGGATACGAGGCTCAGAAATCCCTTACTCACACCAAAGAAGGAACCGCTCAGGAATCTAGTTCTCAGTCCAGGCTGTCTAAAGAGCTATCGGAAAGTTTTAAAACATTTGAGAGGAAACAACAGGCTGTTAAGGAAGAAGTAACTATTATAATTGAGGTGGTACGATGATTAGAAAACTTGTGGCAAGACATAATGAAGAAGAACAGGAAATGCTTTACTCCGAGGAATCAACATTTCCAGACAGGTTTTCATCTTCCCCTGAAGCGTAAAACTCCTTTAATATCTCTTCCTGTGCCGCGCGATCTACCGCCGCGTACAGGCGGATGGTTTCGAACTCCTTCGCCTGCTGGCTACGAATCAACTGCATCCGCATGCATTCCAATATAGCCAGAAAGGTGACGATCACTTCCTGCCTTGTGTTGAGGACTGTGAACAGTGAAGTAAAGGTGACGCTCTCCGAAGCATTCAAAATTTCCAGAATATAGTCAATGCGATCAGAAACTGAAAGGGTTGTAACTTTGATCTCATAATCTTTTACAAACGACTTTTCTTTTAATACTTTTTGAAAGGCCGTCAGCAGATCAAAGACATTAGCCTCTACCAGTATTTCCTGTTCAGTATCGTCGATTTCAACCTCACCGACACGGGTAAACAGTTGTTGCTGGTCGTATTCCTTTTGCCTCAATTCAAAGGCCGCATCTTTATAACGCTGATATTCCAGCAGGCGCCGCATTAGCTCTGCACGTGGATCTTCACCTGCGGCCGCCAAGGCATCCTCTTCTGTTTCCTGCGTTGGCAAAAGCGTTTTTGATTTTATCTTAGTTAGTTCTGCGGCCATGATCAGGTACTCGCCGACCATTTCCAGATTCAACTCACTCAACAGATCAAGGTATTGCAAATACTGTCGAGTGATCTCGGCAACGCGAATATCATAGATATCCATCTTCTGCTCTTTAATAAGATGGAGTAAAAGGTCCAGCGGACCTTCAAAAATATCAAGATCACATTGATAATTCATATAATCAAATCGCTTCCTAAATAAAACAGGTCTCTCAAGCTACGTTAAAAGGGGAATTTACCACTAAAATGTGGAATGAACAACACAACAGATAGGATATCCTGGCTCCGCAAGGCAAACGGACAATCACAGATCGCCCCAAAGGTGTTGCAAGATAGAGAGAACTGCCAACGGAGCCGTATCCGTCCTTAATAAGCGCGGCCCCAGAGAAACGGACTGGAATCCGTATTCCATAGCGCTCTCAATTTCATCAGCGGCAAACCCGCCTTCCGGCCCGATAAGGACAGCCGCGGAATTTATGGATTTTTTTTGCGATAAATCTCCGATGCGTATAGATAGCTCCTCTTCCCAGAAAATAAGCCTCAGGTCTGCCTCCCGATTGGCAGAACAAAACTCCTTAACCGACATGGCTTTGGAGCCCACTTCAGGAACCCAGGCTCGTCCGCACTGTTTTGACGCCTCCCTTGCAATACGTTGCCACCGTCCAACTTTTTTCGCGGTATCTTCTTTAGATAGTTTTGAAACGCAACGTCTGGCGCTGACGGGAATAACATACCCAACGCCCAACTCTACGGCTCGGCGCACGACCCCATCGAACCCAGTCCCCTTAACCATTCCCTGTCCCAGACTAATCGTCAAGGGTGATTCACAGTCGTCAACATCTTCTTTGGATTCCACACGACTCTCTATTTTGTCGCGACCCACGCGCGTGAGAATCACGGTATAACAATTGCCACGTCCGTCAAGTACCTGCACCCGATCCCCACTTTTAAGACGTAACACAGTGCGAATGTGAGGCACATCGCTCCCACGCAAAACAACATTATCATCTGTAATATTTTCAGGTGCAGTAAAAAAACGATGCATTGTAAATTTATTAAACCTTGAGAGGTTCGACCTGAAGGAGCTCGGACAAACTGGAGATCTGATAGTCGGGAACAATACCATCGGTCAAATTGGATCCTTTACGGTTCAGCCAGGCAGCGGATATTCCAACTCCCTGTGGACCAGCCACATCCATCTCCAAATTATCGCCAACAAAGAGAATATCACCTGCATTCATCTGCAACCTTGCAATCGCCGCATTAAATATGGATGGGTGGGGCTTACGGTACGGTGTGCTGGATGAGTAAAGCGAGAACTCAAAATACTGATCCAAACCGGTTCGATGTCGTTCTGCATCTTTTATGAACTCTGGATTGGTCGTATTTGATATAACTCCCATCCGCATTCCTGCGTCACGCATTGTTTTTAGCGTTTCAACCGCATCAGGATAAACTGTTCTGACGCCATGAATCACTTCATAGTACACGGTTAATATTTCCTTCCACGAAGTGCGGTCTTCTATTCTAATTCCATATTGAAAAAACAGGTGACGCAGAACCGTTTCGAAACATGCTTCCCGGTGGGTCTGGCGCGAGTCATTTATCAGACCATAAAAGAGTTCCTGATAGGCACCGAACAACACATCAAATTCAGGCAGTTCGATTTCTTTCTCTCGCAAAAATTCTGTCAGCCTCACAAACGCCGCCCGATCATCTTCATGAACGAGATCAACCAGAGTATAAGCCCAGTCGAACAGTACAGCTTTATATGGAAAACGCATCATTTTATCAGTAGTTTTTTAACTGGATTTTCAATAAACATAAAAAAATAATTTTTCGATATTCATCATACCAAACAACTTATTGATAAATAAAGGAGTCTTTTGTTTTTAGCCTTCACCTCCAATTTCACTCATAATTCCCCCATGGCATATAGATACGCAATTAGCACTCCCCTCTCACCGTCCATCAGCGCAACTTAATATATATGGTGAGTTATGCGCATATAGCCCGTAAGTAAATTTATTTTTTATCATTTTGTCCCACTACTGTCCCACCTTTTGCGGGAAAGATCGGGAAAGAGTGGGAAATGGGTGGCGTGGGTATGCTTGGTCAAAAGGTCGGAGGGGGCTTTTTATTTGGGTTAAGGAATATCAGACGGTTTAATATTCAGGAAGGATCCGGCCAACTGGGTCCGGCGGTGGTTTGAGAAACCTTACGAAGTTCCTTCAATTCTTTTCCACTTATGCCAAGAAAATATAGAATGAGTTCGAGATTGGACTGATTGATTCCCGCGTTGGCGTGTTTTTGCACAATAGGCTTGGCGTTGAAAGCGATGCCGAGTCCGGCTCTCGCCAGCATGTGAATGTCATTGGCGCCATCACCCACGGCAACGACCTGATTCAAAGAAAACCCTTCCTGTCTGGCAAGCGACACAAGAGTTTGCTCTTTCGCCCGTGCGTCTATGACATCACCTTCAACCTCCCCTGTCAGTTTGCCGTCTTTAATCGCCAAGTGATTCGCGATCCCGTAATCGAGCTTGTATTTATCTTGAATGCGGTCGATGAAAAATTGGAATCCGCCACTCACGATACCTATGCGATAGCCCAGGTGCTGGAGGATACGCACCAGATCTTCCGCCCCCGGGGTGATTGGAATACGCTGGTATAATTCTTCCAATTTGTCGATAGAAAGTCCTACCAGGAGTTTTACTCTTTCACGAAGGGCCAGGTTGAAGTCAAGATCGCCATTCATGGCGCTCCGGGTAATTTCCTCCATGCGCTTTCCCACTCCTGCAATTTTCCCAAGTTCGTCGATCACTTCACATTGCAGGAAAGTCATATCCGCATCGAACACGATGAGTCTTTTATTGCGCCGAAACATCGTATCTTCCTGCACCGCAATGTCGACGGGGAAATTTTCCTTGAACTGGACCAAAGCGTTGAGAATGTCTACCGTGGAATGCTCCTCCCTGCTTCCAATAACCACCTCTATTACATGATGGTCGCTGTAATCCAACTGTTCAATACGAAGTATATTGATATCGCGCCCGGCGAAAGTTTGTGTGAGATCGAGAAAAACTTTAGATGACAGGTTAGGCCCAAGCAAGGTAACTACCAACCGATGTTTGTAGGGTGCTTCCGGTCGTCGACTGCTTTCCCAGGGGAGCACCTGTACGGTAATATCATTCTTACCGGCCCAGCCTCCCAGCGCTTCTTTCAGCCCCGTGAGGGAATTCTCCTTTTTTCCGCGCAACAGGAGAGACAGATTGAGCAAACCGTTAAAGACAAATTGCTTTATGTCCAGCACATCCAAATCAAATTGGACGACTGATTCCAAAGCTTCAGCAAGAATACCTGGCCGGTCAACGCTTGAAATATGGACATGGACCTGACAGGGGTTTTCATCTTCTCTCATAATTTTAACCCTGAGGCCTGTAGCGCCAGCCTTCCCTTTTCTTGCAGGTCCAGCCATCGTGAAACTGGAAGGTAGACAGGCTTTCGAGCGTTTCAGAATCAAACAGTTCCAGGATGCCCGGCCCTTGTATAGCATTGTCCTTTAGGTGGAGGCGTTTAAGTTTGGTGAGATATTTAGACCGGGAGAGATGAATCAGGCCTTCGTCCGTCACTCCGTTTTTATTCAGGTTCAGGTATTGAACATTTGCCAACAGTTCACAATCCGCCAACTCGCGAACTCCTTCATCGCCCAACTGATTATCATCCAAATCGAGCCAGGTGATTCCTTTCATTGTTTCAGAGGCCCACAGTAATCGTGCGACATCGGGAGTCAACGCAATTCCACTGGCCATTAGCTGATTGCCTCTTAAACGTCCCTCAAAAATATCTTCGGCTGTTTTGAGCTGTCTTTTAGTTATCATAGATTAATTTATTAGAAATATGTCGTTTCCACGCTGGAGCATGGGAACAAGAAGACACTATAAAAGGAACCTTTTTAGCGTAAATCGATGGAATTCACAAGTCCACACTAGCCCTCATCCTCCGATTTATCGGTTTCTTCAGGAGGAACGTATTCTCTTCCTTTCAATGCTGTGGGTAGATAGTCCTGTTTCACCTTATGCCCCGGATGATCGTGAGGATAAAGGTAATCCTTTCCATATCCATATTGAGTTTTGGCATCGCTGTAATGCGTATCTTTTAAATGGTCCGGTACGGGAAACGATTTTCCCTTATTTTGAATATCGCCCAGTGCGCTATCGATAGCTACGATGGCAGAATTATCCTTGCGAGCGCGCGCCACATAGATTACCGCTTGTGCCAGAGGTATCCGTGCATCCGGCCATCCCAATCTTTCAGAAGCTTCGGCCGCGGCATTGGCTATCACAAGGGCCATAGGGTCGGCATTACCAACATCTTCCGAGGCGGTAACCACCAGCCGTCGGGCAATAAAACGCGGGGCCTCGCCACCGGCAATCATTTTCGCCAGCCAGTATATTGCCGCATCCGGATCGGAGCCACGCAAACTTTTCTGAAAAGCCGAAGCATGGTCGTAATGTTCGGTACCTCCCTTATCATACAAGACAGCAACAGTTTGGATGATCCCTTCAATATCCTTAATCTGGACCGGTCTTGGGTCGCCCTCACCTGAACATGAAAAGTCACGTGCCGCTTCCAACACGTTGAGCGCCTTCCGCGCATCTCCATTGGCACAGGTAATGATCAAATCTATCGCGGCAGATTCTATCACCAGCGAGTCCTTGCCGAACCCGTGTTCCCTATCAGCCAGTCCCCGCTCCAGCAGGGACCGTATATCCTCCTGGGTCAAGGACTCCAGACGGAATATCTGGCATCTGGAACGCAAGGCGGGAATAACTTCAAAAGATGGATTCTCAGTAGTTGACCCTATGAGCCGTAAAGTCCCGCTCTCGACATGAGGTAGAACCGCATCCTGCTGAGATTTATTGAACCGGTGGATTTCATCAATAAAAAGGATCGACCGACGTTTGGAGAATCGCCAAACTTTCTGTGCCTGACTGATAACCTTCCGAATATCGGCCACACCAGCGTTCACGGCGCTGATTTCATGAAACTCGCTTCCCGTCATACGAGCGGCGATACGCGCAATGGTGGTCTTCCCTGAACCCGGCGGTCCCCACAAAATAAAGGAAAAGGAAGATGGCCCGGCAATCAGTTCACGCAAAGGTTTACCTTCTCCCACAAGCTTAACGTGGCCCAGCAAATCCTTCCATTCCGAGGGGCGCATGCGCTCTGCCAGAGGCGCTGGTGGAACGTCGCTTGAGCTCTCTTCAAATTCAGGAAATAGTTCCATAAAGCTATTTGACCCTTTATCGAAAACCATAAACTTTTAACTGATTCACATGCAGGTGATCCCGGCTCCGATGGATCCGTTAGAAGTTAATAGTTCATGGACCTCTGAAAAGCTACTCTACAGCAAAGGATAAAGGATAACACATGACTGGAGGGAATAAGCAGTTGAAAGATCCAAATTATTTCAAGTTGAAGAAGCGGAAGCCTCACTTCGAATCATAACGTAAGTGGGACCTCCAAATAGATGGTATGTCGCCCATTCATAGCACTCATTATGATCAAGGCTGTTTCTTGAAGTTAGAATAGAAAATCCAAGGGTGGCTCCAGATTGAAGGAAATTACCCAAGTATGAAATATTTTTTCGGTTTGACATTACTCCGATTTTTATGTGCGAAAGGATCAACCATGTCATTCATTTTAGTTTTAAGAGCTGACTTAAAAGGATAAGGTATGGAGGTCACTTATAGTTTCCTCAAGGTGGAAAACTTTTTCAGAAAACACCTCTAAAAACTACTTCCTTCCGATCTTTCATCCACCGCCCAATCAACAACGACAAAATCCATCCACCGGTGATCGCCCCAGGGTGTGGTTTTATTAGAAAGATAGCCCATGTGCCCACCACGCTCAGGAGTGTGGAGTTCTATAGCATTGCTCATGCGAACCGATTTAAAAATATCCCGCTGTATGAATGGATCATCTTCTGAACAGAGGATAGTGGTCGGGATAATAATATTATCCAAAAAGCGTTTAGCACTGCATTTTGAATAATAATCGTCGACATCTTTATATTCGGCCGCAGGAGCTGTGTAAGCCTCATCAAATTCAAGAATGGTTTTTTCATTGCCTGACGGAAGACGTGCATCCGGAAAACATTCGGCTAAAGCCTTTCCCTGCAAGTGAATCTGCTTCATGTAATATCTGTTGAATACTGCACCCCCTCTACTTTTTGATATGATGTGGCTTGACATCTTCAAGTCAACAGGCGGACTTACAGCAAATGCTTTACGGATTCTCAAAGGTTCCGACCTTTTCTCCCCCAAATACTTCAAAAGAATATTTCCACTTAAGGAAAACCCTACAACATCGATCAGCCTGTTCGGATAAAGCTCTGACATATATTCAATCACTTTACCCAAGTCGTCACTGACACCACCGTTCCAGAGTCGTTGGCTTAAGCCCATACCTGGACCACTCCCACGGTGATTCATCATGAATACCTTCAATCCGCGTTTCCACAGCTTTCGAGCAATCCGTTTCATATAACCTGACTCTGAACAGCCTCCCATGCCATGAGCCAGAAGAATCATGGGGGCCTCAGGATTTTCCGATGGCAATTCAAAAACAATCAATGTTGATTGTTTTTCAACCTGCACTTTATGAACTTTGCGACCTGGAAGCCCAATTTCACCCTTAAATTGAGACCCTATGATGGTCTGGGCAAATCCACCCCGGATCAAAATGTGTGGTTCGAATGAATCGTATTGAAGTTCCATTAATAAAGGAATTTTTAAGGCCAATAATGTATCTATTTATAAAGCAAAATAATCTCATGCCCTCCGGGTTGACACAACTTAAAAGGATTGCTAGATTGAGATTTACATCCAATATTCAATAATTTGAGAGAAATATGAACCAAAATTCGCCATTTTTCAGACTATTCATCACAGTCGCATTGGTTTGGGGATCTACATTTATGACGTTCCCCACTAGCCAATCGTACGCAAATTCAAAACTAAATCTCGATGCCAACCGTTATTACACGGATGGCCTTCAACTGAGTCAGGCGAATTATTGGAAAGAAGCCGCAGACGAGTTCCGAAAAGCCATTCAAGTTGATCCTAAACACAAGCTAGCCTACGCCAACCTTGGTGTTGCCTTGAGCCAAACTGGCCAACACAAAGAAGCCTTACTCGCTTTCGACGAAGCGATGCGATTAGGATACGACCACGCTTTGCTTCGCTATAACAGGGGGCTTTCATTTGCCAGCCTGAATCTGGTGGAAGAAGCTGTCAGGGAAATCGAACTATCCCTTAAACAAGATTTCCGAAACGTGAGGGCTGTTTACAATCTTGGCCTACTCTATTTGAAACAGGATCGGCTCACTGATGCACGCAATCAGGTCAATCTACTATATTTAAGAAACAACAATCTTGCTAAAAAACTATTCGACGCCATACCTCCCAAGTACAAGGTAATGTCGGTTGAAAATGGAGGCTCTCTCAAGGGAAGAGTTAGCATGGTGGGCAAGGTTCCCCATCCACGATTTTTTCCACTTATTGCTTCACCCAACATTGAATATTGCAACCGAATGTCTAATGGGAGAGGCCATCGCATTTTATTCGACTTCACAGTCTCTGAATCACGCGGACTAAAAGACACCGTGATTAAATTGATAGGCATTCCAAAAGGAAAACCATTTACGACGAATATCCAGAAGGTCGTAATGAACCGTTGCCACACACCTAATTATGTAATTGGTGTTCGCAACGGGGAAACGCTGTTGCTGGAAAACAAAGACCCCATCATCCACGAAGTCGTCACTTACGAATTCTCCGACCGAGGAGCAGATCAAAGAAGTCACCGTCCTGTCGATGCGCATACCTCGCAAGTCAGGGATGTCTTCGTAGAACCGTTGACAGAAGAATACCTGGTCAAATGCAACCTGCACCCATTCCTCCAAACCCGAGGCATAATGGTGGATAATCCGTATTATGCTGTCAGCGATGAGGAAGGAAGATTTTCTATAAAAGATATTCCACCTGGCACTTACAAGGTAGTCGCATGGCACCCTTTTATCCCAAACCAACTAGGCACTATTACAATAGAACCGGGCCAACAAGCGAAAATAGACTTCTCGTTTAGTGGAGCAGATGTGCGACGCAAGATATACAATGATGACTGGTTCATGTACCACTTTCAGTCCATGTACGACAGTTTTGAAAATTATTACGGTGGCCCCAGGGTTGACGATTCAATTGAAGTACTGCAGGTATATAAACCGCTGGCAAACCGATCGCTGGCAGACGGATCGCGGGAATAACTAAGAGCGGGAACTCTCCTGCCACATCATGACCGAATCGAGTTTCTCTGCCTCCTTAATTCTGTGAGCAGTTTCAATAGCAGCCTCCTTTTCTGAAAATCTGCCGATAAAAACGCGATACCACATATCAGCTTTTCCAGGAATACGAACTGGCACCACAAAAGTAGGATAGCCCTTCTTACCCAGTTTACCTTTGAGCAGGTCAGCCCTTTCCAGC
>PCCT01000024.1 GCA_002731985.1 Nitrospinota bacterium
TGGGAGGCACACCTCAGTCCCTGGGATATGGCCGCTGGTGTGTTGATCGTACGCGAGGCTGGTGGTACTGTCACTGCCTTCGATGGTCGTCCATTCAGTATTTACGATAATAACGTTCTCGCAACTAACGGGTACGTCCATCAGGAAATGGTCAATATTCTGACAAGGCCAAAGGTCCAAAAATAATTTTCATATTTGGGTGTCGCTCGACCTTAAGATGTGTCGCCCTGAACTTGTCGAAGGGCCTTGATGTGAGCAAAACCGAGATCCTTCGACAGGCTCAGGATGACAACTGAAAATCTCAGTTCATGCCTTTAAAGCTATTCCTCCTCTGGGCAAGAGGAGTTTACTTAAGGAGGTAGGTGTAACCGCTGAGGCCTTCTTTGTATAATTTTAAAAACTCGTCGGCATCTTCCTGGGTGATGTTGCCATTTTCTACATAATTGATTAGAAATCCGGACACCCGGCCCGCGAGTTCGTCTGCTTTGAACTGGACGTAATCCAGCACATCGGTCACATCTTCGCCTTCGATGATCTGTTCGTACTTGAGACTGCCGTCTTTCTGTATGGAAACGTGGAAGGTGTTCGTGTCGCCAAAGAGGTTGTGCAGGTCGCCAAGGATTTCCTGGTACGATCCGATTAAAAATATTCCGAACTGGTAGGACTCGCCGGGTTCCAGCGAATGGACTTTGAGTGTCGGCGTATTGCTTCGGTTAGTGCCAATGAAGAGATCGAGTCGTCCGTCTGAGTCGCAGGTGATGTCTTCGAGAGTCGCGTCGCGTTTGGGTTCTTCATTCAATCGTTGAATGGGGAGGACGGGGAACACCTGGTCGATGGCCCATGAATCGGGAACGGATTGGAATACTGAAAAATTACAGAAATATTTGTCGGCCAGATTTTTGCGCAGGGTCACAATTTCATCCGGCATGTACTTCAATCGTTCAGACAGTTTTTCAATTTTTCTGCTGATGCCCCAGTAAATGCGTTCGCAAAGCGCGCGGTCTTGCAAAGTGATGAGTCCGAGCAGGAACTGATTGTGTATTTCATCCTTTAAGTGTGTGGCATCGTGCCAGGACTCACTCAGGTTTTTGTTCGATGTGTTTTCCAGTACATCGTGAATTTCATGAACGATCTCGGGAGCTTCTTCGGGTATTTCAATTTGTTCGCTCCATTCAGGAAACGAAGTGACGTCGAGCACGTTGAACACGAGAATGGAATGATAGGCCGTCATCGCCCGTCCCGATTCAGAAATGATGTTCGGATGCGGCAGGTCATTCTCCTGGCAGGACTCCATAACATGATAAACCACGTCGTTGGCGTATTCCTGCACGGTGTAGTTGGTGCTTGATGCGTAGGTAGAACGTGACCCGTCGTAGTCGACGCCGAGTCCGCCGCCCACATCGATGTGGTCGACGGGGCATCCTGATTTCCGGAGTTCCATGTAGAAGCGTCCCACTTCTTTCAAACTGTTTTTGATTCGGCGGATATTAGTGATCTGGCTTCCTAGGTGAAAATGGATGAGACGGATGCAGCCTTTAATCCCGCGTTTTTCCGCGAATTCCAATGCGTCAACCAGTTCCATCGAGTTGAGTCCGAACTTTGAATACTCTCCGCCCGACTCAGCCCATCTTCCCTGTCCGGCGCTGGTGAGTTTGATGCGGAGTCCGATGTTGGGTTGGATATTTATTTCTTTCGCGACCCGGTGGATGATCTCCAGTTCGTCTGGCCGTTCCACAACGATGAATACTTTCTTGCCCAGTTTCTGGCTCATCAGTGCGAGGCGGATGAATGTTTCGTCCTTGTATCCGTTGCAAATGAGGAGCGCTTCCGGATTGTCCATGATCGCAAGGATCGCATGCAGTTCCGGTTTCGAGCCAGCTTCCAGCCCGAAGTTGAATGGCCTGCCGAACTTGACGATCTCCTCGACCACCTGGCGTTGCTGGTTGACCTTGATGGGATACACCCCGTGGTAGGCTCCCTTATAACCGTACTCTTTGATAGATCTGTCGAACGCGTTGGCCAGTTTGGCGATACTGGCTTTGAGGATATCTGAAAATCGGATGAGCGCGGGCAGGGAATAGCCTTTCGCCTGAATATCCTCGACCAATTCTTTCAGGTCGATGGAATGGTGGTTTCCGTTTTGAGGCTGGACGACAATGTGCCCCTTGTTGTTAATGTCAAAATAGCCCGAACCCCAGCCACGAATGTTGTATAGCTCGCGAGATTCTTCAATATTCCATTTGGTCATGTGCTGGCCTTATTATAACCTCCCGTTTATAAGGGGAGGCAGGGTGGGGTTGTTACTTTTCATAGGATAATTTAAAGTTATCTTATCTGTTTGAAAAGTCAAATAGTTTGTGGCTTTTATTCGGCTTAAGTCGAATGGAAAGCGATAGGGCAACGCCCAAATCTATGCTATAAATTCAGATCATTTACAAAGGCAAATTATGAAGGAGTTGAGATGAAGATAGAAAGTGTCGATGTCCAAAAGATTGCCGGGGAGTTTGGAACGCCGGTTTATGTATACAGTATGACTGCATTGCGCCAGTCGATAGAAGAGATTCGTCAACTCGCGCCGGTCACCCGTTACGCGATGAAAGCCTGTTCCAATGTTCGTGTGCTCAAGGAAATGTTACAGCATGGAATCAAGATTGATTCGGTCAGCATTTACGAAGTGAAGCGCGCGCTCAGAGCAGGATTCAAGCCAGAGGACATTTGCTTTACCAGCGATGTTTTCGCATACCCGGGAGATGTGCTGTTCTGTCTGGAGAACGAAATTTTCACCAATTGCGGAACGCTGGGAATGCTGGAGGAATATGGTCGTGCGTTTGAGGAAGCGAACCAGGGGAATCATAAAGTATCCATTCGCATTAACCCGGGGGAAGGTGCCGGTCACTCCAAAAAGACCAACACTGGCGGACCTTACAGCAAGCACGGTATCTGGTACGAAAACCTGGACGAAGCTCGGGCCATAGCGAAGAAACACAGTCTGACAATTTCCGGTGTGCATATTCATATAGGGTCGGGTGGGGATATGGAGCATCTGAAACGGCTCACCGGAAAGTTGGTGGACTTCGCAAAAGGATTTAGCGATCTGGAAGTAGTCAACTTTGGCGGTGGCCTGCCTTATCAGTACAATCCTGAGTTACCGCAGGAAGAAATTTCCGGCTACAAATCTATTCTTGCTGAGCGGGTGAAAGTTCTGGAAGATTATTTCGGTCGCAAGATTATATGCGAGATCGAACCCGGCAGAAGGTTCGTTGCCGGATGCGGATACCTTATTGGAGAAGTGCGCGCGCTAAACCATACTTTTGATGAAGACGGCAAGCGTCTCGATTATGTGTTGGGCAATATTGGATTTTGTCACTTGCTTCGTCCCATGGCATATGGGTCGTTTCATCCTATTTGGATCGCGGGAGATGATTTGGGACCCGAGCAGGATATCATTGTGGCAGGTCCGGTATGCGAGTCGGGAGATGTGCTCACTCAGAAGGATGAAGAACCGGTGCCCCGGCGATTGCCTCTGCCGAAAACGGGCGACCTTATTGTTGTTGGCGGCGCGGGCGCATACGGATTCGCTATGTCTTCTAACTACAATACACAGCCTTTACTTCCAGAGGTAGCAGTAGAAGGAGGTAAATATCAGCTAACGCGCCGAAGGCAGACTCTCGATGATATGTTGCAGGAAGAAACAAGCTGATTCGATTTTGGCCTTATGTGTCGCGTTGAGCTTGTGGTATTTGACCATCGCACTCATACCCTGAAGGGGAATGTCGAAACGTGAATGTCCTTCGACATCCCACAATTTATTGAAAGAGCCCTTCGACTGGGCTCAGGACGACACTACTTAGTTTGTCAAAATTACTAAAATAACGGATCGATTTTCTGGGCCATCTGCACATCGGCAAGAGTCACACCTCCCGATGAATGGGTCCAGTACTTTACCGATATGCGTTTGTAGTTGATGTGAATGTCCGGATGGTGATTGTTTGCCTCGGCGGCTTCCGCCACTTTATTCACGAAATTGATTCCCTCCATGTAAGAGGAAGCGTGTTTGACCCGTTCAATAAACGGAACACCATGTTCGTTTTCCCCCGTTTTCCATTCCGGTGCAAGCTCATTGATTTTCTGCTGGAGTTCTTCCGATGTTAAAGATTTCTTTTCGACCATCACTCGACTCCTGAGTTTGCCATGCCAGGCTGTTTTTGATACCAGTGAAATATTTAATTAGTGATAAGTGTCTAAACTGTCTATACTAACACAGTTCGTAAACTGCTGATAAACTGTATGTTATTTGTCTGGTTCAGGCGAGTTAACTGAGTGGTGTGGGCGTATGGATTCGGAATAAATTAAGTGGTTAGCCAAAACTTTGAAGAAGGTATAGTGTCTTCGCTAATCCATCCGTCATTTTCCTTCAACTAATTTATTCAATTTATGGCGCAAAGTTGTTTCATGCGCTTTGTAGACAAAACTTTCCACACCGTTGATGCGCACTACGGGAATCTTTTCTTTAAACTCTTCGAATAATTTTGGGTCCGACTCAATATCCGTCATGACCAATTGTGCAGGGTAGTCCGAAAGCACACGGTTCACAACATCTTTGGCATCATCGCAGAGACAGCAGTCCTGCTTTGTCAGAATTTCTATGATTATTGTATCGGGCATGAAAGAAGAGGGGGCTGGCCCGTTACATTGAGTGAGTCATGGTAGTGAATTTTCCCCAGAGGATTAGTGCGGCAAACAATATAATTGTGCTCCATAAGACCAGCATCGCGATGGGGCGTTTTTTGGGGTCGGTTTCCGGGCTTCTGTCTATGAAAGGAACGCTGACTAGGCAGAAGCCAATCAGAAATGGTGCGACGATCAGCGAAGGGACCCAAATGTTTTCCAGCGCATAAATCCAAACGAATTGCCAGGGTGGTTTTGTAACTTCCAATCCCATGATCGGCACATTTCCCAATGGCGGTGAAATGGTCAATGCCAGCAGGCAGATGAAAGTAAATACACCGGCGCCAGCTCGCCTTAAATAGGCTGTGTGCTGGGCGAATGTAATGGATTTGCCTGTATCTGTTCCATCCGGTTTCGCAGAAAGCTTGTGGTACTTGATGTAGAACAGGTGGAGTCCGAGTAGCATAATAGTCAGGATGGGAAGCAGGGAGATGTGGGCCATATAAATCCGGCTCAACAACGGTATTCCCGGAGAAAAATTTTCTGTCAGCGGTACGCCCAGGATACCAAACTTTCCAGCGACCCAGAGAAAGTGGTCGAGCGCTTCATAGCCTTCCTGATCCCATTTGAGTACCGTTCCGGTAAACATTAGATTGATCATCAGTCCAAATAGACCGACACCGATCAGCCAGTTAACTTCTCTTGGTTTTTTGTAGGACGCGGTGTAAAACACGCGGATCATATGCAGGACAAGTGTGACCGTAAGAATTTCCCCCGCCCAGAAATGAATGCCGCGAAGGAACCAGCCCATATACACCTGGTCCATTAAGAAATGCACACTGCTGTTAGCTCTCTCGGGAGTTGGGTTGAAGAACTGAGCAAGCAAAATTCCGCTGATAACCAGCACTCCAAACGAGGTCATCGTCATTCCGCCGAGAGAGTATTTTATGGAATTGGAGTGGTCGGGGACTTCGTAATCGAGGAGGTGTATGCCCAGCCGTTCTTTAAGAATTTTTTGAAGTCCACTCACAAGGCGATCCTTTGTTAATGACTATGAAGGGTCTTTAAGGTACCGTCAAAAATGTTCATGGCCTCGAGTAAAAATATAGAATTATTCAAGGTTCCTGTTAGAGCTTCCTTCACCCATCCGCAAAATACTCAAGCCCGCAAAAACCAGTCCTGAAATAATTGTGATGCCAACAGCCATCCAGTAACCCTTTGCATGGGGTGACACCCATTCGTGCGTGGCTTCTTGCACATGCTGTTTGTGCATTTCATGTTGACCCTGTTCATGTCCTGCATCAGTTTTTTCCTTGAAGCGTTTCATGGGTTCGCCATCACCCACTTCCATATCGGCAAGAGGGTCTTCGTTACCTAAAATATCATTGCTTGAAAACAGGGAACCCATAGGAGTGTCACTGGGGTCAGGCATTCCTGATTCTTCTCCGGCATCTACCGCATAAATCGAATCATTGAGAGGGGTGACTTCTTCCGTCAGGGCGGCGGAAGATTTTTCTTCACTGTGCCCGCCGCCATGAGCAAAGGCAACTGAAGGGGCGGCTAACAGGAACGCAAATAATATAAGGATGGCTTTACCGCTCATTGTTTCAGCTCCGCTGAATGAGTTGAGCAAATGCTTCTACAGTGTCGTCAGTAGCCCAGTCGCGGGGGCCTATTGCTTTGTGCACGATGATACCATTTTTATCGACAACGAAAGTTTCCGGGACGCCCGTTGTCTTGTAGTCCTTTTTTGCCACCTCACTGTCCGGGTCAAGCAGTACGGGAAAGGTGAGGTTATATTCCTTAACGAACGGGGCGATCAGCGATTGGTCTTTGTCGACACTGATGGTCAGCATTTCAAAATCGTATTCCTTGAAGCGCTGGTATAGTTTTTCCATCGACGGCATTTCCACTTTGCAAGTGGCGCACCACGTTGCCCAAAAATTGATGAACAGCACCTTACCCCGGTAGTCCGACAGTTTAATTTTTCCTCCAGTGAGGGTGGGCAGATCAAATGCGGGCGCCAGAAACGCCTCGGCAGGATATTCCACCTCTCCCGGTCGAAGGTCTACCTTGTTGATGGCCATAATAAATGCTGAAAGCAGGGCCGCTACCAGCAAGGCATAGGGAATGTAAATGCTGACAGGTTTTTGTTCTGCAATGGTGTTCATATTTTAGTAAATTTAAAGTCGTTGTGGTTTATAGGGACGATAAAACTTTTTATCGACAGCGACTACAATTTCGTCGATAGTTTTCCCCTGCTTGTACATTTCATAGGCATATAGGACCTCGTTGATACAGGTATCGCATTTGGCCCCGTGTTTGTTTGTGAAGCAGGTGAGCAGGGTTTTGTGCTGATGATTTTTCTTGCAGTAACAGTAGCAAAACTGGCTGTCGATGACTTTCGGAATCTCGGCGGCGATGCGGTAAGCCTCAGCTACTTTTCCCGTATAGAAAGCCGAAGACATCACCGGTCGGTTTTCAATCAATATTCCCGTCGCCGGGGCAATAGGCTCCACATATTCCGGTTGTTTCGTGGCCGAATAAACGATGGCCAGAATCAGAGCGATTCCCCCAATGAAGGCCAAGGGTCTTAAATTGCGTTTCTTTCTGGAGTTTTTTTCCATAAAAGCTTGAAGTAAAATTAGTTAAGGAGATTAAGGCGGCATATCATATATTCAGTTATTTCTCAATTATATGGGTTGCCAGCACCCAATTCAAGAAGAAGTTGGGTGGAAGTATATAGGAAAAAACCCCTATAACCACCAGTGCTGATCTGGGAGGAAAAAAGGTGGCAATATATGGCAGTACCTTATTTTGGCTGATTATCTACCTGACCACCAGATACCATTTGCTTAAAGTTTGCGGTGGGAAACCGAGCAGGAATAATGTCGCGATGGCTATATTGCGGAGTGTGGTGAATAGAATGCCTTCGGTCGTCCACCGGCGTGCTGAGGTGTGGGCTTTTTCTTTAAGGAGGATGACCTCGCCCTGTCTGCTGAGACGGCGGAAAAACTCTAGGTCTTCGCAAATGGGAAGCGGGGCGAATCCACCCAGTTCTCGAAACATGTCAGCTCGCACAAAGATAGCCTGATCGCCGTATACGAGGTTGAGGTATTTCGAGCGCCAGCTCGCTAATGTGGAAATGAGCTTGAGGGAAATTTTTTCTGATTCGATGGCCAGGCTGAACGCGCCTCCTGCTGGTTCACCGGACAACATTTTTTCGGTCATCTTGCTGAAGCTTTCTGGGGACAGTCTACTGTCGGCATGCAGGAACAGGAGAAGGTCGCCGGTGGCTTCTTTTGCTCCCGCGTTCATCTGACGGGCTCTCCCAACCTCACTTGTGACCACGCGGATGGCTAAACGACCAGCTATGGGAACGGTGAGGTCGGTGCTTCCTCCATCAGCCACAATTATTTCATGCGGATTCAGAAGTGAGACAGCGGTCAGGCTCTCTTCCAGAGCGAGGGCTTCGTTGAGAGTGGGAACGATGACAGATATCTTCAAGGAGCCAGGTTCCTGATGAGAGGATTACCATTTTGGGTTGGATCGAAACAGGCGGAATTTACGACTTGACTCGCCTTTCAGGCGCGCCTTCGACCGGGTTAAGTTAATCATAAATTATAGGTGATTGCAACGGCCTGACTGAGCCCACCTTATGATGAATTCCCCTGTTTACGCTACACTTAATACGGCAAATGATATAAAATGCCGATATCACTGATTGATTTCTGACATCTTTCCGCCATGGCGGATGTTCCCTTTTTGTTTATGCTGGCACATTTTATCGATTCAAAGTCGTTTCAGTGCGGATATTTCAAAGATCGCGAATCTTTGTTTGAAGAATATCTGTTGGAAGATATTTCGGAAGTTGAATTCGAGTATCTGTTAGCGCATGGAATGAGACATTTTGGCGATTACTATTTTCGCCCTCGCTGTTTGGACTGTTTCCAATGTATCCCGATTCGTCTGCGGGTGGCGAATTTCAAGATAAGGAGAAGCCAGAAACGCGCTCTTAAGTCGTGTAGTGGGCTTAGGGTCAAGATCGGCTCGCCTTCTTATTCTGATGAAAAATTTAGTTTATACATTAACCATAAGGCAAAGTTTCAAACCTTGGTGGATGATGTTGAGGACGAGCAGAACTTTCGCCTCTCATTTTATGTGAACACGGCGTTTGGTATCGAGTTTGAGTATTATATGGATGATAAACTTGTTGGCGTGGCGTTGGGGGATTATACGACAAACACCTTTTCCGCTATCTACACTTTTTATGATACCAGCGTTTCGAAACTCAGCCTGGGGACTTTCAGCATCCTTCAGCAATTAGAATTTTGCCGGCAGAAAGGTGTGAAGTTTTTTTACCTGGGATACTATATCGGGGAAAACCAGTCGCTTAACTACAAGGCAGAGTTTCGCCCCAATGAGATATATATTGATCTTTCGTGGAGACCGTTCAGAAGTGCCGAGGGGGATTACCTAATGCTAAAAAGCAATGTCTTGTGGAGAAATACCGACTTTTTAGTCAAGGCCGCGCCCGACCGGCAAGAGGAAAGGATCGAAGCTCCACAGGCAAAGGAAAACTCTTTTCTGTAAAACGCATTCCTACCCAACCGTTTAGTGCTGGCCTCCTGGTCAGATCACGTCAAAAAATATCAGATACAACCATATCACCAGCAGAACGTTGAAGATCACGCCGGTGTGGAAAACCACATTAAATAGTTTTGAATATGTAAATTTGTATTTCACGAATCCTCTTGAGTGATTAGCATACGTTTAGTCCATGATCAGGGTTTTGAGTCGGCTGGCTAGGTCTGAACTACGGATCATTTTGCGGACTGGTTTGTCTATCAGGTTGAAGCTCATGTATAGCCTTTCCAGATTAGGCAGGTGTGGAGATTCGGCTATGGCTTTGCCCCCGCCATCCCTTATTTCGTTCCGCCAGATACTAAGACAATTCAGGTTCTTCAAGTTAGGGGATTGAGCCAGAGCAATTGCCCCATCGTCACTTATTTTATTGGAGCACAGGTACAGTTTCTTGAGCCCGCTCAGTGTTTGCGTGGCAGCAATCGCCTTGACACCCTGGTCTCCTATTTTTGTGCTGTCCAAGTGAAGCGCGGTGAGAGCGGGCAGGTTTACTGATTTCGCTAATACCTCGGCTCCTTCGGCTTCGATAGGGTTTGAATCTAAAAACAGGATTTCCAGATTTTTCAAGTGTGGCGATGTTGCAAACGCTTTGGCTCCTTCAGGTCCTATATGATTAGCTTCGAGCATCAGGCAAGTCATGTTGCTGGCCAGTCTCGATTTTGCCAGCATCTTTGCTCCTGCGTCACCTATTTTATTATGGTTCAAAAACAATTTTTCCAGATTGGGCAGGCATCGACTTTTGGATAATGTTTCAATTTCCGCGTCTCCCAATCCGTTATTGCTAAGATAAAGTTGTTTCACCCCCTGAAGCGATTCCCCTGCCTGACATAAAAGACGCAAATGTTCGGGTGATATATTCATTTCTTCCAGATCCAGCAGGTCGCCTTCTGGAGTCAGGTGCGACAGGATGCATTCTTCCAGCTTCGATTTAGCGTTTGTTTTCAAAAAGATTCTCTCCTAACGGAAAAGTTTTAGTCTGATTAATCAATTTATATAATTATCGCATAAAGATCAAACTCTCCAGCGGTAAATTATCATCTAATAAATGTGATGTAAGAATGTACCAAATTCGGTATAAAGGGTGGACATTAAATGCTTATGCGCTCTTGACGGGTGTGTCGTGGGCCACGGNAGGCAGTGTTTGGTTAAGNTNTTGAAANTAATGNNTTTATGCTTGAGGTGTTCCAGTGATTATAGGTGTTCCCAGGGAAATCAAGCAGGATGAGTACAGAGTTTCAATGACCCCGGCGGGTGTCCACGACTTGGTTGCTGATGGACATGCGGTTCTGGTGGAGGACGGCGCGGGCGAGGGGAGCGGACTCCCTAATCGGCTGTATGAAGAGCAGGGCGCGCAGATTACTGAAAGAAATGATATTTTCGTCCGTTCGGAAATGATCATAAAGGTCAAAGAGCCTTTACCCAAAGAGTTCGACCTTTTGAGAGAAGGACAAATTCTATACACATATCTCCACCTTGCCCCGGCTCCCGAATTAACTCGTGCGCTTCTCGACCGCAAAGTGGTTGGTATTGCCTACGAAACGGTCCAGTTGCCGGACAAGTCGCTTCCACTTCTTATTCCCATGAGTGAGGTGGCAGGAAGGATGTCTATTCACGAAGGGTCCAAGTATCTGGAGCGAGAAAATAAAGGACGAGGCATTCTTCTGGGAGGTGTGCCGGGGGTGGACCCTGGCCATGTGGTGATCATTGGAGGTGGAGTTGTGGGTGCCAATGCGGCAAAGATGGCAATAGGTACCGGGGCATCGGTAACGTTGCTGGATGTTAATTTGCATCGGTTGCGCTATCTGGATGACATTTATGGCGGCCGACTGAAAACATTGATGTCCAACCGGGTGAATATTGCAGAATCTCTCAGGTCAGCAGACTTGGTTATTGGTGCGGTTCTCATTCCGGGTGCACGCGCGCCAAAACTTATCACGCGAGAAATGGTTTCTTTGATGATGCCGGGATCGGTGATCGTTGATGTTGGGATTGATCAGGGGGGCGTGATGGAAACTTCTCGTCCCACGACTCACAGTGACCCCATATATTTGGTGGACGATGTTGTGCACTACTGTGTGGCTAACATGCCAGGTGCGGTAGCGCGTACTTCAACCTTTGCGTTGACGAACGCGACCTTTCCTTACGCTTTGGAGCTGGCTCGAAAAGGATATCGCAGGGCTTTCCAGGAAAGTCCGGCACTGGCAAAAGGGCTCAATGTGTTTAATGGACATGTGACACATCCGGCAGTGGCAGAGGCTCTTGATATGGAATGTGCTTCCCTGGATAAAGTTGTGGATTGATTTTTAATCCGTAGAAATAAAGGTTTTGTAGCTGCCTGATTCCCGCCCCCCTTTCATTAAAAGTTTTATGACGGGAGGGTGGATATCAGGCGTTTTAAAAAGCGCCCAATGAATTGGGCAACTACGAAAACAAAATACAACCCCTGTACATAAATCTCTTTTTAAAGGGGGCTGGGGGGATTTTGGTTTTCCCATTTGACGCGTAAAATAATTTATGAAGCCTTCAAATTTCGCTCATCTTCATCTGCATACTCCATACAGCCTGCTCGATTCATCGTTGAGGCAGGATGCTTTGTTCAAACGTGCGGCGGAATTTAAGATGCCCGCTGTCGCGATGACCGATCACGGCAATATGTTTGGAGCGGTCGAATTTTACAATGGCGCGAAAAAACACGGACTAAAACCGATCATCGGTTGTGAGGTGTATGTCGCTCCTGAAAGCCGACACGATAAGAAGGACAAACACGAACTTCGCGATGCTTCCTACCACCTTATTCTTTTGGCTCAAAATGAAACAGGGTACAAAAACCTTATCAAGCTGGTCACGAAGGGGTATATGGAAGGTTTTTATTACAAGCCCCGGATTGATAAAGAATTGCTGGCTGAACTTTCGAATGGGTTGATCGCCTTGAGTTCGTGTGGGCGAGGCGAGATTGCGCATAATATCAATAAAGAAAATATTCCACGTGCCATCAAAATTGCCGACCAGTATCGAGATATCATGGGGCAGGGCAACTTTTTTCTCGAACTCCAGGATCACAAGATGGAGTATGAGGAAAGAATCAATAAAGAGTTGGTCAAGATTGGAGATAAACTTTCTATTCCTCTGGTAGCCACAAATAATTGTCATTACCTGGATCGGGAAGATTTTCATGCTCATGAAACGCTACTCTGTTTACAGACAGGTAAGACTATGAGCGATCAGTACCGCATGCGCTATCCTTCCGATGAGTATTATTTCAAGTCTCCCGAGGAAATGATGCAGTTGTTCAGTGAGATTCCTGAAGCGATTGAGAATACTGTGAAGATCGCGGAACGATGTGACCTGGAAATGGATTTCAATAAGCTCAATTTCCCTGATTACCCTGTTCCTGAAAGCTACACATTAGAATCTTATTTGGCGGAGCAGACAAATTCAGGATTGGAAGAACGTTTCAAGGAGATGACGAGTCATGGAATAGAATACGACCCGGCACTGTATCGAGAAAGACTACAGGAGGAGTTGGGCATCATTGAGCGGATGGGGTATCCGGGGTACTTTTTAATTGTGTGGGATTTTATAGATTACGCTCGCAAGAATGATGTGCCTGTCGGCCCGGGCCGTGGGTCTGCCGCTGGAAGCCTGGTCGCCTATTCTTTGCGTATAACGGATGTTGATCCTCTTTTATATGACCTTCTGTTTGAACGCTTCCTGAATCCGGAGCGGGTCAGCATGCCGGATATAGATATCGACTTCTGCATGGACAAGCGTGACAACGTCATTAAATATGTCACGGAGAAATATGGAGGTAATCAAAACGTAACGCAGATCATCACCTTCGGGAGCATGAACGCCAAGGGAGTTTTGAGAGATGTGGGGCGTGTTCTGGATATGCCTTACGGCGAAGTGGATAAGTTGGCAAAGCTGGTTCCAAACCGTTTGGGCATTACTCTTGATGATGCTTTCAAGCAAGAGTCCCGTTTTAAAAGTATGAGAAGGGAGAACGATAAGGTCGCGGAACTGCTTGACTTTGCTTTGAATCTGGAAGGCCTGCCTCGCCATTGCTCCACTCACGCGGCTGGAGTGGTCATTTCATCCAAGCCGCTCACCAACTTTCTTCCTTTGTATAAATTCCCCAGTAAGGGAAAGGGGGAGCAGGAGGAAGTGGTCACGCAGTTTTCCATGGGAAGCGTGGAAAAGCTTGGCTTGTTGAAAATGGATTTTCTAGGTCTCAAAACCCTAACGGTGATTGATAATGCACTCCGACTGATTAAGGAATCGCTCGATATCGATTTAGATATCGCGGCGATTTCGATGAGTGATCCGGACACTTACAAGCTTCTTTGCGACGCACGCACTCTGGGTGTTTTTCAGTTGGAAAGTTCGGGGATGCGCGATTTGCTCAAAAAGATGAAGCCCGACTGTTTTGAAGATGTCATCGCGTTACTCGCCTTATATCGTCCAGGCCCACTTGAGAGCGGAATGGTGGACGATTACATTAAGCGCAAACACGGTAAACTGCAGGAGAAATATGAACTGCCACAACTGAAAGATGTTCTCAAGGAGACTAATGGGGTCATTCTTTATCAGGAACAGGTAATGCGGATCGCCAGTGTTCTTGCGGGATTTAGTCTCGGCGACGCCGATCTTTTACGTCGGGCTATGGGTAAAAAGAAGCCTGAGGAAATGGAAGCGCAGAGAGAAAAATTTATGGTTGGCGCGGAAGGAAAAGAAATCAATCCTAAAAAGGCGAAAACGGTTTTTGATCTTATGGAAAAATTCGCTGGATATGGATTTAACAAATCTCATAGTACGGCATACGCGTTGATCTCTTATCATACCGCTTATCTTAAGACTCATTACCCACTACAATTTTTTGGTGCTCTCATCACCGCTGATATGGATAACACGGATAAGGTCATTCGCTATATCAACGATTGTCGTGATATGGGAATCAAGGTCATGCCGCCAGAGGTAAACGAGAGTATGAAAGATTTTACCATCTCGAATGATCACCTGATTTTCGGACTTGGCGCGATTAAAAATGTAGGGTCCAGCGCGATTGACACCATTATTGAAACCCGGAAAGAGAAGGGGAAGTTTTCATCGTTAAGAGAATTTTGTGAAAGCATCGATTTGCGACTTGTTAACAGACGCGTGGTCGAGAGTTTGATTAAAAGTGGTGCTTGTGATTCGCTGAGTCCGAATCGTTCTGCGATGGTCGACGATATTCCAGCGGCGATGGAAATGGGACAGGCCAAACAAAGAGATCAGCTCCTGGGGCAAAGCAGTATGTTTGATACATTCAAGGAGGATGATCAGGAGGTCGCTAGTGTAAGTACCAAAAAAGAATGGAGCGATCATGAGCGTTTGAAATATGAAAAGGAAACCATTGGGTTTTATGTGTCGGGTCATCCACTTAAACGTTTTGCCAAAGACTTGGCGTGGTTTACGGATGCTTCCTCGGCCAGTATTCTGGAAAAAAGCACCAGCAAGAAAGTATGTATTGCGGGTATTCCCGCTAAAATTTTGCCCAAGACCACCCGGAAGGGTGACAAGATGGCTATTGTCACACTGGAAGACCTTAACGGTTCTATTGAAGTTATCCTTTGGCCAGAAACTTACGCCGTTACAGAAAGTATCTTGACCGGTGATGATCCAATTTTAGTTGAAGGCTCCGTTGACTCAGAAGGAAACCAACCCAAGGTGATAGCGACAAAAGTTTGCCTATTGAGTGAGGCAAAGAAACATTGGAAGGGTGGGGTCCTTATACACTTTCGCACACCGGGTTTAGAAAAGGATACATTGATTGCAGTTAGAAAGATTCTGGGAAAATACAAAGGCAATAACAAGGTTCAATTGGACTTTTTGTTTCCCAATAACAATCTTAGAAAGTTATCCGTTAATGATGATTTAACAATTCAACCTTGTGATGAAATTATTCAGGAGATTGAGTCGGTATTGGGAGAAGATTCAATAAGGTTCGAATAAGTTCGTCGGGCGCGAAGTTTTAAGTTCTTCTTTCGCGAATCACTTTTTCGGTTTGTTCGATATCTTTTTCAATATCAGGGTGAGGTGCAAAAGGAATTATTACAGAGTTTTTATTTGCCCCATTGATTCTGAGGGCGGGGACATTTAGTTTTCCTGTAAGAAGCGCGGGGATAAAAGGGATAATAATTCGTTCGACAGACTCAACTTCTTTCCAGGCCAAGGCGGATTTCGGGTTTTTCCTAGGAAAGTGGAGGCAGGAAAAGTACATGGCTATTCCTTGAGTTCCCAGGGTTACGAAATAATGTCGAGGAAACAATTCTCGATTCTTTAACATCATTTTCATGGCCCAGATTAATCCGAGGAAGAGAAGGACGCACCCGAAAGTAATCCCTACAGGAACAAGTTCAAGCTCCCATCGGGTAGAAAACCCGAGAAACGGAAAAATAGAAACCGTTATCATAAATACTATGATCGGCGCCAGCATGAACCATCCCATAAAATGGATGTGGCATGCGGGGAGACCCCGGGGCACAGAAACGGACAATCCTTTTCCCGTATCAAGGAGTGGCGATGTGTCCACCTCCTCTTCATGTTCGAGGGTGTAGTATAATCCCTCCTGATAATCTTTGATGGCCCAGTCTGGAGATTTCATGATAGCGTTCTTTTATCAGATCGATTGGGGGTAACACAAGCTTTCTGTTAGTGGAAAAGGTGAACTTTCCCTATTCTTTTTATAAGAATGCCTCTGGGGTGTGGGATAATTGTTTGTCTGAATATTAAAGTGGCTTGGAATAATAGGGATTATGAACTTAACTGCTATTGATAGTATAGAAAAAGTGAAGGTTTTGACGGATCGGATGAAAAATGGTTTGACCGTGGTGTCCATTGAGCAACCGCATATACACAGTATGGAACTAGCCATGTTCGTTCGTTCTGGGTTGAGGTTTGAAACTGAAAAAAATAACGGCATTTCCCATTTCCTAGAACACATGCTTTTCAGGGGGAATGCCGCATACCCGAATTCGTATTTGCTGAACCGCGAGTTTGAGTGTATTGGGCGTGATCTTCGTGCTTCAACCATGAGCGACCACACGTATTATGGTTTTAGTCCGCATGTATCCAATCTGGAGCGCGCCATGGAATTGTTTTCCGAGTTTTTTCTAGCGCCAACTTTTCCTGAAATAGAAATTGAACGGGGGATCATCCTTGAAGAGTGTTTAGAGGATTTCAATGAGCAGGGGATTGATGTTGATATCAATAATCTGGCATGTAAACTTCTGTATCCTGATGATGCGCTGGCCTGGCCAACTATTGGAACAGAGGAAAGTATCCAGAGCATTAGCGTAGAAACATTGAAGGAGCAGTACCAGAAATATTATGTTCCCGGAAATATGATTCTGGTGCAGGCAGGGCGCGTTGACCATGATAAATTTATGGAGTATGTCCAGAAATATTTTTCCAGGCTAACGGGAGAGGGTGCAGTTTCTACTGGTTGCTTTGATGGCTGTCTGATTGAAAGGCAGACTCAACCGGAATTTTTGTTTCAACATGACTCCGACAGTCAGGTTCAGTTGCAAATATGTTTTCGCGGAGTTTCTTATAATCATCCTGACTATTTTGTCACGACCTTGATAGCGCGTTTGTTTGATGATGGGGTGACTTCCCGGTTACAAAAAGTATTACGGGAGGAAAAGGGATTGGTTTATTCCGTTGAATGTCGTGCCACCAGTTTACCCGATACGGGTACGGTTGATTTTGATGTTTCTGTCCGTTCAGAGAAGGTTGCTGAGGTTGCTGAAATGCTGTTAAATGAAATTAAGAAAATTGTTTTGGACGGAGTACATGAGGAGGAGCTGGAGAGTGTTAAAAGGCGTTACGGCTACGACCTGGATTATGAATTAGACGACCCGTACAAACAGATAGTCCGTTATGGTTTTTGCCATTTATATTCTTCTGAGTTTACAGTTGAAGAGGAGCGGGAAAAGATTTCCAGGATCACGCCGCAGGATATTTTAAGAGTGGTGCGTGAGATTTTTGTTTCTGAAAAGCTAAACTTTATTCTTGTCGGTCCATATACGCCCGAGCTCAAACGGACGCTGGAAGGGATTGTGCAAGACTTCTAACCGGTTAATTGGTTTCCCCTCCCTATATAATTACTGAATATGAAGAGATTATTTATCGCCGTTTGTGGATGTTTGTCTGCGAAAACATTATTGCTGGCATGTGTGCTGTTCCTATCGGGATGTGGTTCGGCCGGAATGGAATATTGCATCGAAAGTGGTGAGTGCGAATTGTCGGTGGATGTTGCAAAGATTACAGGTGAAATTCCGATCGACCCGACTGATTCTTTCTGGAAAGATGCATCCCGTATCCATCCACAGGTTGTGGAACTGGGGCCTCAAATGATGACGAATCCTAAATGGCCAGACCCTTCGATTAAATCAGTTAAGGTTACAGGTGTTCGCAATGGATCAGAAATTGGTCTTTTGTTAGAGTGGAGCGATCCCAGTATGGAAAACGAGATTGAGGTGTCTGCGACGCATACAGATCAGGCGGCTTTGATGTTTCCATTGCATGCAGAAAAAGAGCTTCCTGTGATTACCATGGGAAGCGAGGATGAAATTGTCAATATCTGGCAATGGAGGGCTATTTGGGAACCTGCCTTGTCAACTCAGCCAGGAAGCCATGGCAATAATAGAAGGGCGAGTGTTCCCGCTAAAGAGCGCCGATCTCCTGTCGAGGATTTGACCGCCGCCGGATTCAGCACTCTCACCACTCAGGATGAGCAGGATGTTATGGGGTTTGGTGTGTGGCAGGATAAAACCTGGCGTGTTGTGTTTAAGAGATCTTTGGTGAACTCAGATACTGCGGATGTTCAGTTGAAATCCTCAACGGCAATGGCTATCGCGGTATGGAATGGAGCTAACCGGGAACGTAACGGTCAAAAAGGAATTTCGAACTGGATACTTCTTCGATTTAAATAAATTGTTGTCGTTGGAAACGGATGAGTTTCAGGCGTTGTTCTTCTCCAGATTTGTTTTAAAGCTGGCGAAAGTTTCAGTGAGTGAACGGCCCAGATTCTCTCTTAACTCCTGCGGCACCCAATTGATTTTTTCTACAGGCCAGTTTTCCACGGTTAAAATATCTAACCCTGCTTTTTTGTAAGGACCTTCCAAAGCTTCTTCGAGTCCATACACAATTGCATTGGAATAAAGGTTCAGGTATTCCTCTTCAATTACCTCAGGATCGTGTAGTCCATCAAGAAATTTTTTCAGCAATTCTGACATGATGGGTTCCGCATGTTCCATGAAATCTGGCGATAAAGCCCCGCGTAATGTGTAGTAAATAATAAGAACATCTTGAAGAAGAAATTTATATTCGTCAGCCGCTCTTTTTACGGGGCGCTGATTCATATCCAGCATTTCTTTGATGACTTTTATGTTTCGGATGGTGTCGTAAACCACAGAATCTTCCCATGGGACGCTGTTCCAGACAAAAAACGCACGGAGGAATTTAACTTTATTATTCTTTTCCCACATTTGGAGCGTTGTTGTGGGGCGTTTACTGTTGGAGTAGGGAATGGGAGCCCCCCATTGCGGATCTATGAAGCTCAAATTATAAGATGCGAATGTGGCGCTGAAACTCTGGTGATATAACACCATTAACCGTTCAAAGTTTTCCTTTTTATCGAGCGAAGTATTTTGCGGTAGATTGATCAGGCAGTACAGGCGAACCACATTGGTGCGCGCTTTTCCCTCGTCATTGGCAACCAGATAAGAGCCGCCCCACATTCCTGAGGTTATCGATATTTTCTCCTGCAGTTCTTCGGAAATTTGCATGGAAATTTTACATGCAAGCGCCTTGTACAGTTCGTTGAGATGGTAAAGGTTGAACTTTCCATCATCATGGGTCAGACGTTCGGGAAGTTTTGGGATTTCACTCATCGGTTATAGCGCCAATCGATGCAGAGGAAACCAGTTTCGCGTATTTTGCCAATACACCTCTTTTGTATTTAGGAGGAAGCGGTTTCCATTTTTCTTTACGTTGTTTAAGCTCATCATCTGAAAGCAGTACATCGAGACGCCGTTTGCTGATATCAATGACGATCGTGTCGCCTTTTTCAATCAGCGCAATGACGCCTCCCACCTGAGCTTCCGGCGCTACATGGCCGACAACCAGCCCGTATGTTCCTCCCGAAAATCTTCCATCGGTGATGAGACCGACTTTGTCTCCGAGACCTTTACCAACAATCGCCGATGTGGGCGCCAGCATTTCCCTCATTCCCGGACCTCCTTTGGGTCCTTCGTAACGGATGACAATGATATCGCCTTCGTTGATTTTGTCGGTGATGATCGCGTCAAGGCAATCTTCTTCCGAATTGAAAACCCTGGCAGGGCCTTCAACGCGGCGGGATTTAATTCCTGAAACTTTTGCGACCGACCCTTCAGGACTTATATTTCCCTTGAGAATAACCAGATGACCTTCCGGTGATAGTGGGGTTTCAACTGGAAGAATTACTTTTTGATCCGAACCGGGTTGGTCTGGAATGTCTTTCAAGTTTTCCGCGATGGTTTTTCCGGTGACTGTCATGCAGTCTCCGTGAAGCAGTCCTTTATTGAGCAACATCTTCATCACCTGTGGAATGCCGCCCGCATGATGCAGATCAACCGTCACAAACTGGCCGGAAGGTTTAAGGTCACAGAAGTGAGGAACCTTTTTCCGGATTGCCTCAAAGTCATCGATTGTTAATCCTAGATTCATGTAACTGGAGATGGCCAACAAGTGCAAAACTGCATTCGTGGATCCGCCCACAGCCATGACCACCGAGATGGCGTTTTCAAACGCTTCTCTAGTAAGAATATCCTTTGGTGTGATATTTCTTTCCAGCATTGGGAAAAGGGCTTGAGCGCTTTTCTGGGTGTTTAACCCCTTTTCCTTATCCTCATTGGACATGGTGGAACTATAGGGCATGCTCATTCCCATTGCCTCTATCGCCGAGGACATGGTGTTGGCGGTGTACATTCCGCCACAGGAGCCGAATCCGGGACATGCATTATTTTCAATATCGATTAGTTGGTCATGACTGATGGAACCGGCACTGAACTGTCCGACAGCTTCAAATGAACTGACCACTGTCAGGTCCTTTCCATCAAGGTGACCGGGTTTGATAGTTCCGCCGTAAACAAAAATACTAGGGATATCCAAGCGTGCCATGGCTATGAGCGCTCCGGGCATATTTTTGTCACATCCGCCTACGCAAATGACCGCATCCAGGTTAGCTCCCCGGCACACAGTTTCAATTGAGTCTGCAATGACCTCGCGGCTGACCAGGGAGCATTTCATGCCTTCAGTCCCCATGGAAATTCCATCACTGACGGTGATGGTGCCAAACATCTGAGGCATTCCTCCTGAGTCTTTGATTTCCGATTTCGCGATTTCTGCAAGCTTTCCAAGCCCCGCATTACAGGGGGTGACATCGCTTTGACCGTTGGCTACTCCAATAATGGGTTTTTCGAAATCGCTGTCAGTGAAACCGACTGCACGAAGCATGGAACGATTAGGAGAGCGTCTGTCACCCTGGGTGACTACACGGCTTTTTCGGTTTAATGCAGGTTTTGCCTCTTCTGTCATGATTGACTCCTTATGCCTTAAAAATATAAAAATCCCTGTATCAGGGAAAATAGAGGTGAAATGAATTTTTCATCTTATAACGTTAGATCATATTTTTAAACAAATTATTACATTAAATTGGGGAAATCCAGATCAAACCGGGTGGGCTCAGGTAACCAGATGAATCCTTGGCATGAACTACAGCGCAATAGTGAGGAGAAGGCACCGGAATCGCTTCGGCATCCCAATTGCTAATACTTATTGTGTGGAGAAAAGGGACAAGCGGT
>PCCT01000025.1 GCA_002731985.1 Nitrospinota bacterium
AAATGGTGGGCCGTCTCGGGGTCGAACCGAGGACCTACTGATTAAGAGTCAGTTGCTCTACCAATTGAGCTAACGGCCCATTTTGTTTTTATTGGCCTGTATTTTCCTTAAATTATCACTTCCCCCCTCAGGAGTCAATTGAGGACCCTCTGTCTTAATTTCGAAAAATCAAAGTTCTTACCCTCCGCCCATGATTTGAAAAATTACATGATATTGCATTGCTCCTATCCCACTGGAAAATCCACCCAACACAAGTGACCATATCAAAAACACATACGCCTTATTCTTGTCACCCCGCATATTTACGAGGTCAATCAGAAACCCCATTCCCATCAAGGCGAAAAAAAATACTTTCTGGAGATCGGTCAGTATTTTTTCTCCTGCGACCACATCTTCTTCCTGACCAGGGAAATGGTACTCAAGTAGAAACGAACACACATATAAAATGATCAGAAAAATCGCCCAGAGCATGAGCATGAACCGCTGGGTCTCTTCAATTTTTCCTCTCGTGTCCCGCTCCATGAATAACACCTTATTTTTATGATGAACCGGGCAAATTTTTTGAACCGATAGAGAACTTCAATTCATCTTATGTAAGTAAAATAATATTCCACATGCAACTATAAATATATCTTCATTTCGACGGCTTTTTGTCGACTTTCGCTAACCGGACTTTTCATATGCTATAATTGTTAGATCCGATAATTATGGCATTTAGCTGGGGTATATTCCCGTTGATTTTTATATTATTTGGTAATTACCATCAACCTTTTGTTTATAAACATATTATGGAAAGGAAACGGTTATGACTATCAGGCTTGGGGACACCGCACCAGATTTCACTGCGAAAACTACAGAGGGCACCATCGAGTTTCATAAGTGGCTGGGCGACGGCTGGGGAATCCTGTTTTCACACCCTAAAGACTACACACCCGTCTGCACCACAGAGCTGGGCCGGGTAGCTAATTTGAAAGGTGAATTCGAAAAGCGAAATGTCAAGACCATCGCTATCAGTGTCGATCCGCTGGAATCCCACAAGGGATGGATCAATGACATTAACGAAACGCAAAGCTGTACCATGAACTACCCGATCATTGCCGATCCCGACCGCAATGTCGCCACCATGTACGGTATGATTCACCCTAATGCACTCGATAATCTGACCGTTCGCTCTGTATTCATTATTGGTCCGGACAAAAAAGTCAAACTCCAGTTGACCTACCCTGCTTCTACCGGCAGGAATTTTGATGAAATACTACGCGTGATCGATTCACTTCAGTTAACCGCAAATTATCAGGTAGCGACTCCAGCTGACTGGAAACACGGTGATGATTGCGTGGTTATCCCTGCTATCAAAACAGAGGACATTCCAGCCAAATTTCCGAAAGGTTTCAAAGAGATCAAACCTTATTTACGCATGACACCGCAACCTGACCTTTAAGCGAATCATTAACACCAACAAAAGCCTGGTCGGGAAATAGTCCGATCAGGCTTTTTTAATAATTCTCTCATGGCGTCCGAACCCGAAAAAAGTCAAATTTCTCATCTCATTCGTTTGATCGACGACAGGGACGAGTTTGTCCGCAACCGAGTGCGGGATCAACTCATTCAACTGGGCGAAGACGCGATTCCTTTCCTTGAAATAGCCGTAAGAACCGAAAAGCCCGAGGTCAAATCCTTGGCTCAGGAAGTGATACGGGCAATTTTCCCGAAGCAACTTCTGGGGCAGTTTCGCAAACTAGCCACAACTTTAACAGGAGGACAATGGGACTTGGAAGCTGGCGTGGTTCTCTTGTCAAAGTTTGGCTATCCAGACGAAGAAACCGATATCATCTGTCGAACTCTAGACCAGTTGGCAGCCGAGGCATTCGATCTTATCCGAGATGAAAAATCGCCTGAACAGGCCGTCCAAATATTGACCCGGTTTCTTTTCTATGAAAAAGGATTTGAAGGCAACCGAACAGACTTTTTAAGTCCGGACAACACTTATTTTTCGCGGATGCTTGAGAATAGAAAAGGCATTCCTATAACGTTGTCAACCTTGTGTGTATTTGTAGGCCAACGTTTAGGGCTTCCCATTGTCGGAGTGGGGTTGCCAGGTCACTACATAGCAAAATATGATTCACTGACTCAACCTGTCTATTTTGATCCTTTTGACAAGGGACGCATCCTTTCGCCGGAGGATTGTTCCAGTCTGGCGGAAAAAATGGGCTACCATTTTGAAGAACACTATCTGGGCACTGCCACCAATACAGAAACCCTGGTGCGGATGATGAATAACCTCGTCATGACATACAACAAAAGCTCCCAATTGGAAAAAGCCGGTCACCTTGCAGAGTTTATTAAGGCCCTGAGCGGAGACCCCAGGAGCAATTCTCCCATTCGTCCCCATTAGAAAACAATAAATATGAGCACTACGAAAACTGTTTTAGTTACTGGGGCGGGAAGCGGAATCGGCAGAGCTATCGCTCAACGCCTTTCCAGAAATGACTATTCCCTGATTCTTCTGGGCAGAAATCTGGATAAACTTGAAACAACAAAGAAAACCTTAGAGCGCTCCGAGGAACACCTGCTCATTTCTTGTGACATTAGACAAGCCCAAGAGATTTCCAAAGCCCTGCAAAAAAGCAAGATCGAGTCACTTTACGCACTTATTGCGAATGCGGGGGTGGGCGGTGAAAATAATTACTCATCAAACGACCGCTGGCGGGAAATCATCGACATCAACCTTACCGGAACCTATAACACCATTCACGAGAGCCTGCCTTACCTCAAAAAGAGTGGCGCACCGTATAAAAAGATAGTTATCCTCTCTTCAATCCTGGCGAGGCTCGGGGTACCGGGATACTCGGCCTACTGTGCGTCGAAAGCAGGATTATTAGGGCTGACCCGCTCTCTAGCGGTTGAATTGGCTCAAGACAAAATTCTCGTCAACGCCCTGTGCCCCGGGTGGGTCGATACCGCCATGGCACATGAAGGACTACAGTCATTTTCTGAGGCATTAAAAATAAGCAAAGAAGAAGCCTTCCAACTAGCTATGAAAGATGTTCTTCTGGGTAGGATGTCACAACCCGATGAAATCGCAGAGTTCACCGCCTTCCTGATTTCAGACGCGCAAACCTCCATAACCGGACAAACCCTGGACATCAATAACGGGGCGATGATGCCCTGACAACCGAAAACACGAAGACCGCCTAACAACCCGGCGGCCTTATAATATAAAAATTTTTGGGGATTTTTGCGTGACTGACTGTGGAGCGAAACCTCTACGTTATTCTTGCGGCTGAGCTTCGACCAGATTCACTCCAATAAATTTCAGGGGTAATCAGATCTCGTTTAAGCGCGGATAGACTTTGTCCTTTTCCGAAAGAGTCGGATTTTCGACGGGCCAGTCGATAGCCAGGTCAGGATCATTCCACAAAATACCGCGTTCATTTTCAGGAGAGTAATAATCTGAACATTTATACAAAAATTCTACTGTCTCACTCAAAACACAAAACCCGTGGGCGAATCCCACAGGAATATACAATTGCAAATTATTTGTTTCAGAAAGACGAAGCCCCCACCACTTACCATAAGTAGATGACTCCTTACGAATATCCACAACCACATCAAACACCTCTCCCTGGGTAACCCGCACTAATTTAGCCTGCCCCGGATTTACCTGGTAATGAAGTCCTCTTACGACACCCTTCTCAGAAACAGAGTGGTTATCTTGAACAAAATGAGCGGTAATTCCATGCTCCGCATATCTTTTCGCGGAATAAACTTCATAAAACATCCCGCGCGGATCCTTGAATATTTTAGGCTCTACAATGAGCACCCCATCCAGCGGAGCTTTGCTAACTTTCATTAAACCTTTCCTTATAAAACAAATAGTAAATTCAAATTAATTCGAATAAAAAGCAATAAGAACAGAAAATCTAAATTCTTTGAAAAGCTGGAAACCTGATCCCCCTAATTCCCAACGCCTCCCCTTACTGCGAGTTTAAACAAAGATTCATTCCAGGGAATTAGAAGGAGAGCACCCCCATCCTCAAAAAATCACTTTAGAGTCCCTATCACCAGCACGTGTCTGAATAAATATCGCAAGGGAGGGAACGCTCTATTCAAAGAAAGGTCCAGATTGAATGCGAACCGAGTCAACCAGTTGTCTGCATTATCAAACAAAAAACCTGATATCACTCCCAACGGAACTGAAAACAATTCTTCATAGTAATGACGAGTATGAAATTTTTTTTCCAACTCAGCAAGCTCTGCAAACATGAGCGGCTTTTCATCAACCGTACGCGCAAAAGGTGTAATCGCCCTCACCAGCTTCCCTACAGGGTTGATGCCTAACGGCTCAACAAACAGGATTCGCCCACCTGGTTTCAAGACTCGGCATACTTCATCCAATGCCCGACCATAATCCAAGTGATGCAAGATAGCGCAACCATAAACAAAATCAAAAGAGTCATCTTCGAATTCAAGACAATTGGCATCCATTAAATAAAAATTCGGTTTGACCTTGGTGTCGCGTGAACTCTCCTTACCCTGATCGATTTCTTCCTGGGAAATATTAATGCAATGCAAGTTCGCCGGTCGAATGTCATTACCCTCAACCCAGGCTCTCCAAGATTGGGAGCCCAACTCCAGCACATCTTTACCCTGGGCATACTGCAGTTCATCACAGATGAGTTGATCTCTTCGCCGCAAAAACAAATGGCAAGTGTGATCAAACACTTCCATATAGCCATCTCTTTGTAATCCCTCATCAAAAGCCTCTTGCTCCCTGAGGGCTCTGGAAGAAATCTGACTCTCTGTCATTCTATCTCCCCGAAAACAAATCTATAGTGAAGCATCATCAAACCCTTAATTGGTATCCCGCTACAGATAAAAACAGCCTCAAACCTGAAAACCACTCTAGCATAGTTGAGTGAATAATTGAGTCAAGGTATCCCATACTTTCTGAGCATTGTATAATAAAAAACCTCTAAAAAAATAAATCTGATATTATTCATCCTCAAATGCTCCCTCTTCCATACCGAAGGTCCCGGCAACGGAAAGAGAGATTAGTGAACAAAAACCATAAAACTTTAGAAAAAGAACTCTTATATGAAAATCATTCCCGCTGTTGATATTAAAGAGGGGCGTTGCGTACGCCTGTCACAAGGAAAGGCTGATCAGGAAACCGTTTATTCAGATGACCCTGTTGCCATGGCCTGCCACTGGGACGAAGAAGGGGCTCCCCTCATACATGTAGTGGACCTGGATGGCGCTTTCGATGGGCAACCAGCCAATGCCGAAATCGTAAAAAAAATAATCTATAACAGTTCCGTTGATATTCAGGTAGGNGGAGGCATCCGCAACCTTAAGACCATCGAAACATATGTTAATGCCGGAGCCTTTCGAGTAATTCTAGGAACGATTGCNCAAAAGGAACCCGAATTTNTCGCCGAAGCGTGCAAGGAATTTCCCGGTAAAATCATCGTTGGCATNGANGCCCGAGATGGTAACGTCGCCATTAAAGGATGGGTGGAAGTTTCAGACCAGCGGGCCACCGACCTAGCACAAAAACTGGAATCTTATGGCGTGGCAGGCTATATCTTCACCGACATCAGCCGTGACGGAATGCTTCAAGGCCCCAATCTGAAAAGCATTAAAGAATTTGCCGACAGCACCAAACGGCCAGTGATCGCATCTGGTGGAGTGAGCAAGCTAACAGACATTGAAGACCTCATGGCCCTTGAACCTAACGGCGTTGAAGGCATCATCACAGGCAAAGCCCTGTACGATAAAAGCTTCACCTATCCCCAAACCCTGGAGTTGCTGAACCGCTATGCTGGCTAAGAGAATTATTCCCTGTCTGGACGTAAAAGACGGCAGAGTGGTCAAAGGCGTTAATTTCGTAAACTTGCGCGACGCCGGTGATCCGGTGGAAGTAGCCGCCGCCTACGAAAAAGAAGGCGCCGATGAGTTGACCTTTCTTGACATCACCGCCTCCCATGAAAAACGGGACATCATCCTGGATATTGTCGCACGTACCGCCGAAAAAGTTTTCATGCCTCTGACCGTGGGCGGGGGAGTACGTAATCTGGATGACATTCGCAATCTCCTAAACGCAGGAGCGGACAAAGTTGGCATCAATACCGCCGCAGTACACGACCCTAAGTTTGTTCGCAACGCCGCCGAAAAATTTGGTAACCAGTGCATCGTCGTTGCGGTCGACGCCAAACGAGTGGAATCCACTAAAAAACCGGCAGACTCCAAACTACTCTGGCGCGACATGCATCCCGATCTTTTCCTGACAGGAAACGAATTGGAACCTTCATTTGAGGTGTTCACCCATGGAGGAAGAAATCCCACCGGTATCCATGCCGTGCGCTGGGCTCAACTCATGGAAACATACGGTGCCGGGGAAATCCTCCTTACAAGCATGGACTGCGATGGAACCAAAAGCGGATACGATCTGGAACTCAACCGCACCATATCCGAATCACTCACAATCCCCCTCATAGCTTCTGGCGGGGCGGGAACACTGGATCATCTTTTTGAAGGAATCGTCAAAGGCAAGGCAGACGCCGTTTTAGCCGCATCTATTTTTCACTTCAAGGAATTTACCATTGGAGAAACAAAAAGGTATTTGAAGTCGAAGGGAATTCCGGTCCGCATATAAAGTTCTGCATCATCACAGCACACCGCAGTTTTCAAATTCAAGCGACTTAGATTTCGTATCCAGTCTGGCCTCCACTCCCATCGGCAAAGTAAGCATTTCTCGTCCGTGCCCAGCTGGGAAATTCGTTAGAATCGGGAAAGAGCTATCAGCAAACACGTCGCGCAAAATTTCCTTAAAAGACCCGCCCGCTTTCTTTGAAGGCTGGCAATTGACCATTTCTCCAAAAACGACTCCACGAATTCCTTTGAACTTTCCCGCTTGTTTCAAATGCCAGAGCATTCCGTCAATCTTGTAAAGAGGTTCATTTACATCCTCAATCAGAAGAATCCGATTGCGGGTTTTAATTTCCCACGGCGTCCCCAAAGAACGGCAAAGTAAAGTAAGGCACCCGCCCGTCATTTTCCCCTCAGCGATTCCCGGATTAAAAACTCGCGCTCCCTTTGCGGTGAGCCGTTTACCTGCCTTTTTTCCCAAAAGGATTTCGCAAAACTGGCGCTTTGACTTTGGCATGGGATAGCGTCCAAAATTTCCCGCAACCATCGGACCATGAAACGCCACCAGCGAACACTCCTGAACCAGAAATAAAAGAAGAAGCGTGATATCACTGGACCCAACAAAAACCTTAGGGTTCCTGCGAATGACAGAAGGATCAAGGCCGGAGAGAACGCGGTTGCTCCCATAACCACCTCGCGCACAAAAGATTCCCTTAATATTTTTGTCGCCAAATAAATCATTCAGATCCTGCGTCCGTTGCTCATCCGTTCCCGCCAGATGCCTGTCCCTCGCCAGAACATGTTTAGCCACCACAGGCAAAAACTCCATTCGCTTGAGCGTTCGCAGTCCTTTCTCCAGATTTTCTGGATCCACCGGACCCGCCGGCGCGACCACCCCTACCCTATCTCCCTGCTTTAATCTTTTAGGACATTTCATATGATTTATTCTGCATTACAGATTTATCTGGAAACCAGCACAATGAGGCCTGCATATTTAACCGCGACAGATTATGATTCCTGTAGCCGCTATATTGCAAGCCAGAATGACCTCAACCCGACTGCCAGGGAAAGCCCTTTGTCCTCTGGCAGGAGTTCCGCTGGTCGAGCATATCATTAATCGACTCAAAGCGGTGGCCGAGTTGGATCATATCATATTGGCCGTTCAGCACAATCGAAAGGCAAGAGAATCAAACCGTGATGTTTTTTTATTTAAAAATAAATATTTTCATATGTTAAATTTTCAAGCACGAATATGGTGTATAGTAAAATCTATGCAGTAACGGCTTAACATAAACTGGCCCCGGCAGATAGTGCATCCGCAAAGTATTACCTCTGGATTTTTAATTCGAAGCAAACAATCTTCCGTAGCGTACAATTCCAGGGAAACGATTACGAATTAATTATTTCACATCAAAAGATGATCGAAGTAGAGCAACTTTCTAAATCATATGGCCCCAGGGAGGCGATAAGAAATTTATCGTTTCAGATCGAAAAGGGGGAGGTCGTTGGGTTTTTAGGCCCAAATGGTGCCGGCAAGTCTACAACGATGAACATCTTGTCGTGCATCATGCCTGCGTCAAGCGGTAGCGTAAAGATTTGCGGCTTTGATGTATTTGAACAATCCTTAGAAACCCGCAAGCTCATTGGCTACCTGCCTGAAACTCCTCCTCTGTATTCCGACATGGTTGCTTCTGACTACCTGACCTTTGCGGCCAGGCTACGCAATGTTCCTTCCAGAAAAGCCCGGTCAGCAGTGGAACAGGTCATCGAAAAGTGTTCTCTCAAAGATGTCAGTAATCGGGTCATAGGCCGACTGTCAAAAGGTTACCAACAAAGAGTCGGCATCGCCCAGGCCTTGATCCACGACCCGGATATTCTAATTCTAGATGAACCCACCATAGGATTAGATCCGATCCAGATCATTGAAATTCGAAAGCTGATTCAGGATCTGGCCTCGTCGCATACAATTATTTTAAGCTCGCACATCCTTCCTGAAATAACACAAATTTGCAAGCGGGTTATCATCATTAGCGAAGGAGAAATAGTGGCCGTTGATTCATTGGAATCTCTAACGACCCGATTGCGCAATGGGGAAAGATTAATTTTAAAAGTGCGCCGAAGTGACGGCGAGACAATTGAAAAACTCCGCGCACTAGATCAGACGAATGCTGTCGTTGAACAGGAAACCGGACAGTTCACAATTGATTGCGAACCGAATGCCAATATTCAAGATGCCATCGCGAAACTGGCACTGGACAATAACTGGGGCATCGTAGAGCTTAAACCTGCCTCTATGACACTGGAAGACATTTTCCTCAAACTAACGTTGGAAGAAAATGAGGTGAAGCCATGAAAAACACGTGGATCATAGCAAAAAGAGATCTAGGATCGTTTTTCAGTTCACCCGTTTTTTATTCTGTGACCACAGTATTTCTGATTCTTTACGGTATTGTTTTTTTCATTCTTCTCAATTCTTTCAGTTTTGCCAGTTTTCAAACACACCAGCTACGTGGTGCGGATATTGGATTGAACTTAAATGAGATGGTGATTGAACCTTCTTTCCAGCAAATGGCAGTGATTCTTTTATTCATCATCCCATTGATAACCATGCGTAGCTTCGCTGAGGAAAAAAAGTCTAAAACATTTGCCCTTCTTTTATCTTCACCAGTCCGCCTCGAGGAAATCATTCTGGGAAAATTTCTAGCCTGCATGATTGTGATTAGCTTGATGATGCTCCTTTCCGGGTATTCCATTGGATACCTGGTATTTGCAGGGCAACCGGAGATCGGCCCGATACTTACAGGCTATCTGGGAATATTTCTTATGACAGGGTGCTATGTATCAATGGGACTGTTTGCCTCTTCCCTCACTGATAATCAGATCATCGCGGCTGTCATAGGTTTTGGTATAGCTTTATTCATATGGTTTATAGGCTGGGGTGCACAGGCGGCGGGCCCTGAACTGGGGCAGATACTGGAGTATCTTTCTCTCATAACGCATCTGCAGCATTTTCTTAAAGGATTGATAGATTCCAGCGATCTGGCTTATTATCTTTCGTTTATCCTTTTTGGTTTATTCCTCACCCATAGAGTCCTTGAGTCATCCCGATGGAGATAACGCGATGAAAAAACGGACAGTGCTTCACGGAACCAATTCGCTGATTCTGCTTTTAGTTTTTCTTGGCATCCTGATATTCATAAACATGATCGTCTTTCGCCACAAACAGCAATACGACTTTACGGCAACCGGTTTTTACACGCTTTCGCCACAAACAAAAATAATCGTTGAGACTTTGCCGCGCGAAGTCAAGTTGACTGCCTTTTTCCAAACCGGTTCGCCGGAAAAGAGTTCTTTTCAAGACCGGATGCAAGCCCTCATAGAATCCTCAGACAAACTCAGTCTCTCATTTATCGATCCAGACAAAAACCCTACCATAACGAAAAAATTCGGCATCACCACCTACAGCACCATTGTCCTTGAAAGCGGGAAGAAGGAAACCCAGGTAAAAGACCCAAGCGAAGCGAATCTGGTCAACGGTATTCTTAAAGTAATTAAAGACGAACAAAAAGTGATCCGATTCCTGGAAGGGCATGGAGAAAAGCGCATTAGTGATGAAGAGAATCAGGGGTTGTCCGCCGTTAAAGAATCTCTAGAGAAGGACGGGTTCCAAGTGGAAAACCTCTTACTACTTCAAGCAGGTGAAATTCCGGTTGACACAAAACTTCTTGTCATCCCGGGACCTGAAAAACCCATTGCCCCAGAAGAACAAAAAATTATTGAAGACTATCTCAATGCAGGTGGGTCGGTGCTTCTGCTTCTGGACCCTCAGTCTAAATTCGGAATGGAAGAACTTCTCAAGCGATGGAGCATCGACGTTCCAGATTCGTTTGTCATAGACCCCATGTCTAAAATGTTTGGCGGAGATTATGCCGCGCCAGTGATAAGTCAGTATATCGTTCATGATATTACCCGTGAATTTGTGCTCCCAACAATTTTTCCTCTTCTGCGCATGGTAAAAGCTGAGAAAGTTGATGGCGTAGAAGCCACAGAATTCCTGCAAACAGGATCGAGTAGTTGGGCCGAAACCAACTTGATTGCTCTCAACGAGGGCAAGTCCCAGTTTGACGAACAAGCAGACTTTAAAGGACCTGTCTCCGTGGCAGTTATCTCAACACGGGAAATACCCGCCCATGAGCCAAAACAAAATTCTGCTGATGACAATGCAAATATTTTCACCGACACCTCTAAAAATACCAGGCAAGCTCGTCTGGTAGTCATCGGCGATTCAGATTTCGTGGGCAACAAATATTTTAATTTTTCCGGAAACGGTGACTTATTTCTTAATACTACCTCCTTTCTGGCGGAAGAAAAAAACCTTATTTCGATCCGACCCAAAGAACGGAAGAACACCCCGCTTTCACTAACGCAATCCCAGGGATTATTTATTTTAATGCTGGGAGTTTTTACACCCGCCCTGGTCGTTTTAATGGGAATACGAACCTGGTGGAGGAGGCGCAGCTTATGAAGTTTAAGGGGACGATTGCGCTGACGGTAGCATTTGTCGGAATCGTCCTTTACTACTTCCTCGTGGATGTACCCACAGAGAAGCGTGAAAAGGAAGAAAAAATACGCTCGGAAAAAGTCCTGCCATTCAAACCGGGTAATGTTGACACGTTTTCCATTATTAAAAACAAAAGTTCTATTACATTAAAACGCTCTGGCGCTGACGGGTGGCGAATGACCTCACCCGTTGATGCTAAAGGTGATTCCGCAGCCGCCTCAACTTATCTATCGTTTCTTAATAACCTCAGCTTCACCCGTCTCGTTGACGACTCCCCAAAAGATTTAAGTGTCTTCGGGCTTAACATGCCCGCCCTTGAAGTTTCCCTCTCAATGAAAAATGGAAAGACAAAAGGATTACGAGTGGGTGACGACCACCCAATGGGAAACAAAATTTACTTAGCACGTTCTGATGAAAACAAAATCCTTGCGGCGGAAGTCACCAGCAATAATCTTGATAGAAGTGTTTTCGACTTACGCGATAAAACAATCCTCGGCTTTGAAACTTCGAAGGTCTCAAAACTTGAGTGTACCCGTGACGGAAAAATCCTCGTCCTTGAAAAATCTAAGGAGTCCTGGAGGTTATCTGAAGAGGAGACTCGCGCAAAAGGAAATGAAAATGAAATATCAAACTTTTTAAACACCATCCGGGCGGCACGAATCAAAGAATTCATAGAAGAACGCCCAGAAAAATTGGATTCTTACGGATTAACTGATCCGAAACTTATTCTTAAAGTGAGCGGAACAAAGTCAAGTGACCCGCTCATTTTATTGATTGGGAAGAAAGGTGGAAACGGATTCTACGCCAAAACACTTGCCAGAAAAAATATATTTATCATTGATCAATCATTATTCGACACTTTGAACAATAGCCGACTGGTAGACTTCATGGACAAGTCACTAGTCAAATTCGATGATGACGAGGTGGCCAGCCTGAGCCTACATATGGATGGAAAAATAATTCACCTGACGCACGACAAAAAGGATTCACAAAAGTGGATCATCCAGAAACCCGTTAGTACGCAAGCCAGCACGGCGACGGTCAACAGTCTACTATTTGACTTGAAAGACACACGCATCGTAGAATTCGTTAAAACATTTGTCACGGACCCGAAACTATTTGGTTTTGGCCGACCAGAAAAAGAATTAACCCTCAGCTACAAAGATGGAAAAACCTGGTCGTTGATACTTGGCAATCAAACATCAAACAGAGAACATTATTTTGCAAAGCGGACCGGCGAAGAAGCGGTATTCACACTTAAACAATCTTCCGTGAAAACAATCTTTCGCTCCCTGCACGATTTAAAAGACAAGACACTTCTTAAATTTAATAAAGATGAAGTCCGGCAAATCAAAATTCACAATTCAGAGCAAACTTTTATTTTGAATAAATCAGATAATGATTGGAACCTTGCCCAGCCTAAACAGCTTGATGCTATCCAGAGTTTCATTGGCAATGACATACTTTGGACCCTGAATTCCCTGGAATTCGAATCCACCCTGCCAACAGACCCCGGCGATACAATAACCGGCTTCACCCAACCCCGGCTTTCAGTCGAATTATTGGATAAAAAGGACAAGGTTCTCGCTCATGTGGTCTTGGGAAATGCCGTAGCGAGGTCTTCTGATCTCCACTATCTTCGAACTATGAAAAATTCTACGATATACACTACCAACAAGCGAATTCTTGATGAAATATCAATTAACCTTCATAAATTCAAAGATAAACCTACATCTGAGTGATTTCGACTTCCCTCTCCCGATAAACCCCCTTAATCTCAAGAACCGTGGCTACTTTATAAGGGTTAATATTGACCCGGTCTACACAATATACTGTACCAAACCCCTCATTTCCTCCAAAAATTTAAAAAATATTCCATTTAATATATTGAAAAATAAATGGTTATCATAAAAACTCCTTTCCTCGAAAATTTACTCCTTGACAGCCACCACATATGGTGGTAGTTTCTGATGGACATACAATATAAGGGAAGATAGTGTGCAAATAGGTCCGTGTAATCATCTTCATGAAAATGATAAGAACACACAAAATTATGCTGAGTTTAGAAGATAACCAGTTTAATAAGACATACGACCTAAGAACTCACCCTGGGCGGGTTACTATGAAAGATGCTTCTATGGAAGGTATAGTGCGTCCCTTGGTTTCAGTACAGAACGGCCTTATGGCTGTTGGGAAGCACTCGCGTCACAACTCCTTCCCAAACCCCAAAATGCATGAGCGCCGGCCGAATCCTCTAAGGTTTTATCGGCAGAAGAAGTTCTTCCAACCGGCGTGCCATAGAAGCCCTTTTGCCCGTTCCCTGCAGTCCCAAACGGGTCTGCATAACGGAATAGTAGCCCGCCATCCTTTTTATGCTGTAGAACAGTCCGCCTCAAGCGGAACCTCTGTTTAAAGCCCTTCAGCTCTCGTCAAGGGCAGGATATTAAAAAGATTTGTCGTTCAGTTGCTTTAAATAAGAGGTTTCAACGGGGCGGGCTTTTCGCCTACCCCCTCAAGCTTTACCCCCTCCTTAATTTCTTTTGCGCAGAAAACTCACTTCGACTATAGTTAGCCCATCGCAAAAAAAACCTGTTTTAAGGATGACCATTGACATGAATAAGCCTTTTCAAGAAACGTGCAAAGTAACGGGGCCGCATGTGCCCTCATACTCCCACCCCGGAGATGCGGGAGCAGATATCAGAGCCTCGGAAAAAACTACAGTACCGGCTCGCGGGAAAATGCTGGTTTCTACCGGGCTCCATATAGCACTGCCGGAAGGACATGTGGGCCTTATCTGGCCACGAAGCGGCCTTGCCGTCAAACATTCTATTGATTGCGGCGCAGGGGTTATTGATTCCCCGTACCGTGGCGAAGTGAAAGTCCTCCTGTTCAACCATTCTGATTTAGATTATCTTATCGAACCGGGAGACCGCATCGCTCAGTTATTGGTTCAAAAAGTTGAAAGCATTAACTTCCTTTCCGTTGATGATCTAGACGATACGGTACGAAGCGAAAAGGGGTTTGGCTCTACGGGCAAGTAAATTTGGAGATAGCCTGTGAAGGTCACCGTCAACCAATCAGAAATTGAGCTGATCCAAGGCGATATCACCGAAAGTGATACCGATGCGATTGTCAGCGCCGCCAACTCTTTTCTAATGATGGGAGCAGGCGTAGCCGGTGCCATATCAGTGCAAAGGGAGGACCCGGCATCCAGGAAGAATGTAACAAAATAGGAGGTTGCTCCGTT
>PCCT01000026.1 GCA_002731985.1 Nitrospinota bacterium
TATGGCAAATCGAACTCGGGGTTCAACCGAATAGCATTCTGAAGTTCCATTACCGCAAGTTCCACATTTTTCTGAAATGAAAAAGCCAGCCCCATGTACAGGCTTATCTCACTATCGCCAGTATGCCACTCACGGGCAGATTTTAATACTTCCAACGCTTTCTCAGGTTCCTTGTTGGTCAAATAAAGCTGGGCCAAAGCAATATTCCCAAAGAGATAGAATGGATTGACCTCCAGAGTTCTTTTATATGCAATCTCCGCCGCGCTGAAACGCTCCAGCCCTTTAAGAACGTTGCCCATGTTGAGCCAGGCCAGCACATGTTCTGGGTCTCGCTTGAGGATTTGCCCATAAATTTCGACAGCACGAGCGGCGTTACCCATTTCATATGCTGATTTGGCCTGATCCAGTAATCCATCAACTCTATTCCGGCGTTTGATCTCTGAAACCTGACTCTCCGAACGTTCGGTCGCTTCAATATCTTTCAAAACACTCAGGCGACTTGTTTCATCCAATTGACTGAACTCTAAAAGCGACGAATCAATTTTGACGAATGGGGTGAGTTGGCGCACCAGAACATCTCGCTCGTCCTTGTATATATATCTTGGCGCGTTAAATTCCAAGAGAGAATTATCATCAGTGTGAATGGGGGCCTCTTCTCCAAACTCCAGTATGCGTTCCTTATTCATAATCAGAAGACTCATCAGGTCGCGCACCTTATGTACTCCTATCCCATGAAGATCCTTACCTCGTACTTCATCTGACAAAAGCTCATCCACCTTTTCATAAGGAAGCTTCAATTCAGAGTCCGACCCAATGAGCAAGTAGTCGTCGCCAACTATCGATTCCCACAGTGTCACAGACTCAAAGGTTCCTGCAAAGGTACGTGCAACCGACTTAAAACTCATCGGACTCATATTGGTGTGAACCCAGATACAGGCGACTCCTCCCGGGTTGAGCCGTTTTTTCATCAGCTCAAAAAAATTGATGGTAAATAACGCGCCGACACCTGATATCCATGGATTGGAAGGCTCGGAAACAATGACATCATATTTCCGGTCCGCCAGGGCCACATGGTTTCTTCCATCCGCAACGATAAGCTTTAGTCTTTTATCATCCAAAGCATGGTGGTTGAAGGGATCAAAAAAACGGGAACCTTCAATCACCGCTGAAGAAATTTCCACAAGGTCCACAGACTTCACCGGAAACTGCTCCACAGCTCCCAGGGTAATACCGCTTCCCTGTCCAATAACCAATGCCGATTCGGGATCAGGGTGCAAAAGCATGGGAAGATATCCAGAGAGCAATTGCGTACGCATATCCATAGCCAGAGAGGCGTCTGTTTTTCCGTTAACACGCAAGAAAATATTTCCCGATACAGAAAGCTCTGTCGTAACGGTTGTGTGTGTGCCTTCCCGGTAAAACAAAATTTTGTTGGTCTTGGCTTCAGCCTCACTGAGGTCACCTATCCGATAAGGCATGTAAGATCCGCTGGAGATAACCGATTTATCCCAAGGCTCCATGGACCGTCCCCACAAAAAACAAACGACCAGAATCGCTGGCAACACATACATTTTGACATTCAGGCTGAATCCCGGAGACATCACCAGCAAAGCAAATCCGATCAACATGTTCAAAACCACAGCCACCAGGATCGTATTTTGAATGCCAATCCATGGGATCAGCACAAACCCAGCCAAAAACGATCCAACGATAGTTCCTACAGTGTTGGAAGCATAAACCTTCCCAATCGAATGGCCCAATGTATCCAACTTACGAGCCACCAGCCGGATCACTATTGGAAACTGCCCCCCCATACAAAATGTTGGAATAAACAAAAGGGAGAATATCACCAGAAAAACGGACCACTGTATTGAAGCAAACTCCATGCTCCAGTTCTGGTACACCCATCGATTAACAAATGGCACGTCTCCAAACAGGGGAAGCGCCATCAACGCGGAAACACCTATCGCGGCCTGTAGAATCCCGAAGACTGCCAGCGGATGCTTTAACTGGTTCACCTTGCGGGAAAACGCGACCGTCCCCAAAGCCAGACCCAGAATAAACGTGGTCAGGATAAGGCTGAATGCGTAAACGGATGATCCCAGTAAAAGTGAAAATATCCGGTTCCATGCCACCTGATAGGCCAAGGCACACAAACCGGAAAATCCAAATGCCAGTAAAATGGGAATCGCGTTAGATATAGACGGGTCCTTTTCTATTTCCTTGTCTTCGGTGGTGGGTTCTTCATGTTCGTCTCGGCTCATACGCGGACGAAACAGCAAAAATATTACGATGGCGATTCCGATGTTTAACGCGGCCGCAAACCAAATGGTGGACAGGATCCCCCATAGCCGCATGAACAAAAACGCGCTGGATAATGCTCCAAAAACAGCTCCAAAAGTATTCAGCGAATACAGAGTCCCCACATCCCGGCCGATAAATGCGGAATCTCGTGAAACATATTTGCTTAAAACCGGAAGCGTCGCCCCCATAAAAGAAGTCGGCACCAGTAAGATAACCCCGCAAATTAAAAACCGATACAAACTGACGAGAGTGTATGACTCGGTCTGCGTCTGATAAACCCACAGGAAGAGTGGAGAAGCCCACTCAATCATGGAAGGGATCAGTAGGCAGTAAATCCCGATGGCTCCCTCAAGAACGGCGTACAGGGCCAGCGGGTTGCTCTTTTTATCAATCCAGCGTCCGCCAAGGTAACTGCCCAGGGCAAGCCCGGTCATAAACATGGTCAGCACAGTGGCAACTGAATAGTGAGTGTTGCCCATAACGCGGGTTAATAGCCGCGTCCAAACTACCTCATAGATAAGACCTGTAGCGCCGGAAATAAAAAAGAAAATGAATATCCAGAATCTGGATTGGGGATTCAAGGGGGTTTACCTGGAAATATTTCTGGGTTAGAGAGGGTTTACCACTGCAAAAATAGTAGGAAAAAAATGTCGCCCTGAGCCCAGTCGAAGGGCCCACCCGTTGGGCACCTACGACTTTCAATAAAATTGCGGGCGGTGGTAAACCCATTTAAAAATACAAATGCTTCGACAAGCTCAGCACGACACAAAATAACTAATTGGAGGCGAGAAGAACTATTTCTTCACGTCTACCTTGGATAAACCACAGCGGAAGCCCAGCACCGCATCTTTTCTGCCTTCAGTCGCCGCAAACCTTTTTGAGTTACGAACATCAACCGTTCGTGAATCCCATGACCCACCTCGGAAAACCCGATTTTTTCCTTGCTCGGGTCCGGTTGGATTCATCATCGGCGCACCTTGGTAATAAAACTGATCGTAAATATCCTCGACCCACTCCGAAACATTTCCGGACATATCGTGAACTCCGTAAACGCTTCTTCCCATGGGGAAACTGCCAACGGGTGCCATGAATTCAAAACCGTCCTGTTTCCCAGCTAGGTTAACCCGTTTCTCCTGGTATTTATTTCCCCAGGGAAATTCCAGACCATGTGTTCCTCGGGCGGCTTTTTCCCATTCAGCCTCTCTCAAAAGCCTTTTGCCCCCCCATTTACAGTAATTGACCGCATCGTACCAGGAAACTCCAACCACTGGAAAATCAGGTGTCTCCAGGATCTTCTCATCCCCTTGTAAAAAAGGAAATGACGGCTTAACATAACCGGCATTTTTACGAAACAGATTATAAGCTTTAACCGACACCTCATACTTATCCACATAAAATGCGTCCAGATAAATTTCCTGCTGTGGCTTTTCATCAAATCCGCCACTGTCTGACCCACGCGTAAAGACCCCTTCGGGAACCAGTATCATTTCCTGTCCATCATCTCCAAGCATGGTTTCGTAGACACTGAAATCTCTGTTATCCTCCTCAACCGCCTGGGTAGCCTTGGTGGCAAGTCGGCGTACTTTTTCATCGTAGTCGACAGATTTTTTGATCTCCCACACAATCACGAGTATAAAGAGAACCGATATAGCAAAACAGGCAATGATGCCTATCATCAAATTCTTATCTTTCATATTTTTAGAACCAAGTTTGCGATAGTGATTTCCCGATTATATTTTAAAAGATTTATAAAGCAATCCTTTAAATTCACAAATCAACCAGCAACCATCGACACCACGCAGTCCATTTGCTATAAAAGAAATTCCAAATACTTTTCAGCGGAGAAACCTCATGGACCTTCTGGAAGCTAAAGATGCAGCCTTATCCTATCTAAAAACCTCCAATCGGGAGATCATGAAGTGGTTCCGTACTGATATAACAGTCGAAGCCAAATCCGATCAGAGTCCAGTCACCATCGCTGACCGCAAGGCAGAGGAGATTTTACGCAAAAAGATTTCAAGTGCCTATCCTGGTCACGGCATCATTGGCGAAGAGTTTGGTGAAAGTGATGTGAAATCGGAATGGGTGTGGACGATTGACCCGATTGATGGAACCCGCTCATTCATCCGCGGACTGCCCCTGTTTGCTTCCCTGGTGGCCCTGCTCCACAAAGGTGAACCTGTTATGGGGATAATCTCCCTTCCGGCCCTGGGTGAAACTGTGTGGGCCGTTAAGGGAAAAGGAAGTTATTGCGGCGACCAGCGCCTTGGTGTTTCTCAACACGGAAGCATTAAAGGCGCATTCGTTGGGGTCGCCGACCAGTACTGCTTCAAAGAAAAAAAATGCATGAATCTGCTCAACCGGCTGAATCGAGAAGCCGAGATTGTACGCACCTACCCCGACGCATTTGGCCACTTGATGGCCATCCGTGGTGCGATTGACGTTATGGTTGACCCGTGGGCATACATATGGGATTTCGCGCCTTGTAAAGTTATCGTCAAGGAAGCGGGAGGTGAGTTCTCTAACTTTACAGGCAACAAAGCGGGAATCGATGCAGGAAACGCAATATCTGGGAACCCCCGACTGGTAAAAGCTATTAGAAAAATGATCCAAGAAGGGAACCGCCGCAAACAGGCGTAAAATCAGATTCGCTGACGTCCGGCGAATCCTGCCTGAATGTCGTGCCAGTACTCGATCTTCGGCTCCGGACTTTTCCAGCAAAAATAGACTTCCCTCCCGTCCCGAAGAGCCAGAAAATCTACAAGTCCGTTCTTAATCCCTTTTAATATGCACCCTCGAGACTCTAGCCTTTCAGACATAAAGTTTATCTGTAGAATACAGTTCACATAGTCAGTTCCTTCCACACTTCCTCCATTGAGCTGGGCATTCTCCCTAGCCTTTTTCACATCGGGATATTTATGAGTCAAATCGTTCATCAACCCCTGTAAACGCGGGACATCAACCAGTAGCTGAGGGACAACTGCATTGGCCTCATCGATTGTAAAATATTTATCTTCGGTAGACATATCCCCCTCCAGACAGGCGGAAAGAATGATTAGGAAAAATACTAACAATTAAAAAATGACAATTATGTTGAGCAGATCGACCCCACACACCCTTTTGATTCTAAATACATCCTCGACCAAGCACAACACTTACCACATGTAGGTTTATAGACCACAAAATTATCAGTCTTTACCCTATACCTTATAAAAAAACTAATTGCTAGTATTACTCAGGTTTTTTTTCTAATCTTATTTACTAAGGAGTAGATGATGAAAAAAGTGATTTCGTTTTTGGCAATTAGTTTGTTTTTGGGATTCACCGCATTGAATGCCAATGCTGACTCTCTGATTCCAGGCGCTAATTATTCAGGCTCAGTGGATAGCAGTGTTATGGGTGTAGGCCAGACCCTGATGCAATTCGGCGCTAATGATCGCGCGCACGCAAACTATGTAGCCGTACGGTCTGGTGCAGCCCAAGCAAGAAACAACACGATCAGCACTTCTGCAGATTGGCAGTTCGGTTCCTCTCAGTCAGAGAATGTGTGGAAACAGTGGAGAACTTTAGAAGACACGGGCAACGTTACTGGTTTGGTTGTAGGTGACTGCCGTGGAGATAACTCCAGCGATACTTACCGCCGTACAATGGGCCAAAACCGAGACGGTTACATGACGGAACATCTGGTATCCAACGCTGATTGTCAAAAAAATCATGCGACACTTAAGTAATTTATAGAATCATATAGTGTGCACATTTGAATTAAATTATTAAGCCGATAGAATCTTGGTTCTATCGGCTTTTTTTTATCTGGAGATCGCCTTTCCTGCCAACGAGAGCTGAGCACCAGTGCAAAGGTCCTCTTCGCCATCGAGCCCGAGAATCGACTGGATATTTACATCCTCCCCTTAGTCTTTCCATCAACATTACCCTCAAATGGGAAGCCCATTACCAAATCCATAAAGTCTGAGTCAAAACCCCTCAACCTTGTCCCCAAAATAATATCCCGTGAAGGCTATAGGGCCATAAAAAAACAATAGGTTCCACAGGAAGCTCGGGTATCAGAACAAGCCAGGTCTTCGCGGTAGGATTATCCCTACTCGTAGCAGGTGTTTTTTTATTGACAAATGCTCAATAAGATTATAAATTCTGCACATCGTAAGGGATTTTACATTTGTTTTGTCAGTCCATACGGGAATATCTGAGATACATAAAAACATCAGAATTAGTCTGGTGGGAGGCGGCTAAACGGACTCGGCGCTTATTAATTTCATTTACTTGTATTAGTACTACCGGGTTTATCAGCAATCATTTTTAGGGGAGGCTTAGGAATGAGAAAATCAGTAATTATCGCATTAATAATTACATTTGTAGCAGTACTATCTATCGGCGCAGCCAGTGCGGATGATGTAGTTCCAGGTGCATATGGTCAAGTGGACCAAAGCGTAATGGGTGTTGGACTGACCCAGATGGCTATTGGTGCATCAGATCGCGCACACGCAAACTATGTCAACCAAAGGTCTGGTGCTGGTCGGTCTTTAAGCAACGCTGGTAATGGTGGTGGCGCAGACTGGATGTTCGGCTCATCCCAATCTGAGCAGTCCTGGAAAGCGGCAAAAACAATCGAGGAAGCTCAGGTTTATGGACTGGTTCCCGGCGACTGTGATGGCGACAACACTGGCGACGCTTATCGCCGTGCAATGGGTCAGAACCGTGACGGTTACATGACCGAAAACTTGGTTACCAGAGCGCAGTGTTCTGAGATCCATGCGACCAACAAGTAAGAATCGTCTGGTCTGAAAGTTTTAAAATTAGAGCCGGTAGGGCGTAGCCTTACCGGCTTTTTTTATTCCTGCCAAATTTTTCTTGTAAATCTATTTTCCGCTCCCTATCATCCGCAAAACCTTCTAAACGGAGCCGACACTCTGTGGACTTGAACAAAAACCTCAAACCATGATTCACCCGCCTAAATACTTTCCCGGCACTACCGCAAACTGGAAACTACTGCTTGTAGCTGTTTTCCTATTAATCGACGCTTTTGCGAATAGTGCTTACTGCATTGATAATATTTCGTTCAAAAAATATTCCATTCTTAGTATTCCAGTCCCCAGCAAAGTAGATATGACGAAACTGCCGAAAGGAAAAACATTTCAGGTCAACCACCCGCAATTCATCTTGCAGTATTTCTTTAACAACAGAGATATATTTGGCATGGTATTCAAGCGGGAATCAAAATACGGCATAATCGTTCATCTGTGTTTTTTCCGCTCATGCGAAGAAAGCCCCTATGACTTAAAAAAGGTGATTGCCAGCCCCCAACAACCTCCATTTGACCAGGCTTTTTTCTCTATAAAGTTCCCTCGCCAACTCCAATACGACTTTCAGGGGCTGGAGTTTCTCTCCTTTAAGTAACCTTAAATTTAATTTTCTGCACCTTAATTTTGGTGACATTGAAATTATTAAGGTTATGTTTTCCCCCTTGCAAGGATTATTTATTTTTAACGAATCCTCTACCGGGTAAAAGACCATCCTATTTTATGGAAGGGTTTTGTTAGTAGCGTGAGTGACTATGGCGGAAATTGCCCATCAGGGTGGTGGCTAATCTCCTCCTCCTGCACACCCGTTGGTGGGCGGTTTTCGCTATCTTTACTGAGAGCTTGATCTTTTTATCTATATGATTTGCTATAATCGGTTTTACAAACCATCCAATATTTTTTGAGGGGCTATGTCAAGATTCAAAGACAATCAAGATGGCACGATCACTGATACTGAAACTGACCTCACGTGGTTTAAAGAAGACTCCCGACAACTTACGGGTCGCTGGATGCATCTGGAGAAATCCCAGAAACTGGTCAAGGAACAAAACGGAGAGAAAATAGGTGGCTTCGATGACTGGCGGATTCCAAAGCTTGAGGATATCAAAACTATTTTTGATAAAAGTTTCAGCAATCGGGACTTTGGAAACAGCGAAATCCACATCCACGAGCAATTTGAAAAGGGAGGCGCCGACTGCTGTTGGACCGATACGATCAATGGGGAACGCGCTATGATGTTCAGTCTGGTCAAGGGACGGTCAAGCTGGATTAACAAACTCGGAGACGGGCCTTTCGCTGTGCGTCTGGTTCGAGGAAAGCGTCGGGAAAAAGATGGCTCTTGATCACTCAGGTAACGTGTGGAACGCTCTGTAAAAAGATGGGTCCTGATGGGTCACGGCAAAGTGCGGGATTGATAAAATAGCCACAACCCCGTACCAACAAGTAAAACCGAAAAAAATCGTTTGAAGTTTTGATCGGAAATGTGATTCAGAATGAGCGGTCCCGCCTGCGCTCCCAGTATTCCCCCCAAGGCAAGCAACGCACCGACTTTCCAGTCTACGTTTCCCACTCTGGAGTGTCCCACTAAAGAAGAAATGGCAACCATGAGAATGAATATGAATGAAGTACCAACCGCCACTTTTGCCTCTTTACCCATTTGAAGTAAAAGGGGAACCACGAGAAACCCGCCTCCCAACCCCGAACCCGAGGATAAAACTCCGACTAACACACCGAATGCGACAGGAATTATCATGACGTCTCTCCCCCTTCTGCATATTTTTCTTCGAGCCGGTCTACCACTGCGGCACCGATCGAATCGCCCCATACGTTCACGGAAGTCCTCAGGCGGTCCAGAAACCAGTCTATGGACAGAAGCATGCCGATTCCCTCCAGTGGCAAGCCCACAGCCTGNAGAACAATCACCATGGTTACAAGCCCTGCTTCAGGAATACCTGCCGCTCCTATCGCCGCNAGCGTGGCGGTCAGGAAGACAAGGACCTGNTCACCAAANCCGAGATGAATGCCAACCATTTGCGCAATAAAAATCGCNGCGATTGATTCATAAAGGGCCGTCCCATCCATATTCACTGTCGCTCCCAAGGGGATGACAAACAGGGTAGTACGCCGGGATATTTTATTTTCTTCTTCCACGCACTCAAGGGTCACAGGCAAAGTGGCAGAACTGCTGGCTGTAGAAAGAGCCGTAGTGAGCGCCGGACTCATGTTCTTGAAGTAGGTTAGCGGATTCTTTTTTGCAACAAAATACAGGATGGCGGGCAATGTCACCACGGCGTGAAACAACAGCCCCATAATGACTGTCGCGGCAAATTTCCCGATCTTGAGCAATTCGGCAAGAAACATATCACCGCCGCCTGCGGCGCCCAGTTTCGAAGCCACCAACGCGAATACCCCCAGAGGAGCCGTGTACATCACAAGATGCACTATCTTCATGATAGCAGCATTGATCCCGTCAAAAACGGAGATCACCAACCGGCCCTTTTCACCCAATGTGGTGAGAACCCCACCAAATACAAGTGAAAATATGATGACCGGCAGAATATCCATCTCTGCCATGGAATGAATCAGGTTGGGCGAAACAAAACTTTTAAGGATATCTGTGATGCCAACGGACGCTTTGCCCGCGACTTTATCTGGAATTTCTGTAGTCAACTCGACTCCCTGACCCGGCTGCATTATATTTACCACCACGAGTCCGGCTACCACGGAAAATCCAGTGGTGGACAAAAAATAAATAATGGTATTCGTCCCAGCCCTGCCCACTTTACGGATATCGCCCAGTCCAGCAATACCGACGATCATGGAAGAAACAATAAGGGGAATGACGAGCATTTTGAGGGTGTTGAGAAACATCTCGCCGATCCAGTCGACAATCAGCATTTCCTTGCCGAATATCCAACCACAAAGTCCGCCACTAACAATGCCGGTCAACATCAAATAGAGCAAAATATTACTGTTTTTCATAAGCTCCTTTTCAGATTTAATAAAATCCCATAAATAGAATGCTCAACTGCCTTCACTATAGCACTATCAAACAATGCTTCTCAAAACCTCATAGACGTTATAATACATGTAATGGATACCACAGGCGCGTTAAGGGTGGCAGTATTTTAAGGGTGGCAGTATTTTAAGGGTGGCAGTATTTTATTGTAGACTCATCTCGTTGGAGAAGACTTATGGTAGAAACAGCTAAACTCACCTACCAGGGAAAAACCTACGAATTCCCCGTCATCGAAGGAACACTGGGGGAAAAAGCAATCGACATAGGCAGTCTTCGCAAAGAAACTGGGCTCATTACTTTTGATCCGGGATTCATGAGTACAGGCTCCTGCAAAAGTTCCATCACTTTTCTGGATGGAGAAAAGGGTATCCTTCTATATCGCGGTATCCCTATTGATCAACTGGCAGAAAAAAGTAGCTTCATCGAAACTGCCTATCTGCTGATATATGGAGAATTGCCTACCTCGGAACAACTCGCGGACTTCAACTATCATATCATTCACCACTCAATGGTTCATGAGTCGATTAAAAGTTTTTATGACGGATTCCCTATCAATTCGCATCCCATGGCAGTGTGTAGCGCTGTCGTAGGGTCGCTGGCGACATTTTACCAAGACGAGTTAAATGTGCGTGATGACCGGGAAATTGAAATTGCCATTCACCGTCTCATGGCAAAACTCCCGACAATCGCCGCCTACAGTTATAAAAAGTCCATCGGACAAGCCTTGCCCTACCCCGACAATTCGCTTGATTACTCCACCAACTTTTTGAAAATGATGTTCGGCACACCCTGCGAAGCCTATGAAGTTGACCCCGTCGCGGCCAAAGCGCTAGAAGTATTGCTGATCCTTCATGCAGACCACGAGCAAAACTGCTCTACCAGTTCGGTGCGCCTGGTCGGAAGTTCCATGTGTAACCTTTTCGCCTCAGTATCGGCGGCTATTTATGCCCTATGGGGACCTCTTCACGGCGGCGCGAATCAGGCGGTCATAGAAATGCTACAAACCATCGCTGATAATGGGGGAGATGTGCATAAATATGTTGAAAAAGCAAAAGACCCGAAAGACCCCTTCCGGCTGATGGGTTTCGGACACCGTGTATACAAAAACTTTGACCCACGGTCAAAAATCATCAAGACCATGGCTCACGATGTCCTTGAAAAATCAGTAACCAAAGAACCCCTGTTGGAAATTGCGCTGAAACTGGAAGAGGTCGCGCTGAAAGAAGATTACTTTATAGACAAAAAGCTTTACCCCAACGTGGATTTTTATTCCGGCCTCATTTACAAAGCCCTCAATTTCCCAGTTAATATGTTTCCGGTAATGTTTGCCATGGGGCGTTTGCCGGGCTGGATCGCTCAGTGGAAGGAGTTGCAGGAAGATGACGACTTTCGCATTGGCCGTCCCAGGCAGATATACACCGGAACGCAGACCAGAGATTACATACCTATCAAGAATAGATAGCCGTCAATGTAGCACCTTGCCGACAGCGGCGAAAGGAAACATTGCCAATTTTGAGAAATTTCGCCCTCCGCGCAGGAGTTAAACCGGCTCTATTGTACAACGGAAGGGGAACTGTTCCATAGCGGCCGCAGAGTGCACCTGTTCAACTTTGAACTCGGCCTGTTCGAGGGGTAATGTCTCGACATGGGCGGCTCCTTTAAAGTGAATCTCGTACATCAACTTTTCGGCTGTTGTAAAGTCTTTGCGGAAAAGATTGGTGAGTACACGAATAACAAACTCCATCGTTGTCAAATCGTCATCCCACATGATCACTTTATAAAGAGGGAGGTAAGTCTTGCTGGTTCGCCCCACGTCTTCGTTTTCATGTTCAATATCTGGCAAAACTTCTGGTAATGTTTCTGTGCTCATAACGACTCT
>PCCT01000027.1 GCA_002731985.1 Nitrospinota bacterium
TTCCTTTACACATCATTAGATAAATTATTGAAATTTAATAGCAGTTCCATGCAACCCTATTAATTTTTGGTGCTTAAATTGAAGTTTTTTTTGGAAGTTGATTATTATATTTTTGATGGCGAACTTATAATGTATTGGATTACTTAATTAATGCATATGCAGCTTTATATACATTATATTACAAGGTAAACAACTTTAGAAATTTAGAATAAAATTAGGTTGTGAATTTTGCGAAAAATTCGTGCCATTACATTTACAGTGTGCTAAATTACACGGGAGTTTTATACATATTTTTATGCTTTTAATAGATTTTCAAGGGATAAAATCAGACTATGCCAGAGGATAATCGCGTAACAGCATCAGATATCTTGAAAGTTGTTCCAATAACTCGGAAAACGCTGTGGCTATGGCAGAAGAAATACCAATTCTTTCCCGACCCTGCAAAAGAAGCGCATCCAGGTGGAAAAGGTATCGTTGGCTATTATCCTGCATGGGTAGAGGAAAGATGTAAAAAGGTTTACGCTCTTCAAAAAAAGGGCTACACCATCAATATGATCAAGGATATTCTGCAAAAAGAAGAAGAACAAAAAACAGGGCGAAAAATACTTATTATCGACGGACAAAAGCAATACTGTCTATTGCTCAAAAAGTTTTTTCAGGGAAATGATTTTATTGCTGAAGTTGCTATGGATGGCTTTGAGGCTGGTTTCAAGGCCCGCGAATTTCTCCCGACGATTATTTTGTTGGACATAACACTTCCGGGCATAAGTGGTATAATAGATGTGTGTCGACATTTAAAAAATAATCCAGATACGACAGCTACTAAAGTGATCGCTATGTCTGGTGATTTGCGCTGTACAGAAAATGAGATTGTCAGCTCTGGGGCTGAAATGTTTTTGCCTAAACCGGTTGACTTTGAGTCTTTGTTGAAAATTTGTAATGAAATGGTAATCAGCGAAGAATCAGCTTAAAAATTTATATATCTATATTTGGTCTACACTTAGATTAGTTAGTTCAATAGGCCAAGATTTGACAGGAACCGCCATTGCTTGAAGTTCCTCGCTTATTCCTGCCTTAATCATTTCTTAGATTGAATCCTTAAATGATGTTGTGGTATAAGCTATCTCTACTTTAGAAACACTTTTACATGTATTTTATAGGCAAATTTTATGGAAGGCACTAAATTGGCTGAACCTGATATATCAAAACTTGAGCAATCTGCCAAAGAACTTCGTCGCAAAATCCTCAACGTAATATTCCAGGCAGGATCAGGTCATCCTGGCGGAAGCCTATCTGCTGCTGATATTCTTACAGCACTTTATTTTGGCGGTATTCTTCAATATGATTCTAATAATCCGGCTGATCCAAAGCGGGACCGATTTATCCTGAGTAAAGGCCACGCCAGCGCGCTGATGTATTGTGTTTTGGCCAAAGCTGGTTACTTTCCCGAGGAAAAACTCAAGGATTATAGGAAAATTGGCAGTGAATTGTTCCTGTCAGGCCATCCGCACCCCAAAACTCCCGGTGTGGAAATCGCCAGTGGCAGTCTGGGGCAGGGGTTGAGTGTTGGACACGGGATTGCATTGGCCGCTCGCGTAGATAAACTGGATTACAACGTATATGTGGTCCTTGGTGATGGAGAAATTCAAGAGGGGCAAATCTGGGAAGCCGCCATGTCTGCCGTCAAATTCAATTCCAATAATCTGATTGCCATTATAGATAATAATAAGGTCGCTCAAGATAACGTCACCAAAGATCTGAAAGACCTGGAACCGCTTGAGGATAAGTGGAACGCTTTCGGTTGGGATACTCATCGAATTGATGGGCATAGTATGGAAGAAGTAATGAATGTCCTTCGACTTCCTCTTCATGCAAGTAAACCTCGGATGATTATTGCTGACACCATCAAGGGAAAAGGCGTTAGTTTTATGGAAGGGCAAACCGCCTGGCACGGTGTAGCGCCCAGTGAGGATGATCTTCAAAAAGCATTAAAGGAACTGGAATAATATGAAAGACGGAGCAACAAGAGACGGATATGGTTCTGCACTGGTTGAACTGGGACATAGCGATCCAAGTGTGGTGGTGCTTGATTCAGGTGTCAGTGACAGTACACGCACCAAGAAATTTGGTCAGGAGTTCCCTGAGCGATTTTTCAATATGGGTATCAGTGAAGCAGATATGATGTGTACCGCGGCGGGCCTTGCGCGTACAGGTAAAGTCGCTTTCGCTACTAGTTTTGCATGTTTTCTTCTTGGACGTACCATGGATCAGATTCTGGTCAGCATCGCTTATTCCAATTCCAATGTAAAAATTGCAGGAACCCACTCGGGGCTGGCTGTTGGTGAAGATGGACCATCTGCGCAAATGATCGTTGATCTGGCTTATACCCGTGCCATGCCTAACATGACCGTGATTCAACCAGCAGATTGGGAAGAATCTGTGCAGGCAACCAAAGCCTTAGTCAAGCATGTGGGACCAGCCTATCTGCGCCTGGGAAGACCTAAACTGAAAGGCATCTACGATTCTTCTTATAAATTTGAGATCGGGAAAGCAAATGTTGTCCGTAAGGGAAGTGATATTGTTGTTTTTGCGACTGGGGGTTTGGTTCAGGAAAGTCTTCAGGCCGCAGAGTCACTGCAAAGTGAATCAATATCTGTGACCGTAGTAAATGTTTCAACGATAAAACCGCTTGATGAAGCTCTCATTTTGGAAGAAACAAGAAAACATGGGGCTGTTGTAACGGCAGAAGACCATAATATAATTGGTGGATTGAGTGATGCCATTCGCCAGACATTGACCGACCATCAAGTCGCTGTGCCAATTCAAGCTGTAGCTGTACGAGACCATTTTGCAGAGACCGGTTCAGGTCCTGAATTATATGAGAAGTATGGACTGTCGGCCAATCACATAGCTCGAACTATCAAAGAAGTCCTCGCAAAAAAGAAACCCTGACAATCTACCTAATAGGGCCGCCTGATATTTCCGACAAGCCCAGCATTTTCGCTAATCAGTTTACAATTTAGTTAGTTGACATAATATATGTTATGGGAACTTGCGTTGGTATGTTTCTCCGGGTCCCTCTACCTAAGGTATTAAAATATGTGCGGTATCGGCCAGACAGCAAATGATTTGGGAGCGGACCATAAAGAACTTCCCCTTTCAGAAAATGACCTGTTAGAGAGTTTACCGCGGGCTCTCGCCACTGTGGACCAACCGACAGTTGACGGAATCAATACTTANCTCATCTTACATGNCGCACGGGAACGTGGACTAACGGTTGCTCTATCCGGACTGGGNNNAGATGAACTGTTCGCGGGTTATGATTCATTTCATCNGATTCCAGGGCTCTACAGGGCGGACAGATTTTTGACTGCCCTTCCCTNTTTTTTACGACAACAATTAGGAAACTTAACTTCACGGTTAACGATTCCGTCAGATAAAAATACCAAGCTGACACTTCTGTTCAGCGGAAAATTAAGCGGTGCTCACGTTTGCTTCTTAATTAGAGCCTTATTTAAGTTATAAACTTTTTCATCGCAACGTATTATAAAATATGAAATATCCATTTTATCAAGTTGACGTGTTCACCAGCAGCCCTTTGGGTGGTAATCCGCTGGCCGTATTTCCTGATGCAGAAGGACTCGATAACGAAACCATGCAGATGATAGCCCGGGAAATGAACCTGTCGGAGACCACCTTTATCTTCCCTCATGGTAATTTGCCCGTTGATTTCTCGATCCGCATATTCACTCCGGAAAAGGAACTTCCCTTTGCTGGCCACCCCACTTTGGGGACGGCTCATATCTTGAGAGAAGCTGGAAAAGTTCCCAGCGGTAATTACCCAGTGAAACTAGCTATGGAGGCAGGGGTGATAACCGTCACTCAGGGAGAGAAAGAAAAACTCCTGTTCATGGGACAACCTCTGCCTGAATTTCAACACCCGTTGGATTACGCAGAGGAAATAGCTGAACTGCTAGGTCTGCCAGAATCATCGATTGATTCAAACTATTACCCAATACAAATAGTATCGACCGGATTACCCGTATTATTTGTTCCGATAATTTCCCTGGAAGCCCTGGGAGAAATCTCTATCGACACAAATAGAGTGAAACGTACACTAGCTTCATTAGGAACAGATATGATATATACCTTCACCCTGCAAACGATTCATTCAAATGCATCAGTCCATTCACGAGCCTTTGCGCCTGCGCTTGGAATCACAGAAGATCCTGCAACCGGCAGTGCCGCAGGGGCGTTAGGAGCTTATCTTTGCAAAAATAACCTTGTCTCAGAACAAGAACGTAATAACATTTTTATAGAGCAAGGCTACGAGATGGGACGTCCCGCGTCTCTTTATGTAGCAGTTGAGCTGGAGGGGGATAATATAAAGTCAATCCGTGTTGGCGGGGAATCAGTAACCGTTATCAAGGGAGAGCTGGAAATATAAAACGGATAGGAAGCTCGTAAGCCCCCTACCCGTTTGAATATATTAATAAGACGATAACAGTTGTTTTATGATTTTACTACATCAGCGTTATTAGTGTGAGAACAGCTGGCACAAGCATGGCCGGTCTCACGCGAACACATAATACAAGTAGCCAAATCTCCATTGTTTCTAAAAGCGCCACCACAATGGTTACAACGGGCCACTTGCCCCCTGTTTCTAGCTTTTCGGGGAATTGTCAGGCTATTGATCAGGAACTTACTACGAGATATATTCACGTGCACGATAGACTCCTATAATAAATATCATGAAATGCTAATTTTATTATCCCCCTCTTTAAGACAGAGAAGCAAAATTCGCACGATCATTTTCCGCTATCTATGATGATCCAAGAAGCTCAAAGGTTTTAAAAAATTACATAAAAACATAAAATAAGTTTAAGCGATTTAAGCTTACGATTGCGCATTAAATTATTTAAAATCAATATGTTAAGTGGTTTTATCTAGAAAGTGTATTAGCTGAGCCTGGTGATTTGAAAAATTACAAATAAGCGAAATGTTAAAAACGTGCAAGGACACCTTTATTTACTGTTTCGACACGTTCTTTTCCAAAGAGGATTTCTACAAGTTTCAAGGCGAATTCCATAGCAGTTCCCGGGGCACGGCTGGTTATAATATTTCCATCCGCAACCACCCTTTCTTCCAAATATAAACCCCCTGTTAAGCCTTCTTTCACCGAAGGATGACTGGTTCGTTTGCGATTATTTAGTAGTTCGTTCTTCTCCAATATAATTGGTGCGGCGCATATGGCGCCAATTAGTTTCCCGCTATCCATCATTTGAATCAAAATCGAGGATATCCTGGGGTCCTTATTCAAATTATCCGTTCCCGGTTGCCCACCAGGGAGAACCACCAAATCATATTCAGCTGTATTTATATCATTAAGAGTTTCATCTGGGAGCACTCTTATTCCTCTTGACCCCTCAATTGGCCCTTCAACAGTACCAGCCATAGATACCCTTGCTCCTGAGCGCCGTAGGATATCCACCACCGTGATAGATTCAATTTCTTCAAATCCGGGTGCCAATGGAACAAGCACTTTTTTCATTATCATCATCTCCATTCATTAAAATAAAATTTTATTAACCAAAATATTACTCTTCGCCCGATACAAACTCAAGGTGGAGTGATATTAGGTTTTCTAGATAGTCTCTTTCCTTGTTATAAGAGAAAACCAGTGATACAATTTTACAAAAAAATATTTAATTTAGGATCGTTTCTCAGCGATGCACAGTATTGAAGACACCGCGGCGTTTTCTCGCCAGATTCAAAGAATGTTTACGGCCATAGCGCCGCGATATGACTTTTTAAATCGTCTCCTTAGCGTTGGTCAGGATAGATCCTGGAGAAAAAGGGCAATAAATAGACTGGCCCTTGAACCAGGGGAGCGTATACTCGATATTGCTACGGGGACGGGTGATATGGCTCTGGAGATAGCATCGAGAAATCTTTCTGTGCAGATATCAGGAATTGATTTCAGCAGGCGCATGCTTGATCTTGGCCGTGAAAAAATTAAGGAAAATGGGTATGACCACGATGTTTCCTTTCAAATTGGAAGCGCTGAATGTTTACCCTTTGCCGATGATAGTTTCCATGGGGCTGTTTGTGCTTTTGGGATTAGAAATTTTGCCGATGTGAAACTAGGACTGAGGGAATTTCACCGTATACTAAAACCAGGTGGCAGAGCGGTGATCCTTGAATTTTCTAAGCCGACCAATCGGGTTCTCAAGTCCGTCTACAATTGGTATTTCGATTTGGTTTTGCCAAAGGTGGGCAGTTTGATATCAGGACATAACGATGCATACAGTTATTTACCAGAGTCCGTAGCCGATTTTCCAGATCAAGCAGAATTTGTCAGTTGGATTAAAGATGCCGGATTTCAGAAGGTGTCATTTAAAGAACTTACTTTTGGAATTGTATCTATTCATTATGGATATAAAGGAATTTGATGCTCGATAAGACCAAAAGCAGGTTTGGATTTCACTGGAATGCCGCATTATTTTTTGGGCTGATGGTGGTGGCCACCTTGATTGTTGAAAAATTATCGTTGTCGCCAGATCATGAACCTGTTTTTACGCCCAGTGAGAATACTTCCTATCACCCATTTTCTGGCCATCCTCAGTATGACCTCATATTAAATCTTCAAAAAGCTTTTGTGCGCAACGCCAAAGTGGTCGGACCGTCAGTTGTAAATATCAGTAAAGTGCATGAAGCAACAGAAAGCAGTGAATGGAACAAGACACCCGCCGAGGAAGAAAAATCATGGTTCCTTTCTATGAAATTCTGGTTCAATAAAAAACTTCGCCAAAAAAAATATATTTCCGAGACCATTGGATCAGGCGTGATTATAAATGGAGATGGTTACATTCTCACTAATTATCATGTGATAGAAGATACAGATGAAATCCTTGTTCGCCTGTCTGACAAGCGCGATTTGTTTGCCAAGGTAATTGGGGTCGACCCGAAAACAGATCTCGCTGTTTTAAAAATATCATCATTCAGAAGCTTACCTCAACCTTCTTTCGGTACCTCCCGGGACGCGGAAGTCGGTCAGTGGGTTATGGCTATAGGGAACCCTTATGGACTTCAGGGAACGGTGACAGTCGGTGTGATCAGTGGGGTTGAACGGTCCGACCTTGGAATAACTACCTATGAAAATTTTATCCAGACTGATGCATCCATCAACCCGGGGAATAGTGGCGGTCCATTAATAGATTTGGATGGGAAAATAATCGGGATCAATACAGCTGTAGCGGCGATTGGATCGGGAGTAGGGTTTGCAATCCCTATCGAAATGGCCTTGCGCATTAGCGAAGAATTGATTGAAAGTGGTGATGTGGAGCGAGGATGGCTTGGAGTGGGAATCCAGGGGATAACGCCTGAATTAGTCGCATCATTTGAAATGCCTCTGCTGGAAAATGGCGTCTTGGTAAATAAGGTAGATAACAATACACCGGCGGAAATCGGAGGAATGTCTCGAGGTGATATTATTATCCAGTACGATGGGAAGCAGGTCAAAAACTCAAGAAATTTTCAGCACATGGTGGCCGATACCCAGGTAGGAAAGAAAGTCTCCATAAAAATCATCAGGGACGGTCGTGAAAAGATACTACACATTGCTATCGGAAAGCTTATATCTTGATAAAATTAAATCCTTTAAGAAGTTTGAGAATCACCGTGATACACTCCATTTGATATGCCCCTGATTTTCTAGACACCCTGAGACTTCGTTTTCTGTTAACCAAATGAGCAATTGCGATAGATAATCAAGTCGGCATTTTAATTTTTGACTTCGAAGCCGACTTCCACGATTTTATCTGTAATACTCTCAACCTTTCCCAACACCTCATCAAACTCTACAGTAACCAGTTTTTTCTCCAGATCCACATCTACCCTGTTTATACCTGAAAGTCCGGTCACAGCATCTTTTACAGTTTGCGCACAGTGACCACAGGTCATCCCCTCAACATTCATCGTTAAATTTGTCATAAATATAAATCCTTAAAGAGTTCGGTTGATTTTCCATTAAACAAAATATTTATATCATATCTCAATCCACCTAATTAGCATGAATACAGTGATGAAAAATAATTGCTACCAGGCTGAATTAAGTCTTTATTAAGACTAAATCCAAATGGTTCTTTAGGAATTAGTAATATCAAATAATCCCTCCAGAAGAATCTGCCTAAGCGATTTTTAATTCGATTAATTTTGGGAAATTCCCAGTTTCCCTAAGCTTGTCTTCCCAGCGTTTACCAAGCTTGTTGGTCCTCAAGTCAATTTTTTCCAAACAACTCAATCCTTTTGATTCACCCAACACCTTCATACCCAAACGGGTAATTCCATTATTCCGTAAGTCCAGTTGGCGAAGATTGCTAAAAAGTGTTGAAAGAGAAATTGCTTCCAGGCCCTCATCTCCAATAAAGTTTTTTCTTAAATCCAGAATTTCAAGCCCCTCAAGGGCAGGATATTGACTGAGGTACACGGTCTCAATGGCAGATATCTCCATTTGCGGCATTTTTAAAATTCTGGGATTCACGGCTAACCTGTTTTTAATAAACTCCTCAAAGAGGGTAATTTTCCTGAATCCGCGAGCGGCTAATTTTGAATCAATAGCACGATTAATATCGTCTAGGCTACCTCTGGATGTATAGAAGAGTTCTAGGATCGCTTCTTTACTTAGTTCACTCTGATCCGGGTCATCATGACTCATAGTTAACCTCTATATTCTAAAAGTACTCGTTCTATGTGAACTGCGAGCGATGTCAAATCTACCTGATATCATTGGGCTTTAAAAAATGTTTTGCTATAATCGCAGTCCTACATTACGGGTATTGACAGTAATAGAATAGTCTTTTTATTCTGATTCGTCCCCCATCACACCCCATTTAATTGTGACAAGATGTAGTATACTCAGTTACCTATTAAAAAAGTTATTTATTGCTTTCAAGGATGTTTTTCCTGCTTTACTCAAGGATAAATAGAGATGTGCTGCGATTACTTTGGAAATCAGAACTCTATTCATCCCTATGGCCTAGCTGCGACGAATTGCGTGGGGGCATGGATGCTAGTCAGTACAAACTTAATACAGAGCCTGCGAAGAAGCCCTCCGAATGTCTTGAGTATATTGTTGTCCACGAACTAGCTCACCTGATCGAACCCACGCACAACAACCGGTTTCTGGCTTTAATGGATCGCTTGATGCCGAAATGGAGTTTTTATCGGGACTCACTAAATGAAGCCCCTCTTGCTTATGAGGAATGGAATTACTAACAACGGTATCTTGGAGTTTCAAAACTGGCTCAACCCACAGTCTACACGAATAAAAAATGGGCTTTGGAGTGACTCAAACGTAGAAATGCCGGCAAAATCATCCCTTCTTCAGAGAACTTCCAGAATTACTCTCCCAGCGTATCGTATCCGGACTGGACACGTGTTTTGCCTCGGCAATCCAGTGTTGGAAGTCTGCATTAATTTTAAGTATCCGCACGCAGGGATTGATACCTTGTGATCCGGCAGTGTGTGAATATAGTTTTTGCAAGTCTTTGAGGAAAACTCCCTGCTCAGATTTGTATCGATCTTGAGCCTCTGCGATATTAGCAAGTGTCCCTTCCGCCAAAGCATTATAGGCAAAAACGTTTTTTTTGATTTGGCTGAAATCTATCATGAAGTGAACATATCCCCACGCGACGAATGGAATGAAAGCCAGACCCAACGCAGCATTCTTGATGAACTTTTTATCTACTAGTATCCCAATGAAAAATAGGCCAAAGCCCGCAATTAGAGAATAAAGAGAAATGTTGTCATAATAAGAAAGAGGCCTGATGGCTTCTCCGCATTCCCCGGCACTCAATATATTGGGGTGTGACAAGAACCCAACGAATGATATTAACAAGCCGCTCAGTATTTTATTGTTGAACATAATTAGAGTACTTGATTGTTAATTCGTTAGTATGCAATAGATCTTCACAATTCAAAAGTCAGGTTGTATCAAATAAATTACAAAAAATCCAGAATCAATTTTATAGGGACTTTCGGTGCTTCCCAACCAGTAACAGATAAGCTAACATAATTGAGAAGGTTTTCATTATTTTCAGTTTTTAAGAACTTTTGACAAAGTTTTACTTCACATCAAATGAATGCAAATATCAGGTTTGAAAAAAACGGAGATGGCACGGTCATTGACAATGACACAGGACTGATCTGGACTCAAAAGGATTCGTGGCATATCCATACGGACTGGTTAACATTTCAGGAAGCTTTAGCCTGGGTGGACGAATTGAACAAGAAAGACTATTTGGGGTTTCATGATTGGCGAATTCCGGAAAAGGAGGAAATGGAGAAATTATTTGTTCCTGATAACTTAGTGTCAGGACGCTCTAAACAGGAGCTTCATATTGATTCAGCTTTCGAACCAGGCGGGGGAAATGGTTCATGGTGTATGCCATTCGATCAACAGGCGGCGTTTTACTTCTCTTATACAAGCGGTATTTCACAGACATTTGATCAGGATTTTTCGCAAGGCTATTTGCGAGTGGTGAGACTCTATCCAGATTAATTCACTTGGATTAATTTACTCCCTCTATTCCTTTGCCCTTTTTTTGCATGAGATAATATCCGGCATTTTTTCGGGAGGGCATATTAGCTGAACAATTCTTGTGCCAGATTCATCACCGGTAATGGACGCGATCTTATATCTGTCCTGGTCTATATCAGTGAGGTCTCCCATGTATTGAGCAATGGAGGTACGCAGCGCGTCCCACTCCATATATAAAAAGAATTGTTCTTCGGTTGTTACTGGAGCGAGAAAATCCAAAGGTTCCTGAAACTCCAGCCGTAGTATTTCATCCGTTGACTTCCCCTTACAATACTCAAGGTATCCAGTTCCACCTCCAATTTCTTTGCTACAGGTGATTTTGGAAAAATCGAATTCAGCCAACCTGTCATCATTATCCAGGAAAACAGTAACTCTTGAAGTGGTTTCTTTGCAAGGCATGGTTCACCTCAGATAAACCCACATTGATAAGCTTATTATTATTTATAACATGCTTGCTTAACTGATGTCTTTCTTTATCTATCTTGAAGCTTTAGTCTGAGTCTAGGCGCTGTAGGTAAATACGAGGAGGCTTCTAAGCGTGGTTCTGCTTTTCAGGAAGAGTGACAATAAACGTTGAACCCAGGCCTACAGCGCTTTTTGCTGTAATGGTCCCATTGTGAGGGTCAATAGTTTTCTTGCAAATAGCCAATCCCATACCTGTACCCTCATAGGAATCTCTGTTGTAACTCAGGAAGGCAATGAAGCAAAATTCATGCTGATATCGGAGGCTCTTGCCGAATGAGTGAGTGCACCTACAGAGACATAGTCAATACCGGTGCTGGAAAGGGATTCTAATCGGTCTAGTGTAACGGTTCCTGAAACTTCTATGCGTGCTCTTCCATCGATAATTCTTACCGCCTCGCATATGTCCTCCAGAGACATATTATCAAGCATGATAATATCGCTCTTCGCATCTAATGCTTGATTAACCTCAGCATGGTTGGTGGTTTCCACCTCAATTGATGTCTGGGACCCATGCTGGCTCCTGACTTTCTCTACAGCAGGAAGAATTCCTCCAGCGGCTTTTATGTGGTTATCTTTTATTAAGACAGCATCATAAAGTCCGAAACGGTGATTTTTCCCGCCTCCGCAAAGGACTGCATACTTTTCAAATACTCGAAGTCCTGGGGTTGTCTTCCGGGTATCCCATATTTCAATCGGATTTGCTCGCTCGACAAAATCACGAGTTAGACTGGCAATCCCGCAAAGCCGTTGCAAAATATTTAACGCAACTCTCTCACCCTCCAGCAGGGCGATACCCCTGCCCTTCAATTTTATGATTGAGGCTCCATCGGGCACGGCATCTCCGTCGGCAAAAGGTGCATCCGAAAAGCTGACCTCGGGGTCCAAATAGCTAAATACAGCTTTAAATATATTCAGTCCTGAAAGAATCAAATTATCGCGTGCCAGAACCTTGGCTTCATAGATCTGATCTTCTGTCAAAATAGATCGGGTTGTGATATCGCCAGAGCCGATATCCTCTTTGAGTCCTGACTTTATAAGACTGTCAATTTGGTCCCTACTGGGTTCTTGATTCATAAGTATCCATTTTAATATATGTGAACTATTGTTTAAGTAAAAGTTTTAGGGCTGTCCTAGATCACTAGCCCAAACTACTCCTAACCCATTGTTTAAGTAGCTTTAATTGCGCCTCAGGCTTGGGGTTGTTAATTCGCCACCACACTCCTTTAAAAACAGGGGAAAGCACTTTGGCCCCACACCGAGTGGTTAGCCAGCTTTTACTGGGGAGATCATAGGGATGACGATGGGTTCGCCAACGGAAAGAGTATGGATATCCTTTTCAGGATTGTAACTGGCAAGAAGCCAGAAAGGAATAGAGTAGATGTCGTTGCAGATTTCCCAAATAGTTTCACCCTTGGAAACATTTCTAACCAGAAGCTTATTGATCTTAAAATTATTAAAGAAATCCTCCTGAATACCTTTATGGTATTCCTGTCGCCGTTCCGCAAAAGTATCAGGATCTGTCCTTGTGAAAGGAACCTTGATCTTGGCATGAATATCTAATCGAGAACGACTCCGCATACCATTGAGCTTTAAAATTTTACGAACCGACAATTTAGCCCAATCTGCGTAATGGCTTAGGGTTTCGTCGAAATCAACAGTTATCACCCCTATTCCCGATGAGCGGGTAGCATCACTGGCGAATGCGACTGGAAGGAAAGCTGGTCGATTTTCGTTCATCTTATTCATCGGCTCATTGTTGCTCACAAATTTAATTTCAACATTGGGAGCGCCCGCTTTTTGAGCTGAAGCTTTAACCGAATTAGACCTGTCCACCTTCAGCGTAAATCTTTCCTTGTTGGCGGCGGGTGGATAAATTTTTGGCATTGAACGAGCCTTGTTCACGGCCTGAGCAACTACCGTTTCCTGTGGAACTTTTAATTTCTGCCCCGGAAATAATTGATCTGGATCATTAATTCCATTGAGTCGCAACAACTCATTTATATCTGTATCGAACCGCCGTGCGATTTTAGTGAGATTGTCATTGCGTCGAACCCTGTAGCTAACTGTTTCGCCACTGTAAGTCCGTCTGGTTCTCTTTACTTTTGCCACACGAGTGGCTGAGCGAGCCGAATCCCCTCGTCCGGGAAGACGAAGCACTTGTCCCACATATATTTTATTTCTATGGTTAAGGTTATTGTACGCATACAGTTTATTCACCGATGTCCTGAAACGACTTGCAACTCCAGACAAGGTGTCCCCTCTTCTGACCGTGTACCACTTGGATCTTACCTGCTTCTTATAACGTGCACTGCCAGGAATGGATTTGTAAAGCGCTTGCAACTGAGGGAATTTATCTGACGGTGCCTGAAACGTAAACCCACGCGGAATTCTCTTCTGTCCCGAGATAACGGGTTTTCTTAAAGCCGGATTATATTCGGATACCTCAGCGCGTGTCATTCCAAAGTGGGACATAACATTATTGATGTGTAAATAATCCCTAAAAACAACTGATGACATTTTCTGAGGTTTATCAAAACGAATTCCTGGAAAATACTTTTCCCTGTTTTGAACAACATGTAATGCCGCTAAAAACTCTGCATAGAAGTTTTTTGATGCGAAACCAAAAGTGCGGCTCCTATAACCGTTTATAATGTCCACAATATGTCCACCATATTGCTTTTTGGCACGTCTCATCCCTTGCGTGCCATGATTATAGGCAGTGATGGCAAGTGGCCAACTTTTTAAAGCATTAAAGTTGCTTTTGAGAAGCTTTGCCGCCGCAACGGTAGACAAAATTGGATCCCGGCGCTCATCCACATCGTATCCAACCTTCATAAACAAACGGCCGGTACCTCGTGTAAACTGCCAAATCCCAGCCGCCCCGGCACTTGAATAAGCATTCACCTGGAAAGATGACTCGACATGAGGCAGAACAGTTAACTCCAGCGGTAGTTTAGCCTCATTAAAAATTTGGTCGATCTTATCCTTAAACATACCGGAGCGTTCCAGACCTTGTCGAAATCGGTCCTTCTGGCCGATTTGTACGCGCATTCTTCTTGACGCTTTCCTGAAATTGGATTTCACGAGGTCATATATGCGTTTTGCTTCAGACTTAAGTTTTGTTGGATCTTTGCTTCGAGCGATTTGCAATAATATTTTTTTATATTTTCGTTTGGTCCTACCCAGCTTACGTTCTCTGGCTCGACGAGATAACTTGGGCCCATCACCAAGGTACACAACCTCATAAATGATATTAAGATTATCCATATCATGAACGATTGCATGGTTGGTGGAATACTCGCTATATACTTTTTTCCAGAAATTCACTTTGGATTCCAATCCGAGCGGAGTCGAAAAGTGATAGTGATGGAGAGTATGGACTTCCCTGTTAAGACTGGCCTGGACTGGCGCCTGGACAAAAAAAATCAGCACAAAGGATAAGAGTATTATCTTGATTATATACACAGGCAAGGTCTCGCTTTTCATTTCAGGTTGCACAAAGTGGGATTATAGGATGGGGTTAGATCGACCAAGGAATTTCCGGCCAAAAGCTACTAACAAGAAATAGTAACTCCTTTATTTATAGAAGGATAACAAAGGTATTTAGATGAGTCAAGGCAAAAGTTTCAACCCATTACACACACATTTAATAATGGATAACGGATGTTTGTCGATTGGACAGAGCAACTAATCAACATGTTAATTTTACGACGGATACGCATTATTTAACTTATAAACAAAGGAAAGTAACTCGGCAACCACCTTGTATAAATGGGCAGGAATCTCCCGGTTCAGGTCCACTTGTGAAAGGAGTTGGACCAGATCAGGATCTTCTTTAAAAAGTTTGACTGTCTTTTCTCCGCCAGGAAACGGATTAGGAATTTGCAACACCATGGGTTGATTTTCCTGACGGGCAAACTGATTCGGCGGCCTCATCATCTGTAGGCGTTACGTCTTCTTCAGCCATGACTCTCCAGCCTTCCCTGAATTATGAGTACCCGATAGCTACACCAAGTCCTTCAACTGTAAATATAAACTACACACCTGGGATTTCAACTCCTCTCGGGTACATTCATTATTTAAGATATAATCAGCAAGTTTTATCTTTTCCTCTAGAGACATTTGGGTTTTAAGGCGATTTTTCACTTCCTCACGAGATATTCCATTTCGATCCATTACTCGCTGAATTTGAGTTTCTGCGGAACTTTGAACAATGACAACCCTATCCACGTTCTTATAATTACCGGATTCGATTAAAAGGGCGGCATCTATAATAACTACTGCTTTAGGATTTGACTTGTTCTGATCCTGATAAACTTTGCGCTCTTCAGCAAAAACGCGAGGATGAATTATGTTTTCAAGAATGGTTCTTTTTGCATCATTCTGGAAAACTTCGGCGGCGATTTGTTCTCTGTTTAAGGACTGGTCGGGATTCAATATTTCTTTCCCGAATTCTTTAACAATCTCTTTCCAGGCGGGTTGACCCGATTCGACAAGTTGGCGGCTTAGCAAATCTGCATCTATTATTTTTGCTCCCAGCTCTTTAAAATAGGACGCCGCAAGGGACTTTCCTGATCCAATACCGCCGGTCAAGCCTATTAAAATTGACACTATTCCTCCTTATCATTCTAGTCGATCCAGAAGGTTTTGGTAAAAGTTCATCAATCTGCGTGTAATAGGACCGGGCTTACCATCCCCAATAGTCTTCCCGTCCAAACGGGTCACTGGCATCAACTGCTTTATCGTGCCAGTCAAGAACATCTCGTCTGCCTTTTCCAAGGCCTCAATCGGCCACCTGCCCTCTTCCAGAGGAAACCCTTTTTCATGCGCCATTTGAATGACAGTATCTCTGGTAATGCCAGCAAGAATTCCACAATCTAGTGAGGGGGTCATGATGCGTCCATCTTGAACAAAGAAAAAGTTACTGGTTGTGCTCTCCGTAAGTTGACCAGATGGATTCAACATAAGCGCATCGTGGGCACCCAGGCGGCCTGCTTCAATTTTAGCCAGCACGTTATTGAGATAATTCCCTGTTTTAATACCCGGATTTAGAGCATCCTTGGAATTGCGCTTTATACTGACAACCGCTAAATGAATTCCATTTTCATACAACTCTACAGGATATGTATGGGCCTCCGTGACGAAAATAAGAGTACAGGGAGAATGGCAGGATGATGGATCAATATCGATGTCGCCTACCCCTCGCGTTACTACGATACGTATATAAGATTCTTGATTGTCTGCAATTTCAATAGTACGTTCAATTTCCCTGCGAAACCACTCGTCATCAAAAGGGATATTAAGGCTTATTCCATTGGCGGAACGACGGAGGCGCTGTAGATGCTCGATAAGAAAACAGGTTTTGTTCTGCCTGGTTCCAACAACTTCATAAACACTATCCCCAAATAAAAAACCATGATCAAGGACCGAAACAAATGCTTCATCCTCTATGGTGCCATTGATATTGATGCAAGTTGTCATAATAAATAAAGGTTCATGACTAGTTAACGTCCCTTTAAAAGGTTTTCAATATATCCTTTAATTTAGCTTTATCTTCATCTGTATATTTTTCCTGCGTCTGTTCCTTGGATTCTGTTTTGACCTTATCTTGTACAGACTTCATAATTTCATCCTTTTTTGCCTTCATGTCCTCTGAGAGTTCTTTAAGGTCACTCAACTCCTTGATTTTTTTCTTAACATCATCGATAGAGACTTTAGGAAATTTATCCAGTAAATTTCTCTCATGCACTTCCTGGCTAACAAAGTTAGCGATTTGTTCCAGATAAGGTGCGAGCACTGAACCTTGGGTTACTTTTTTATAGCTGTCTTCAAACAAACTCAAGGGGAACATAATAACCGCTACAATGACCAGTCCCTTGGCAAAACCCAGTACTCCTCCCAATATACGATCAGGAACAGAAAGAACGGTCGAACCTGCCATAAATTTTCTAAGCAAACGCCCAATAAGTCCGAATGAAATTCTCACTACGAAAAAGATAATGACGAACCCCACTATACGAGCAATAACGGGTTGGGCTACTATTTCCCTGAGCCATACCGCCAGCTCATCCTGATAATTGAGCGCCAGGATATACCCTGCCAAATAACCCAATAGAGAAAATATCTCCCTAACCATTCCCTTAAACAGGGAAAATAAGAAGAAAAACCCAAGAATCACAGCAACAATAATATCAAATATAGTCATAGTAGGTGGTCCTGACGATCTGAGTTTATATGGATCAGTTATGCGCTCTGGTCAATAAATCTTTCAAACTCGAAACATCTTCTCCCTTATATAAAGAGAGGTATATAATGTAGTTTCTAAGATTTTTTTAACATAATTGCGGGTTTCATTGTAAGGAATGCTTTCAATAAATTCAACTACTCCCATATTACCTCTGATATCAATCCACTCTTTAGCCTTATGATCACCTGCGTTATATGATGCCAAGGCATATACAGGATTGCCCTCAAATAAAATTAATAACCGATTCAGAAGGTGGACTTTGAAAGCACGATCCACTCCGATGGCTGGAAAGGCTATAACGGTTTGGTAGACCTGGGTTATAAAAAGCATTATAGAGTCCAGCATGGAAACAATGAATTCGCTAATAAAATATCTCATATTAACGGTATCAAAAACTTTTGGAGTATCGCTAAAATGCGCCTTGCAAAGTTTCGAGGTTTGTCCAAGTCCACTTTTTATTTGGATCTCAAGGAGTGCGAGTTTAGATTCAACCCTAGAGGCAAAAACCTCTATAATTTATTTATAAAAGACCACTTAACTAGTCATGAACCATTATTTATAATGTGGCGATTATAAATGAGGTGGAAAGTCGAGGTGAACAACTCAGGGTTAGACTTCAATGACTCGGTCAAGTCACTCAATGTCCAAAAGTGGCCCTCTGAAATCTCCTGTTCATTAATGATAATATTGCTGTCTGTGACGCACTTATAAACACGAACATGTTCCCAAAGAGTGTCTTTTTGAGCAGGTAAACGCATGATTTCTTCCAGAGCGGTGTCCCCTATTCCCAATTCTTCCATACGCTCTCGTTCAGCACATCTGGAATATTCTTCTCCTGAGTCAACATGCCCTGCGGCCGAAGTATCCCAGAATCCAGGGTTCTCATCTTTGTCCATAGACCGCTTTTGCAGAAACAACTCACCTCGAGAATTGAATACCAGAATATGAACAGACCGGTGCATTAGTCCTTTAGCGTGTACCTCCTGACGGGAGGCACGACCAATGACATTATTTTCAGCATCGACCACATCAAATATCTCATCAGGTCCATTTATCATTTAATCAGGAAATATTTAAAGGAAGAAAACGCTCAGGCAGAATTTTTGAAATCACGGAGATATGAAAGTCGAACAGGAATTTCACCTTCTTCACAATAATTATGTTTGGCCAGGACTCTGATATCCTCTATAACCCTTTTATCCCCCTCGAAAAGAATAGACTGATAACCCTTATCAGCAAGAGTTCCACCTGCTTGCAGTATACTCATAACTGATTTGGCATTGAACTTCTCTTCGTCAATAATCATAAACAAATCCATATCCTCATACTGTCTTGCAATGAGCGATACGTATGTGGAGGGACGGGCATGAAATCCCAGCGGTTGTGGAATAGGTAATTCAACGCGCACTATTTTGGAGAAACAGTCCAGAATTTCATCGGCAAGCTTTTTTCCTTCATTAATAAAATGCTGACTGTAATAGAAACCGAAGTTCATTATTTTATCTAACAAGACATCTTTATTAACCATCATAGAAATACGTTTCTTACTCTCGCCATGTCGAATTTCATCTTCATGGCGTTCATAAAAATGTGCAAGCCATAAAGCGATTTCAAGAAGGTGCAAAGGCATGGAGATGTACCCACGTATTACCTTGAGATCCGTGTAATCGAGTTCAAGCTTGGTATTTTTAACAAAAGTATCAAAATCTGATTGGATGTTATGCACCAAGTTTTTATACATTCTTGCTCGTTTTTCGTTGAATTTCTGCAAAACGGCCAACTTAAGTTCATTGAGGTCCACAATGCGCCTAATCTTTGATTCTTTCATTATTTTGGCAACATGCTTTATTTTTTCACATACTTCAATTATACGATCTTCTTCATCTTTAACTTCATCTTCAGCCACATTACAGGGCAATCTCTTATTAGCTTCAATATCAGAAAATTCAACTTGCGCATCAATGTTACGGGTGATAGTCAACCCGTTCTCAACTCCCGTTGTATGAAGTGCTCCGAACAGATTCAGGATTGACTGATTCAAAAATTCCAGCACGTTGGCGGCATCATTTTTAAAACGATCTTCAATCTCTGGTGATTCCCGTAGTCTATAAGATGGATATCGGTCCAAAAGATGTCTTGTAAAAAAAGCGGCTATAGAAAGGTTTCTAATCGAGGCCAGATACTCAACAAAGAAATTCCAGTTTTTATTCTCTCTTGCGCCATGCTCATCCATAAAACTTTCGAGAAATTCCGCTTCTTGAATGAGGTTTGAATAGAATTTTCGTGATATATCCTTATTTTTTTTAATACGTAGTTCAAATAGAAAAAATATATCAAGAAACTGAGAACATGGTTCCTGGGCCAACGGAAGAAACTCTTCTTCGGTGATAATTTGAATCAGAGACTTGGGCTCTACCATATTTCAAAAAATCTGTAGTAAAAGTTATTAAATAGATTTATGTGTAACTTGTTGAGTGATGCTTGCTATTGCATTCCCGCTTAATCCGGTTCCACAACCTAAATCGATAGTATTTGGGAAGAGAAAACCTTCGCCAATATGATCGAGTTTACCATCGTAAAGACATCTTTCAGCATTTTTCAATTTTTTGGAGATTCATCCACTTCGTTGCTTCCCTATATTGATATTATTAGATAGCTAACAAATAATATCATTCATTGGAAGCTCCGGCAAATATAGACTTGGGTAAGTATTTTTTCCAGATAACAAGGTGAGAACTGGGCCCAGCGGGTATTTGAAAAAAGGGCCAATAGAATTCTGGTTTTGAAGGTTTTTTGGTTAATTCCATCCCCTTTTCGGAAGGGGTCTGGTCTCCCTTTTTTAGATTGCAGGGTTTGCATGCAACCACTACATTAGTCCAGTTAGACTTCCCTCCTCTGGATTTAGGAAGAATATGATCCACGGTCAAAAACTTACCACCAGTCCCACAATATTGGCAGGTAAAATTATCACGGCACAAAATGTTTTTCTTGCTGAAAGAAATTCCTTTGCGCCTGGCTCGTTTAACAATATTGAGAACGCGAATAACTGCAGGTAAATTGAAGGTGGTGGTGGGAGATCGAACCACATAGCCATCGCTTTCGATAAATTCCGCCCGCCCGGTAATGACCATAATAATGGCACGCTTGGCACTGCAGAACTGCAAAGGCTCATAGGAAGAATTGAGAACCAGACTTTTGACTGAATCCAACATAAGGTGGACACCTTTTTTAAGCCGGTAAAACCAATTTTCTATATTAAAAGCCAACAACAAACAATCAGGGGATTTTATATCTAGTGATAGCTACTGTCAACAGCCGGGAGGGTTAATGCAATCTGAAAAGTGGTTCTAACACTACAGACTCAAGATATCTAAAGGATATTTCCCCTCCCGAGGAATAAGTTTGGATCAAACATTTTTTTTATGGACCTTAACTCTTCCAAAGAAGATTCTCCTACCATTTGGGAAAAATAATTTTTCTTCAACTTCCCAATCCCATGCTCGGCAGAAACGGTGCCATTCCATTCAAGAATCTGCTTAACAAGAATATTATAAATGTCATGGGCCTGATCAATTTGATGGGTCTCTGGCAACAAATTTATGTGCAGGTGATTATCACCCAAATGTCCAAATATAACGTAATCAATATCCCTTTTTAAAAGCTCACCTTTATAAAATCTCATTACATCTAGAAGGTGAGAATCAGAAACCGCCATATCCGTGCCAATTTTAATTCTTCCCAAACGGCTATTTTCTTCATTGAGCATTACAGGAATAGTATGACGAAATTCATGGAATCGCTTCAAGTCATTTGGTTTCTGAGCAAACCAGGAATCATCCAGCAACACACCTTTTCCATTTAAATAATCAAACCATGCTTCTAAAGCCAAATCATATTCTTCTTGAAGATTAATGTCATTTTCAAAAAAGAGAGCCGATTCAGCATCTAGTGGGATATCTTCAAATTTATTTTTCAATCGATCCAGAGATCGTCTATCAAAATACTCAAGGGAACAGGGATTAATAAATTCATCATCTGAATTTCTTATTGAACTAACCAGATGCCAACTGGCCTCTTCACTTTCAAAAAATAAAACTCCGCTAATGAATGAAGCTGGACGGGGAAGAAGTTTTAATCGAATCCGCGTAACTATACCCAGTGTCCCATCTGATCCAATAAATAAATCCAGCCAATCCATTCCGGGCCTGACATAGTATCCCGCCGCATTTTTGCACTTTGGACTTGTATAACTGATTTCAGGAAAGCTCTCTTCTGATCCATCGGAAAACTTCAAAGGCTGATCGATAGTATCTCCCCTACTCAAAGAAAGGGCTCTTCCGTCTGCCAGAACAATATCGGCTTCAAGGACATAGTCACGGGTAGCGCCATATTTATAGCTCCTAGCCCCAGACGCGTTAGTAGCAAGTGTTCCTCCAATGGACGCGAGACTTTCCGTGGGATTAGGTGGATAAAAATATTGCGACGGCTCTAAGTAGTCATTCAATTGAGCCAGTGAAACTGCGGGGCCAACATCTACAGAAGCATTAATAATATTTCCTAATTCAACAAATCTCTCAAGAGAGATAATGAGTCCGGACTCAGGGATGCAAGATGCAGTCACACCTGTTCCCGCCCCGGCGATTGTTATCGGACGGTCATTACTTTTCAAAAATATAATCAGTTCATCAACAGACTCTGGAATGATGACTTCGTCGGCAGAGCCGCCTGAGAAATTAGAGCCATCTGTAAGATAAGGAGCAATTGTCTGTGGGTCTGTTTTACGGATCATTTACCAGGAGATTTAGCGAATCGTATTTATTTGGGTGCACTACGGGTTGATTCCATCAACTCATTGGCCTGCGGGGGAAGAAAACCTTCATAACCATTATGCCGCTCTATTAACTCAAGTACCATATAGATTTATCCTTTCAGTACTTCTGGACTGCCGATTTAATAATTCTAGCGGCTTTGTTGCCCGATAGGTATCTGGATATGCAATCCGCAAAAAAACTTTTCTGTTTGGCTAGACATAATTATTACTACGCAGATTTATAATTCATGCCCAATATAAGCCCCCATAATGTCTATTAGCCAGAAATTTTTAGAACATACTCGTCCAGACGCTCATGTGCCAGAGCATTAGCCTCTGATATTTTCTTTGCTTCTAATAGCTCAAGAACCTTTTCATCATCTCTTATCGTAATAAGAAATTTTTTGCGATGATCTGGCGACGGGAGAATTTCCTGGGCTTTGACCCTTAACTGCTCCTGCAATTTAATCTGGCTTAAAATCAACTCATTGACCGCATTCTGAAGGATTGGTTCCACTTTCTCTCTCAAAGCTTTCGCCATAAGCGGACTTTTTCCTCCTGTAGAAATAGCTACCTGCACAACATCTCCAACATTGATAACAGCCGGGTGACTGAAATCGCTTACATCAGGATCATCAGCCGCATAGGCATAACAACCGTGAAATTTAGCGAAATCAATAATCTTTCGATTTAACTTTCTGTCATCTGTCACTGCAAGGATCAATATAAGTTGATCATAGTTGCTGATAAAATCGACATTCTCAATTTTCTTTAATTCAAGAGCAATTTTTCCATTAGCCGCATGCTCCTCAATGGATTGTTCAACAGATTCAGCAACAACAATAATATCGCATTGTTGACTGAGAAGCGCCTCCACCTTTCTGGCCGCTTCGTTGCCCCCACCAACAATCAGGGCCTGTCTGCCCTTTAGATTCAAATCTATTATCATTTTTATCAGCTCCCTTTATAAAATGGTAACACAAAAAACCCTTTCAAACAGAAATCCGTATTTTTTCATTTAAGTAATATAATGAAAAATATTTAAGAATATCACAGAGGGGGCAGACCATACGCGAGCAATCATCAATCTTAAATAATACTAGCTCTTGTTTTGCTTAAACATTTTAGGAATATTCAATTCACACGAAAACTCTCTAAATGATAGGCCTT
>PCCT01000028.1 GCA_002731985.1 Nitrospinota bacterium
AATTGACGGACATGCCGGCGTCGAGGACGATGCCCTGTGCATTGATGCCGCTGGAACATTCGCTTAGCAAAAATGTAGCGCAGTTAGCGACTTCCTGAGTTGTCAGGGCTTCCTTTCGTAGCGTCAGTTCTTCAGCGTGAAGGTAGGAATCTATGTAACCGGGGATACCCGCCGAAGCGGAAGTTTTGAGGAGCCCTGCATTGACAGAATTGAATCGCACTTTTGAAAAAGCGCTGAACGATTTTGCAAGAAAACACAGGGATGAATCAAGTGCGGCCTTGGCAGGAGCCATGTAACCATAATTTTCGGCCGCCATCCGGGTTGTTGAAATGGAAACGGTAACCACCGAGGCCTTGGGGTCAAACATGTCCTTGAACGCATCGGTTAAACGGATTAATGAGTAGCAGGTGATGTCAACGGATTGTAAAAAATCTTTTTTGGATGTTTCGTGAAAGGGTTTTAGCCCGTCTGCGTAATTAGCGAACGCGACTGAGTGAACCAGGCCGTGTAGGGTATCGATTTTTCCGGAGACTTCTTTTTGTAGATTTTTTATTTCTTCTTCATGTTCTACATCACATACATATACTGGAGCAGGTCCCATCAATTTCTCGACCGTTTTTTTCCTTTCCTCTGACCGGACACTGTATAAAACGTTGGCCCCTTCTTCCTGAAGAATTTTCCCGATATGGAAGGCGACGCTTTTTTTGTTAGCAACACCTGTTACCAGGAAATTTTTATTTTCAAGGTGCAAAAAACTCATGCTGTCTCCGTTACCAACATCGCAGAAAATTCGACTGTAAGCGCAGTCTTCCCGCCTACGGTCACCTTACCTGCCAGGTAGTGGGCTGGCCCGACGACTTCTTTCAACATTACTTCCATTTCCATGAGATCGCCCGGTTTAACCGCGTGTTTCAGCTTAACATTTGAGATTCTGGAAATAACCGGGATTCGCCCATCATCTGCCTGAGTATCGGCCAGCTTTCCCATAAGGATCGCACCGGATTGAAAAACAGCTTCGCAAATGAGGACACCGGGCATGATGGGCCGACCGGGGAAGTGCCCCGCGAAAAACGGTTCGTCAGTCTTAACCTGTTTTTCAGTTTGTATGCTATCATCGGTCACTGCGACAACCCGGTCAACAAAAAGAAACGGTTCACGATGCGGTATGTAATCCAGAAAATCCTGCATACTCCTACAATCCCCCGGTAACTTCCAGGGTGGAGCCGGTGATGTAGGCGGCCTCGGCTGAGGCCAGAAACAGTACCGGATGTGCCACATCCTCAGGCGACCCAAAGCGCTTTAAGGGGACCATATTGAGATAAGCTTTCTTCTGCTCTTCGGGCACATCACCAATGAAGTCTGTATCGATGAATCCTGGCGACACGCAGTTGACTGTGATCTTTCTTGATGCGACTTCTTTGGAAAGTGATTGCACGAAAGCCACCTGTCCTGCCTTGGATGCCGCGTAATTAGATTGTCCTGCAAACCCGATTCTGCCTATGGGCGACGTGATGACAATAATCCGTCCGTATCTTTTTCTCATCAAATTCTGCACCGCAAGCTTGCACATGTTGAATGTGCCGGTAAGATTGGTATCGATAACTTTACGCCAGTCGTCTTCGCGCATCATACCGACTATGGAGTCGATACGAATGCCTGAACAGTGAACAAGAATCTGGAACTCGCCATGTGTTTCCTCCACATAGCGGTAAAAATGTTCGACGGCATCATACTGTGTGACATCGAAAGAACGCAGGTCAAGACAGTCGGAATATTCTTTGTTGGATTCGGCAAATTCTTTTGCCGCCTGATCGTTGGACTGATAGGTGGCGATAACTTTTGCGCCGGCTTTGAGGAAGGCTTCGGTGATGCCTCGTCCTATACCGCGGGTTCCTCCGGTCACAACCGCGGTCTGTCCTTTAAAGTCGAATTCCATTACGGTTCTGTGTCGAGGTGGGGATATTACAATAGATCAAACAGACGCGGTTACCATCTGCTCAGGTTTGTCTTTCATTGAGCCTATAAACTTGTCAACTTCGTTAGCGACGATGACCCCATAATTGGCCGCGCCAAGCCAACCGGACATAATAATGCCAACCGATCCAGTATGAAAAAGTCCACCAATTTGCTTTGGCAGATCCCGGCTTATTTTCAATCCTTCAAACTTGGTCCCGAAGGATGTCCCTTCCGGGGCTAGGGTATACCGTTTGAATGTTTTCGGAGTCGCAGCTTCGAAGTAATCGGCTTTTTCCCGGATGTCAGGCACATATTTTTCCAGTGCGTCCAAAGTGGTTTGAATCAGGTTTTCCTTTTCTATCTCATATTGCTCATCGCTCAGGTTCGCCCAATCCTCATACCGCGCATTGGTAGATGACACAATCGAGTAACGGTCTAGCCCCGGTCGAATCTCGGGATAATAAAATGAGAATGTCCGACTGGTGACCTGTTTGGCGAGAATTTTTTCGGTGTTGTATTCGTCGGCGACGGAAGTGAACAGGAGGTCTCCCACGTTGTCAATCTTTTCGCCTTTCTTGACTCCAATATAAACCTGGCAACTAGAATTATTGAGCCGCACCTTTTTGACTTCCTTGATGAATGCGGGACTGAACTTTTCATCGCCGACAAGCTTGTGAATGGTACTAAGAATGTTTGAATTGGAAAGAACTGATCGGCATGCGATATCCTGTCCGTTAATTTTCACACCCTTAACGTTGTTTCCTTCCACATGAATCTTTTCAACCAGACAATGAGTACGGATGTCCACGCCATTTTTCAATAATTCTTTTTTCATTTTTTTGATGAGTTGATCCGTTCCGCCCCGATAGGTGAATACGCCCTTATCCATGAAATTTGAAAACACGATGCCATAGCTCAATGCAGGGTCGTCCAGCGTAGAGCCGTTGGCGTATGTTATCGGTTCCATGAGAAAACGCCAGACATCTTTCCTGCCGGGAAAAAATTTCTCGAACAGTTCCCCTGTGGTCATTTTCAATTCATCATAAAAATTCATATTGCGGGCAAAGTCAAAAAACTCGTCGATGACCTCCTTGACGATCCCAAAACGCTCAAGCAGAATATTTGTAAAATCTGTTTTGTCGAAGGTCGTGGTGAATTGAAACTGCGGATTGTCAAAGCGAACACCTTTGAGGCGAACTACTGAGTCGGATATATCCTGGGTCCAGTACTTGCGGAAGGTTTTGACCATTCCAGAGGGAAAACCATGCAGAGATATATCCAGAATATGTCCGCCCTTGCGCTTGAACCAGGTGGCCAGTCCGCCCATGTTGTAATGGTGTTCCGCGAGAAGGACCGAGTGCCCAAGTTTGGCCAGCAGGTTTGCGGCGGTCATTCCAGCAAGGCCGCTACCGATAACTACCACATCGTAAGCAGACTTTGCTCCTTTAAGCCAGTTTCGTTCCATAGTTATAACTTTACGGGGTTTATGCGCTTGGTGCGACTTTTTTTTGCAAGATATGCAGGTTGGCCATTGAAATACCGCTCAAGGTTGCCCCCACGATACCCAAAAATCCCTGATCCGTCCCACAAATGAACAAGTTACGGACCGGGGTGGTGCCATCCTTCGCCTTCGCGGGCGACCCGTAAACGGCCCCGTTGAGGTGGCCCGTATACTTAAGGATCGTCTTGGGCGTAAACGAGTCCAAAAATACCACAGAATCACGAAAATCGGGAAAAAATGTGAACAGGTTCTCCAGCGCCCGTGTCCGCCATTCTTTTTTGGCATCTATATAATCCCGGCGCGGCAGAGCATCCCATAACCCGAAACTGGCCAGGTTCGTCAGCCGGATCATTCCCTCTGACAAAGGTTCCGGGTATTTGAAGTTGTTGGGACAGCACAATACCCCGCTGGATATGTCTATCAGGTTTGTCGGCACCTCATAGCGAAACCGGTCCTCGGTACAGAAAAACACAATGCTCCGTTCATATCCAAGGTCTTTAGGCTCCCTGCCTAACGCGAACAGGGATTCCATAAACGAAACCTGCCCAGCCAAACTCTCGTCGGCCTCATTCACCAGTGCTGGTTCACAGCGCTTGAAAGTTTCAATACGGCCCATGGATGAAATCACCGCGTCTGCTTGCAAATGCTCGCCACCTGCAAGGGTCAGGGACTCGAACACTCCCTTCGCAGAATTGATGGACTGCACTTCCACGCCCATTCGCAATTCACCGCCAAGGCTTTTGTACCTGTCCACCATGAGGTTAAGGATGTAATACATTCCCCCGACCGGTTTGGCAAATCCTTCCATGAAAATGCTCTTGAACATAATCACGAACTGATAGAAATCCATATCCCGCTCCGAAGCATTACCGTAATACATGAGCGGACAAAACAGCATATCGATTAGAACTGGATTGGAAATATAATCCGACAGAATATCGCGGGCAGAAGTCCACTCGCTGGTAGTCAGCGACAATTCGTCAAAAGATTCTATCTTGGCGACCAGCTTCATGAATCCATCCATCGCATCGGGAAACTGTTCGCGGACTTCCTGTTGTAATAAATCGAAATCGTTGGTAAATCGCAAACACTTGTCTGGAAACCGTATCTCAGACATTTCCTGCTCGTGGAGACGGAAGTCGTCGTGGCTAAAGCGAAGTTGTTTTAATAGTTTACCGAGCGGAGTGTTACGCGCCCCCTTGGGAGCGTAGTTGGTCATCGCGTGCAATCCCACATCTATAGTGCGGTGCTTGCGAATATAAAAGGAGTTGAGTCCGCCCACCACCGTGTGTTTTTCAACGATGAGAACCTTCTTGTCGAACATGGCCAGCCGTATACCCGCCGCCAGCCCGGATAATCCGGACCCTATAATGATAACGTCGTATTTCATTCGGTATTATGCTGTTAATAGTTTGGGATTGATTGGCATCGTCCGCCAACCAAACGGTCACTCATATTACAGAAACATAACCGTTCAATAAATAACTAAAATAAATGTAGGTACGGGTCAGAGTGTTGCGGGAAGGGGAAAAGTTTAACTCGCCAGTTGGCGGTCTTTCAATAGAGGCTGGAGGTACTGAACACAACTGGCCATGCTCACCAGTTGCTGGTAGTCGCTCTCTGGAACTTCGACATTAAACCGCTTGCGCAGTTCCATCACGATATCGAGGAAGTCCATCGAATCCAGATCCATCTGCTCGCGCAGGGTGACATCATCTTTAATGGAACTTACGTCCTCATCGGGAGCGATATCTGCGAGGATGCTCACAACTGCCTGTCTTACTTCGTCTCTAGTCATTCAAAGGTCTCCTAAGCCACGAATTCTATTGAATTCAACATTAAATATCAACATTATTTTTAATATCGTTTCACAATTATAACCGAGTTGATCCCGAACATGCCAAACGAATTGTTCATTATGTAGTCTACACGACCCAACTGCTTTGGTGCACCGGAAACGATATTATCCAGATGGCACTCAGGATCCAGTTCATCCAGGTTGAGGGTCGGATGGACCAGCCCGTCCTCGAAAGCGGGCAAATTACCGGAAAGCTCCAGCGTTCCCGCCGCGCCCATGGTGTGCCCGATGAAACTCTTGGTATTGTTGATCCAAACCGATTTCTCTCCGCCGAAAACATCCCGCAGAGCTTTACACTCCTGGATATCGCCTAACTGCGTCGCCGTGGCATGCGCATTTAAGATATTGATATCACCTGCTTTAAGTCCGGCTTGATTCAACGCCAGACGCATGCATTCAGCCTGCCTTCCCGGTTCTGGAAGGATGAAATCAAAGGCATCTGAATTGGCCGCGTAGCCGACGATTTCTCCGTAAATTTTAGCCCCGCGTTTTTCAGCGTCAGTAAGACGCTCCAGGGTGTAGACACAGCCTCCTTCTGAACAGACGATGCCGTTACGCTGTTTGTCAAACGGACGACTCGCTTTGGTCGGGTCTTCGTGCTCAGCCAGCGCACCCTCGCTTTTGAAACTGGCGAAAATACCAAAAGTACGTATGCTCTCGGATACCCCACCCGCTAGAGCCAGGTCTACCTCGCCCAGGCGCAACATCTGCACCCCTTGGATAACCCCCATATTGCCTGCCGCGCAAGCCGCGCCGATGGTGTAATGCGGGCCGGTGATCTTCATATTGAGCGTGACTTCACCTGCCGGATTGTTCGCTACCGTCCGTGGGTTGTGATGGTGCGACCAGTATTTTGTGTCGTAATCGTACTTGCTGATATTGTGAACTTCGTTTTCCGTCTCGACATTCCCGTGCTCGGTCACGCCCAGGTAAACGCCTACTCGTGAGCGGTCGATAGCTTCCAGATCGATCTCCGCATCGCCAAAAGCTTCGTGGCAACAGTAGATCGCGACCGATCCGGCCCGGGTACCCCGGCGCAGTTCTTTTTTTTTCTGATACTTCAAAGCATCGAAATCACAGACACCCGCCAGCACCTCGCCCATAAAGCGAGTCTCAAATTTTTGCACTCCCGACTTACCCGTCAGCAGACTCTCGCGAAATTCCTTGAGATTATTGCCGTTTGGGGAAGTCAGCCCAATACCCGTGATAACAATACGCTGTTCCGGGTTCACCTTATTATTCATGCCTTAAATAGTCGTTCAAAGGGATAGAAATAAATGATTTCAGACAGGGAGGATTTAATAAATTTTCGAATCTTGGGACTCTACCACAAAACCACGCACAAAGGAAGCAGGAAGAAGACGGAAAACCGGAGGCTGGAGACCGGAAAAGGGTGAAATCCCCCCAGCCCTACCTATAGGCACCTACGGCCTTCGGTGAAGGGAGAGCTTTACTATACCCTAATTTTTCTTTATGCGGATATTGGGATTGCATTTTGCCTGCTTTGTGCTTTGGTGTAGAATGAAGGGCTTAAATCCCCCCAGCACTGTGGCATAGCCACAGCACTTCGCCCCCCTTGAAAAGGGTGAGCAAAAAGGGGCATCCTTCGACATAGCTCCCCAGATGGGGTCTTTGACGAAGGACGACACGGGTTTTCATCCCAATTCTTTTTTATCCGTGGCTGAGAGTTTTTGAATGAAATCTTATGGTGTAATCATTATTGGTGGTGGACACGCGGGATGCGAGGCGGCGCTTGCTTCTTCGCGGATGGGTGTGTCTACCGCGCTTATCACGCTCGACCTTGAGAAGGTCGCGTTGATGCCTTGCAATCCGGCTATCGGCGGAATCGGCAAAGGACACATCGTGCGCGAAATCGATGCGCTCGGCGGCGAGATGGCACGTTGCATCGACAAAACAGGAATCCAGTTCCGCGTTCTCAACTCTTCCAAAGGTCCGGCCGTCCAGGGTTTTCGCGCTCAGGCGGACAAGCATCTCTACAAAAATGAAATGCGCCGCATGCTGGAAGCGCAAACAAACTTGGATCTGGTTTGCGATGAAGCGGATGAACTGTTATTTGATAATAGTACGGTCAAGGGAGTACGCACTCGTAACGGACTCGATCTTCATGCTCGATCCATCGTTATCACCACGGGAACTTTTTTGAACGGACGCATCCATGTGGGGATGAACAGTTCTCCCGCCGGTCGCGTGGGTGAAGAACCATCGACAAAACTTTCGCAGTCGTTTCTCAATCAGGGGTTCGAGTTGGGCCGATTAAAAACGGGGACTCCGCCGCGTCTGCTTCGCGGTTCTATCGATTTCTCCCAATGCGAAGTGCAGGATGGCGACCCTAATCCGCAACCGTTTTCTTTTTCTACCGGTAAACTGGACCGACCGCAGGTGCCTTGCCACATCACCTACACTAACGAACGCACGGCTGAGGTCATCCGCAATAATATGCACCTGTCGCCGTTGTATAGCGGAATCATCGAAGGCGTTGGGCCACGTTACTGTCCGTCTATCGAGGACAAGGTGGTCAAGTTTCCCGACCGGGTGTCGCATCACATTTTTCTCGAACCGGAAGGACTCGATACGGATTGGATTTACCCCAACGGTATCTCAACCAGTCTGGCCGAAGAGGTGCAATGGAAACTGGTACGAACCATTCCCGGCTTGGAAAATGCCGAGCTGGTCGCTCCGGGTTACGCGGTGGAATACGATTTTGTGCCGCCGACACAGCTTTTGCCAACGCTGGAAACGAAGCAGGTGAACGGACTCTTCCACGCGGGGCAGATCAATGGAACCTCTGGCTATGAGGAAGCGGCGGGGCAGGGACTTATAGCAGGAATCAACGCGGCGTTACGCTCACTTGACCGCGAACCGTTTACGTTGAGCCGGATGGAAAGTTACATTGGTGTGATGATCGATGACTTGGTGACCAAGGGAACACAGGAACCCTATCGCATGTTCACATCGCGCGCCGAAAACCGCCTGTTACTCAGACAAGACAACGCCGATACGCGACTCATGGGAAAAGGAAATGAACTTGGTTTGGTTTCAGACGAAACTTATGACCTCTGCCTTGCGAAACAGGGCGCGGTGAAACAAGAAATTGAACGGCTCAACACAACCAAAGTCGTCCCCAATCGGGAAGGAAAAGACCTTGTTTCCAAACTGGGAGTGGGCTTGAAAGGTCCGACGACCCTAGCTGGATTATTAAAGCGTCCGGAAATCACCTACGGCCAACTCATTGAAACGTTCAATGGAGCTTCTGTTTCACTGCTCGTCGGTGAGCAGGTAGAAATTCAGATCAAGTATGAAGGATTCATCCAGCGACAGAATCAAGTTGTCGCCAAACAAAGCAAATTGGAAAATATTAAGATACCCGCAGACTTCCAATACGAAGACATATCTGGTCTATCCTGTGAAGTGGTGCAGAAACTGGAAGAAATTCGCCCGACGACCTTGGGTCAGGCTTCGCGCATTTCGGGCATCACTCCGGCCGCAGTATCCATTGTTATGTTAATGCTTCAACGGCCCACGAAAGTCTGACGATGGTTCATACAGATTCCATCCAGTGGTTATTGGAAGTCGACAAAAAGGAAATCGCTTACATCGTAAGCGTGTTTGAAGGATACGATAATCTCGCCATAGTGCGCACGGTTGATCCTGCCCGAAGCATCATTGAACTCATCATCTCCCCCGACTATCTGGAGGATACCCGGCAACTGGTGGATGCCTTATCGAAGGAAGTTTATATCAGGAAATTAGATCCTTCGACAAGCTCNGGATGACGCATAAAAACCTTCCTCACCCCGCTTTCGTTTTTCGTAGTTGCCCGATTTATCGNGCGGTTTTAAAGGCGCCCGATAAATCGGGCAACTACAAAAACAAAACACATCCCCTTACCAGCATTTAAAAATGCATCATTGAATAGATGGGCAGGTCTCCCAGTTTCCCGCGTCCGTTTAGGAAGTCGAGCTCGATGAGAAAAGCGACCTCTATCAGGTCAACCTGAAAGTTGTTCTGCACCAGATCGGCACAAGCTGCCAGAGTTCCGCCAGTCGCAAGCACATCGTCTATGATGACGACACGTTGTCCATTTTCAAACGCGTCCTGATGAATTTCCACCGCATCTTCACCATACTCTAGGCTATAAGTTTTCTGATAGGTCTTATAGGGGAGTTTGCCCGGTTTGCGCACCAGTACTGTTCCTGCTCCCAGTGCATAAGCTAATGCGGAAGCAAAGATAAATCCGCGCGCTTCCACCCCTACTACCCGGTCGACTTTTTTATCTTTGTATCTTTCCTTCAAGGTATCGATCACTGTCTGGAAAGAACGCGGATCGGACAACATCGGGGTGATGTCTTTGAAGATGATGCCTTCCTTTGGAAAGTCGGGGACATCGCGGATAATTGATTTCAATGCTTCCATGGTTACTCCTTTTTATTGTTTTGGCAAATAGTTTAATGGATTCTGCGGATGCGTGTCATTCCTTACTTCAAAGTGAAGGTGTGGTCCTGTCGAGCGCCCTGTATTGCCAACGGACGCGATTCTCTGACCCTGTTTGACCGTTTGGTTTTTCTGTACATGAATGTGTGAACTGTGTGCATAAATTGTCGTCAAGTTATTTTTGTGCTTGATGATGACCATGAGTCCGTACCCTGTCGGTCCCCATCCGCTGAACATGACCTTGCCTGCGGCGGCGGCAACGATGGGGGTACCCTTGCGTGCGCCAACATCTATCCCGTCGTGATGACGTCCTTTTCGATTGCCGAATTTGGAAGTAAGCTGTCCTTTCACCGGCCAGATAAAAAATCCTTTTACCGCTTTGACAGTCTTGCCTCGTGCACTTTTTGTTTTTGAACCTTTTTTAACTTGCCCCTTCTTTTTTCCTGCGACCTGTTTATTTTTTTTGGAATTTACCTCCAGCACCCGCCGTGCGCCCGGAATCCATAACCGTGTTCCTACTTGAAGTTTGGATGGAACATAAATTCCGTTGATGCGTTTTAGTTGGTCTACATTGATGTCGTAAGCCTGTGCAACAGAGTAGAGCGTCTGCCCTTCTTGAATCGTATGGTAAACCCCTTGCTGATCGGATGGTAAAATCTCCAGGTTTCGCAAAATCTGGCATCCTGAAAATATTAAAAGGAGGAGAAAGAGAAAAAGTAATCGGATTATATGTTTTTTGGAAGTCATTCGTCAGGGAGGTTGGTCACCTGCAAGTGTTTGAAAAATTTTAACATTCGTCCCACAAGTGTCAAGCCTCATAAATCAGATCGCTTCACTTTACATCATGAAAGGCATGCGCTATAACCATATAATGCCTCGATCTTCTATTGTCCGCATACTTTCACAAAAAATCAAAACAGCCTTTTCGCCCAGGATATTTTTGGGATTCATGATGGTTCTTTTCCTGACTGCATGTGGCCAGAGCGAACCCGGCCCCGATATATTTTCCCTGCCAACAAACTATTCAGTGGGGAAAAAACCTGCCGAGCTAAAAGCCAGGGATATGAATCACGACGGTTTTCCCGATATTCTCGTATGTAATTCCGGCAGTGACACCTTGAGCTATTTCGAAGCCATAGGCGACGGTACCTTTAAGCAACCCTTTACTATGAACACCGGGCGCGAACCGGTTGCGTTGGAAGTGGGTGATTTTGATGGCGATGGAATTCCAGACATAGCTATCAGCAATTATGGCGATGGGGAAATATCCATCGTTCTTGGACAAAAGGACGGAGTCTTCAGACAAAAAGCTAGCGTAAAAGTAGGGCGTCTTCCCATTGCTGTTGTCGCTGGAGATTTCAACAACGATGAAAAACTGGATCTGGCTGTTACACTTCGATTCGACAAATTGGTCATTCTACTCGGAGTGGGTGATGGCAGTTTCAAGACAGGAGAAATCTACAAAGCCTCGGGTACACCCGCTTATATGACAGTCGGCGATTTCAACAACGATAAAAATCTGGACATAGCAGTCGCATTCAACGCCGTGCGAGTCAATTTCATTCGTGTATTTTATGGCAATGGCGATGGAACCTTGAAAAACCCGGTTAAGGTTAAGGGAGGAAAGCAGTCATCCTTCATTACCCAGTATGATATCAACAATGATGGGAGAAATGATCTGCTCACATCCAGCACTATGAACGATGTAATTAAATTGTTTCTCAATACTGGTCAGGGTTTTACTTCCCTTGAGGACGCCGCCGCCGAGAAGGGGCCTCAATATATCGTTCCCGGTGATTTTACCGGCGACCGTATTCCCGATCTCGCAATAGCCAACCGGAGAGATGCATCCGTTTCAATCCTGCAGGGGCGGGGAGATGGAACATTTATATTTCCTCACTTCAATTATCCTGTAGGTGCCAGCCCGCGAGCGATGATTGGGGAAGATTTCAACGATGATGGATTGACCGATCTGGCTCTGCTCCTTTACGACAGCCAACGGCTGGAAATCATTCTAAGAAAAATCACTTCACCCCTCCAGATTGACTCCTGAAGGTCTTCTCACTGATTCCGAAGTGCCTGATACAGTTTGGTCATTTGATTAGCCGCCCGGTCCCAGGAAAATTTTTGCCGTACTACTACATCCCGTGCCTTGCATGCCAATGTCTCCGAACGTTCAGGATCCTTAATAGCTTTGATAATTGCATCAGCCAACGCGTCAGGATTTTCGCGGGGTACCAGAGTTCCCGTAATCCCATCTTCCACATTTTCCGGAATCGCGCCCGCGCCAACCGCAATAACCGGAAGACCGCCAGCCATAGCCTCGACAACTGACAACCCAAGGGACACCTTGAGGGTGTCTTGGCTACCCCTTTGGCGGTATAAACTATCGGAACTGATCTAGGCTTGGCGAAACAATTCCCGGTTGAACAGAAATGTGTTTTAGCTTAGAGTCTCTTCTTATGAAACAGGTTTATTTGGATACATTTGGTTGCCAGATGAATGTGGCGGATACGGATCGCATGGAGTTGTTGTTATTCCACTCGGGTTACATTCGTACGGGGGAGATGCGTGACGCGGATCTGATCCTCATCAATACATGTTCTATCCGTGAAAAAGCGGAACAGAAAATTTATTCTCTGGCTGGAAGTTTGAAACCACTTAAAGTCGCTAATCCGGGTCTCATCCTTGGGTTCACGGGCTGTCTGGCTCAACAGGAGGGGGAGCGGCTGTTGGAAAAAATCCCATTTGTTGATCTTGTTTTGGGACCTGACGGAATAGAACATATTGCCCAAGTTGTGGACGAGGTTAAAGAAAAGAATGGGCCGGTGATAAGGACCCAGTTCGACAAGGAAAAGAACTACAGCATCCCCGAGCTTTCGGGTGAAACCCCACTCCATCCGGGCCCCAGCGCTTTCGTTAATATAATCAAAGGATGTGATAAGTTTTGCACCTTCTGCGTGGTGCCAGCTACGCGTGGACGGGAAAAGAGCCGGAAAGCTGAGGAGATCGAGCAGGAAGTCCGGCTTCTGGTATCCAGGGGAGCGCGTGAGATTATTCTATTGGGACAAAATGTCAATGCTTATGGCAAACGTGGCATGCGACAGGTGGTTCCTTTTCACGAGTTGCTGTACCGAGTCGCCGCGATCCCCGGGGTGGAGCGTCTGCGGTTCACCACGAGCCATCCGAAAGATTTTACTCGCGAGTGTATTGCGGCATACAAGAATATTGATAATCTGGTAAACCACTTGCACCTTCCCGTACAAAGTGGCAACAACCGGATCCTTGAGGAAATGCGCAGAACGCATACGGTGGAAGAATATATTTCCTTGATCGATGAACTAAAATCGGCAGTGCCTGATGTCGCTTTGTCCACAGACATTATTGTGGGTTATCCGAGTGAGTCGCATTCAGAATTTGAAGACACGCTTGCTTTAATGGAAAGAGTCCAATTCAGTAGCAGTTATATGTTCAGTTACAGTCCGCGTCCCGGGACACCAGCTCAGGATTTCCTCGATTCGGTTCCTCAATCTGTGAAGTCTAAACGTTTGCAAAGAACCATCGAATTGCAAAACAGGATGAGCCGGGAACTGGGGCAGAAGTTTGTGAGGCAAGAGGTGGATGTTTTAGTAGAAGGGGGAAGCTCTCGGCCCGGCATAGATTTCAGAGGCCGCAATCCTCAATACTGGTCCGTTAATTTCACTGGCGACAGGAAACAGATTTGTCCGGGTGATACGGTGAAGGTTGTGGTGGAGGAAGTCTCAGGCCACGCGCTCAGAGGCAGAGCTATTTCGGTAAACAGGAATGGAAAGCGGTTAACCCTAGGGGAAGCACCGACAGCCACCGGGTGAAATGACTGGCAGTAAACTCCCCACCGATTCGTTTAATAAAATCCAAGTTGGTAGTAAATCTCTTCTTCTAAAGACGCCGCGTGAGGAAGGATGATTTTAATAGCAAGTCTTGCATCATGAATGAATTTCAGGTCAGGAATTTGAGACCGGTCTGCCAGACGGGTCAGGGTTTCCCTGCAAAAATGATCCAGGTCATGGATTTTTTCCAGAAGGTCAGGCGGTAAATCTTTCAGTCCGACCTCATTCTCTTCTAGAAATCTTAGAACTCCTATCAGGCTGAGCTTGATGCCAACCGTTTGATCCCGCAGGGTAGCGATTACTTTTGGTTCAGGGTTTTTCAGCTCCGTGCAAATCTTTTTCAACAGCCTTCTGAGATGGCTATAAAACACCTCGTGCTGTTTTTGATTGCGGAACAGTTTTCCTTCGCCGCCAAATAGTGTGTTGAACACCAGTTCGAGTTTATATGCATCTGATCCCATAACGGTATAAAGGATGGCAACAAATTCATCTCTGTTGAATGCCTGGCTAAGGTCACGGAATATTTTATCGAGAGAACCTGTTTCTCCTCTTGGAACTCTTGGTTTTTCTTCGCAAATAAATTGACTGGGGTGATTTTTCCAGACTGGAACCAGTTTTCCTCCTCCTTCCTCGCAAGTCGCCACTTCGAGTTCGGTCAGTGACTCCAGAAAATCGGTTAAAGAAAATGCTGGCACTCGAAGTAATGTTTCATCCGTATGATAAAGGGTATAGAGGAGTTGCTTTTCGAGTCCGGCCGAACAAAATGAATCGTTGTCGCAAAGTCTGCTCAATGTGGCTTCCATGGATGTAAACAGTGACCTCATTTTTAATCGTGCGAGGTGTAAATCATTTTTATGGCAAGGTTGAATGCTGAAAATCCCTTTTTCATAATCTACGAGATTGATTAATAAAACATCGCCTTCTTTGAGTTTGTGTTGCCGGATGATTTGGGATAGATCCCAGGCGGTTACGATGAGAGCGCTTTTGCCGGGGACCCAATCATTCACTTTAATCTCGTCAGGAAAATGAATGGGGCCCGAGTACTGGTAGTAACGAATGATATCTTCAATAGGAAATGGTTGCTTTTCTTTTGAAATCTCCTTTCCTTCCGGATCAAGGAAGGTGAGGTCTGGCTCTGATTTACCGTTCGAAACGAAAGGAATGAGTCTGTGCCCAGGAAAGAACACCTTATTTTCGATTTCGAACTTACCCAGGCGAATAGATAAGGGAAGGTTTCCAATTTTTTGCAGTATCACTTGCACGGGCAAAAATTCATTTGAATCCGTCCCGATGAGGTGATGGTGATAGGAAAGCTTCTTCTTTAGCTGTTTTAATGTAGAGGTGGATATTTCACGTTGCCATTTTTCCTGAATCCTTTTCTCAAAATCCTCGGCCGTGAATGAGGCGCTGGATTCCCGGATGAGGTTTTCAGCCAGTTTCTGAAGAGTCAGCTTAGGAGACATGATTTTACCTGGAAGACGTTCTCAAACTTTAACGATTGAGACCGGACAGCTGGTGGATGGTTGTTTCACTCCGGCGGAATTTTGGCTGGTTGGTAATGCCGGAGGAGTGTGTTGATTTACTCGGATATTGTTTGTGAGTATCTTTTCTACAAACCACGGATACTAGAGGGAGGTTAGCATAGATTATTTTGGGTTGGTAGTTTTTTTTGCGTGGAAAATAAAACCTATTTCATGTTTTTCGTAGTAATGCGATTGATTTAGATTTTATGTGACGCTATTATAAATAATCAATATATTATTAAATCCGGTGCGGTTTTCTGGTTCCCTCCAAAAGGAAAAACCAGAACCACATCATTTGAAAAAAAATAATGCAGGAGTTTAATTATGGCACTCAATCTTGAGCCTGTTTACAAGGAAATCTTTGAAAAGTTTAAGACGCGTAAAAAATTTTCCATCCAGTCAATAGAAAAAAATGTGTTGATCGTTGAGCAGGACGAGGAGGTTTGCGGGCAGAAAGAGCCTCGTTCTTTTGAGTTTAAGAGTCCGAGAGAGTTCGAAGAGTTCGTGCGGGTGGAAAACCAGTTTGAATTGGATATCGTGAAACAGCTTCAAGGCAATAAAATGCCTTATCGCTGATTTGGCAAACCGATTACTTGGCGGTTGTCCAGATGCCATCTTCCTGTTGTACTTTTTCGTTGGATTTGGCTTTATCGCGGTTGAGTCCGGCATAGATTTTCTGAACTTTTGGCAGGTCGCCTTCTGAAAAACTTTCGTTTGTAGCAACAATGTGGTTTAGTATGACGAGACGGTTTTCATTTTCTTCTTCAATGAGGGTTTGAACAAATTCACTGTATTTGGGGTTTTTTGAGTTTCTTCATTTTCGAAGAAGACCAGAAGGCCTTCGTTACCTTCCCCGGCACAACCTGTTTGTTTGAATTTCTGGATATCGTCTTTATTAAATTCCTGCCTTTGCATGGCACGGATCGCGGTCTTTTTGGATTTTAGAATTTCCGCGATCGTTTTGAGCTTCCCTTCTTCATCAACCAACCGGACAGATGCCACCACCAGCATTTCGTTTCCCAGTTCTTCGTAGCTACCTAATATCTGGTTTTCTAGAGCTGTTTTTTGATCGACAACGGTGACATTCACTCCCACGAGCTTGCCGGAACACGCGCTTAGAAAAATTATTGCCCCAAAAACTACCGATCGTAATAGATTTAATCTGATTGTAGATTCTTCTATTAAGCGACGGCGTGCATTATTGGGTCGATTACTGGAAAGGTTTTTTTCATCCTGAAAATTTTCCAAGAACAAGTGCTGAGTTTTTACTGCCAAAGGATATGCAGTTGCTTATGGCAATATCCAGTTTATTCTCTCGTCCTTCATTTGAAACATAGTCCAAGTCGCATTCAGGGTCTGGCTTTTCCTGATTGATCGTTGGCGTTAAAAAATTATTGTGTAGTGAAAGCAGGGAAACGGACACACCGAGTCCACCGGAAGCGCCCTGTGGATGCCCAACCATCGACTTGGTGGAGCTGACGGGGATTTTGGCGGCAAGACTGGTAAAGGCATTTTTCACAGCCAGCGTTTCCACTTTATCATTAACGATCGTTGAGGTTCCGTGAAAATTTATATAACCCACCCGTTCCTTGTTTATTCTCGCATCTTTAAGAGCCATGCAAATAGCCCGGGTCGATTGTTTGCCATCGGGCATGATGGTTACTCTATGGTACGCATCGCAGGTTGAGCCGTATCCGAGAATCTCGCCATAGATTTGCGCGTCGCGCCGTTTGGCATGTTCAAGTTCTTCGAGGATCATCATCCAACTGCCTTCTGACAGAACGAAACCTTCCCGGTCACTATTGAACGGGCGGGATCCCCGACTGGGTTCGTCATTAAAGTTAGTTGGGTTAACTCGCATTCGTTCGAAACCGCACATCATGGCTGGGGTAACGCAAGCCTCAACGCCGCCTGTCAAAACCCAATCTTGCTGTCCGGACCGAATAGTATTGAAGGCATATCCAATTGCGTCGGTAGAGCTGGTGCAACCGTTGGATATGACATGACTGCGGCCCTGAAGGCCGAAATACATTGAAATTTCGCTGGAAAGCATCCCTACTAGTGAATTGGAAATTGCATAGGGACTGATTTTATTTTTCTTGCCCGAAAAATATATTTCAAATTGCCTTTCTGAAAAATCAAATCCGGCTCCACCGGTACCCACTATGACTCCCATGCTTTCAAAATCTTCTTCATCGAACTGCTCCAGATCTATAGCGGCGTCATCCAGCGCTTCTTTTGAAGCGGCGATTGCAAGCGGAACAGCACGGGGAAGTTTTTTGAGGTCGGTTTCAGAATAATATTCCGCCGGGTTAAGACCCTGAACTTCACCTGCGATCTGGCAGGAAAGATTGGAAGCGTCAAAACTGGAAATACGCCTAATTCCGCTGACACCTTTGCAGGTATTTTCCCAGAAATTATTTTTACCTATTCCGTTTGGGCTCACTGCCCCCAAGCCGGTGACAACAACTCTATGAGACATTAGTTTGTTTCGGTGATAGAAAATGTTTTAAGCTTTAAAAGTTATGTTAACATAGGGCCTTAAGGAAGGGCAATGTTCCTTACCAATCCACCTGTTGCCCCCACGGCGAGTGGGCGGAATCTTAAAACCTTGAACCCAAACCTTTCTTTAAAAGACTTAACTGGTCAAATGCTCGTCGCCGGGTTTGAGGGGACTCACCTCAACTTGGAATTGGAGAAGTTGATTGTAGACCGCCGTGTTGGTGGACTTATCTTGTTCGAACGCAACTTTGTAAATCCGGAACAATTGACAAGGCTGGTAAGTGAGCTTCAGTCTCTGGCCATGTTGTGTCCGGCAAAAGTTCCCTTGTTCATTTCTGTGGATCAGGAAGGAGGGCGAGTGTCGCGGTTGAAAGCTCCTTTCAGCGCGTTTCCACAACCCGGTTGTCTGGGTAAGGCTCGTTCTGAGCCACTCGCGCGAAGGTTTGGGCTGGCACTCGGCCGGGAAATGCAAGCGGTAGGAATCAATATGGTATACGCGCCGGTTCTAGATGTGAATACTAATCCGGCTAATCCTATTATTGGCACACGGGCTTTGAGCGAAAATCCCGAGTGGGCCGCCCGGCTTGGAAAAGCTGTCATTGATGGAATTTGTGAAGTGGGTGTGCTGCCTGTCGGCAAACATTTTCCCGGGCACGGTGACACTGACAGGGACTCTCATCTGGAGTTACCCTATGTAGACCGTGATATAGATTCGCTGGAAAAGATTGAGTTGGAACCTTTTTCCGAAGCTGTCAAGCACGGGTTGGAAGTGATTATGACAGCTCATGTGATCTATTCTGCGTGGGACAGTAAACTTCCTGCTACTTTTTCGCCGCGTATTATGAAAAATATTCTGCGGGATAAATTAGGTTTTAGCGGACTTGTTATGACGGATGACTTGGAAATGAAAGCGATAGAAAAACATATTCCGTTTGATTCTATTCCCAGACTTGGAACAGCCGCCGAGGTTGACCTTTATCTTATCTGCCATGACCGCAATAAAATTCTCTCCCTACAGGATCAGATGATCCGCGATGTTGAAGAAGGACATATCGATAAGGAATCCATCGAGCGTTCTGTTCGAAGAGTTACAGATGTTAAAAAGCGAATGGCTATCAGTCCTCGCGGTGAGAAAAATCTTGCCGAACTTGCCCACGCCCACCTTGAGCTCATTGGGGAAATGAATTCCTATCTTCCATAATGGAAAACTCCCCCACAGAAACAGAAAAAACTGCCGCCGTTTCCGCGTCGAATTATTCTTCACTAAAGCCACTATAGCTGGTTCTACTCTATCTGGCACTCGCCGCCTATCTGTATTTATTTTCTGAATACGGACTCAATGTGTGGGATGAAGGCGGGTATGCCAATGGAACTCTGCGTACTTTAAGTGGTGAGAAGGCGATGGTGGATTTTAATCCCAGCGGATACCTTCCGGGGCGTTATGTCTATGGCGTTCTTTTTTAAAAATTATTTGGTGTCAATATTCAGCGTCTCCGTATTGGAGTAATTCTGATTACCCCGGCCATGATATTCATGGTTTACGCGATTTCACGGCGCATGATGCCGCAAGGCTTTGCGTTTCTTGCGGCAGCGTTCATGCTTTCTGCACCGGCAATGTATTACAACCGGTTTTTCACTTTCTTTTGTGTCCTCAATTTATACTGCCTGATTCGGTGTGTAGAGAGGAGCCAACCACAACGTGATTTCTATTTGGCCGGGGCTATCCTGTTGAGCGGATTCTTCAAGTTCGAGGTCGCTCTATTTTCCTTTTTATGCAGTGTCTGCATATGGTGATGACAAACAGCTCAGAGAGCTAATGGAAAAACTGGCTCGAATTTATTATCAAGGTGATAATGATAAAAAAGCTCACCTGATAGGTTTTTTGACCGGAGCTGATCCTGGCTTTTAAAACTTTCCCTCCGATATTCCTCTTTTTTAAAAAGAGCGTTTTGCACTGGTGCCCAGCACGGGTGTAAGTCGAAATTGCAAAAACATACAGGTTTTAAAGGTGTAGTTGCCCGCCTACGAAAAGTAGTCCACCTGACTTAAATCGTTCAACATTTCATAAATATTTTAGGGAAGAGTTTTTTCTTTTGGCAGGTGTTTCGCTGGGGAATTGATCTTCGATGAGTTTCATGGTGTAAAGATGATGGTATAAACTTTCGTTCGCCATTAACTCTTTGTGGTTGCCCGATTCGACTACCGTTCCTTTGTCAAGGACGATGATTTTATCTGCATTATGAACGGTGCTCAGACGATGAGCTATGATGAAAGTGGTGCGTCCCACCATCAGTCTTTCGAGAGCCTCCTGGATCAACATTTCCGATTGGTTGTCCAACGCCGAGGTTGCCTCGTCAAGCACTAGAATTTTGGAATCTTTAAGCAAGGCTCTGGCAATGGCTATTCTCTGGCGCTCGCCTCCAGAAAGCTTGACCCCCTTCTCACCAACCAGAGTGTCGTAACCGTTGGGGTGCTCCATAATAAACTGGTGAGCGTGAGCCGACTTTGAAGCTTCCACAACTTCCGCTTCGGTGGCATCAAGTTTACCGTACATAATGTTTTCACGGATTGTTCCACCAAACAGAAGCGTTTCCTGAGGCACCAGAGCGATTTGACTCAAGTAATTTTCCAGATCAAGTGACTTCAAGTTGTGTCCATCCAATTGAACGGCTCCAGACTGCGGATCAAAAAACCGGAGTAACAATTGAACGGTGGTAGACTTCCCTGCGCCACTGGGCCCGACCAGCGCAACCGTCTCACCTGGGCGAACTTCAAAACTCACCTCATTTAATACTGGGTTGTCCTCTTCATAACCAAACACCACTTTATCAAAGTGGATATGACCTTTAAGGGATGTAGGTTTAACGGGGTTTTCCGGATTGTTAATGATGGGTCGGGTATCCAGGATTTCATAAACTCTTCGAATGGCACCCAATGCTTCTTGAAGTTGCGTATAGATTCTTACAAAGGTTCCTATCGGCCCTGCCATGATCAGCGCGTATAGGAAAAAAGCCGCCAGTTCTCCAGGTGTCGTTGCTCCCTGCATGACCTGTTGGCCTCCATACCAGATCAATATCGTCGAAACAAGAAAGGTGAGCCCCAGGACAAACGGACCAAAGAAAGCCGAAATTCGTATCTTCCCTATAGCTTTTTCAAATGCATCTTCAATTTCATTTTCAAAACGTTTTTTTTCGTACGGCTCCCGGGTATAGGATTTGACGATCTTTATGGAAGAAGCAACCTCTTCTAGAACCACCTGTGCCTGCGCAATTTTATCCTGTACATTTTCTGAAAGGTTGCGCAGACGCTTTCCAAAAATTCGTGCAAACAACATCAATGGAGTTAGTACAAACAGGATCAGGCCTGTCAGTTTCCAGTTCAGGTAAAAGATAATGGCCATCGCCCCCACTAAGGTGATCGATTGCCGCAAAACGGCGACCGGTATAGATACCAGGGCGTTTTGAATAACGGTGATGTCACTACTCATTCGCGATAAAATTTCACCTACCCGCCTGCCTTGAAAAAATCGCAGAGAAAGAGACTGAATATGAGAAAACAACTCAATTCTGAAATCGGTGGTGACACGATGCCCGACAAAGCCCAGAATATAATTGTGGGTGACCGCAAAAACAGCCTGAAACAAAATGATGATTACCAGATCACGGGTCAGGTCGTTTAACAGATCTGAATTTTTCAGGACAACTACCGCGTTGATCATGTTGCGGACAATCAGAGGTAATACCAGGCTTACCATTGATGTCAGCAAAAGACATACGAAGGCAAATACGATGCTCTTGGTATATGGACGGGCATATTTAAGGATTTTCGCAAATTCTTTCATAACTTACAAAACACCATCAGGGAATATGGTATGGGAAAAACGGGAATGGGCATGATACCTCCAAGCCAAATACATTTCAATAATTTATGAATAATGGAAACCTCTAAGGATATGTTAGAGGCACTCAAAAATATAGAAAATTCTGCAAAAACTATAGCCAATAGGAAAAAAACTGCCCTTTCCATAAAATATTAAAAATTAAAGCTAAANTTTTACTGAAGTCAGCCGTTAGAGATTATGNGGGAAGTGTTACTTGCCGCCCAATAAACAGCGATATTTTTATAACTCANTTTATTTCAATTNGTTGGNTTGGGTGCGCTGTTTGGTCATTTTATAAAGTCTTAAAAGAACTAATATCATGGGTNCCCAGGCGTTAGGCCCTGTACAGAAAACTCCTAATCAGGTATCGCACGAGATTTCTTCGGCAGAAAGCAAAGTGCCCTCTGGCGGCTCACAAAGCGGAGCCCAGACCGATACGGTTTCATTGTCCCAACGTGGACAAGCCGCCGTCAGTCAACAGGTAGAGAGCAGTGGGGGCAATGGAGCTGGTTCTGAACTGCGAAAAGTCGATGTGACAGGTGACAATAAAGTGATTGTCAAAGTCATCGATGGCCGCACTCAGGAAGTCGTTCGCCAAGTCCCGGAAGCAGAAGAAGTCCGCCTCAAACAGGCCATTCAGGAAAATGTAGCTAACTTAACAGATTCCGGGACCGACGAGCATATAGATACCAATATCTAGCAGGAGGTCGTGATGGATGTTTCCAGTTTAGGAAATTACACGGCCGCCAGTTGTTTTGCAGCTGACGGCGCTATCGATGAGACCCTGAGAAACGAAATTTCAAAAAGACGATCCCTTGGTTCCCAGGTTCTGGTTGTACCTAGTGGGCAGAGAAGTCTGGTCATACCTCCCATGCCGACCGATGAGATGGACCAGGATGGCAACCCTGTTCAGGAATTCGATCAGGAAACCGGTTTCAATGTCAATTTGAAAATCTGATTAAATAAGCAGGGCAGAAAATTTCCCGCCAAATTGAGCGCGAGTGGATCGACTCTGTCACGAAGCACCCGCCGAGGCAGGATGGACTCAGGAGCGCTCTGTGTTTTTATACCCCCTTAAAGATTCTTCCACGCCAGAGTGCAGGAATGTAGCTTGCCTGAAAATTTTAGCCCAGGGCTTTCATGAAGCGTGATGTGATTTCTTCTGGTGTGTGGTGCACCCGTCCGGTTGCTTTGTCGAATGATGGCTCGACCTTGATTAGCAAAAGTGACGGCCCTTCTTTACCTATCAATTCCTGATAAGCGGATTTGATCTGTTCTTTTTCCGTGACCCTTTTTGTGTGAGTATATCCGACGCTTTTTGCAACGTCATCCAAGGCCACGGAGCTGGATAGGGTCCCTTGTCTACCTGTAGATTCGTAGACCTCGTTATCTATAACAATATGCAAAAGATTCCGGGGTGCGGCGGCGGCAATCATAGCCAAAGTTCCCATTGACATAAGAACGTTCCCATCCCCATCTATAATAATAGTTTTCTGATCAGGACGACTGACGGCGACTCCCAGTCCGATTGAGGATGCAAGCCCCATAGACCCGATCATATAAAAATTCCCCTCCCGGTCCTTGAGATTAAACGATTCACGGCAGATGAATCCGTTAGCGTGAATAACAGGTTCATCCGTCAGAAGCGGAATAATTTCTTCAAACGCTTCAGTGCCCTTCATCAAAAAATCCTTTCCCGACCAGCAAGGTATATGGCAGACCTTCTTTAATTTTCTGGAGCGCCTTATCGAGGGACTCTTCGTAATTATCTGCTGATATAACCGAATATTCCATACCGGCAGTTTGTAGCAGTTGTTGGTTGATCTCCCCCATGATGATATGTTCGGGAGCGTCCTTTCCGTCTTCACCCCGCCAGCTCATGACCACAAGCACAGGAATCTTATAGATAAGATTGAGAGACGTAAAAGCGTTGAGACAGTAACCCAGACCCGAGTTTTGCATGAGCAGAACTGGAAGCTTACCTGCCAGATAGGCCCCGGCACACAGCCCCACAGCCGCGTCTTCTCTCACCGCAGGGTAATAGGGTGTTTGCGGATCATCGTCAAGAATGCGAATCAATCCTGAAAGTAGAGAACAGGGGACTCCCGAGTAAAAGTTAAACCCTTTGCTCGAAAGCAGTTCTGAGAAAATTTTTGAAGACAGCATGAAAGACTTGTATTGGATTACCAGTTTTCGACATGACGGTCACCGCCATACTTGTTTTGCAGTTCGTGAATGAGTTTAACGTATTCCTTGATGCCGTCCAGCCCTTTGAACTCAACTCCCAAATCACATGCGGCCTGATTGGACATAGCGACACCTTCTTCACCCATAACGCCTTCTACTTCTCCGAATGAATCGACCACTTCGGAAATCATTCTACCCAGTTCCAGATTATGGATGTGACCGTCTATGAGGTGATAAATTTTACCGGAGGCTTCTTTGTTCCCCAAAACTTTTGTAACCGCTTGGCACACAGCTTCGACAGAGACATACTTTGTGCTTCCTTTGACATCGACATTATAGTTCGTGGCAAGAAAATCTACAGTCTGGAACCATTCCGATTTTGGGAGGTCGGGCCGCACACCATAAACCGTGACCGGACGCAAAATGGATATATCAAAAGAGCGGTTTCTTGCATGAAAAAAACAAAACGATTCAATCGACGATTTGATAGCACCATAAAGCGAACTTGGTTGCACCGGATGAGACTCATCAAGCGGATTGGATTCCTCAACGGCAGGTTGAATGGATCCAAACACCGCACATGCACTCATGAAAATCACTTGCTTCACTTTAGCGTTTTTTGCCGCTTCAAGCAGATCGAAAGAACCGTTCACGTTGGCTTTAACAAGTTCATCCGCTGTCTTGACGGGGCCCGGAAAATGGGCGAGATGAATCAAAACTTCTGACTCCTCTACAAGTTGTTCGAGAGATTCCTTGTCTTCCAAGCCTCCGATAACATAGTCTATATCTTCATAGGCTTTTAAATGATCAACAATGCTGTTTTCCCGGATAAGCGCTTTAATACTGTTGGTGCTACCGTCCGCATTGGGAGCGGATAATAGTTTTATCAGGTGAGACCCGATCAATCCGGTGATCCCGGTGATAGAAATTTTCATGTTTACGCTCCAATATCGTTTTGCGCAGGAGAACTAAATATTTTATCCAGCGTTCCCTGCGACATTTTTTTCTGATGGACCATTTCACGAAGATGACAAATATTTAAATCCGCGATTATTCCGTGAAAGAGCCAAGACGTTTATTAAGTTTCAATAATGAATTTGCTTGAAACAGGAATCCAAGGATTATGTATAACTGATACTCATTTAGTCAACCGATTTTTTGGGAATTCACTTGTAAATTACAATTCCATAGCTCAGGCATTAGCGATAGCCGCCTGTGCCGCTGCCAAGAGGGCTGTTGGAACGCGGAAAGGGGAACAGCTTACATAATCCAGACCCAGTTGATGGAAAAACTGGATCGAAGCCGGGTCGCCCCCATGTTCTCCGCATACTCCAATATGCAGATTCTTATTTATGGGCCTTCCTTTTTCAACGGCTATACGGAGTAATTCACCCACTCCGCCTGTGTCCATTGTTACAAACGGATCCAACGGCAATAAACCTCGTTCTATGTAAAAAGGGAGAAAGCCTCCAGCATCGTCACGACTCAGCCCCAAGGTCGTTTGCGTGAGATCGTTCGTACCAAACGAAAAAAAATCGGCTCGAACCGCAATTTCATCGGCTGTGAGAGCCGCCCGCGGCAGTTCGATCATTGTTCCTACCTTGTATTTTAGAGAGACATCCGCTTTTTGGATCACCTCTTCTGCTTCTTTGATCACGAGTTCGCGAAGGGTATCGAACTCATCGACATGACCAACCAGTGGAACCATGATCTCGGGAAATACTCTAATTTTCTTTTTTACCAGTTTGCAGGCCGCTTCAATGATCGCTCGAGTCTGCATCTGATAAATTTCAGGGAAAGTAATTCCAAGACGGCAACCCCGGTGCCCCAGCATGGGGTTCAGCTCTGTCATGACATCAATCTTCTTTTTCAGCGCGGTAGGGGAAATTTTCATTTCCTTTGCCAAAATTTTTATTTCAGGAGCCGAATGAGGGAGAAATTCATGCAAAGGCGGATCGAGCAATCTAATAGTGACAGGTAGTCCTTCCATAATTTTAAAAATTTCACTGAAATCGGATCGCTGAATAGGCAACAGTCCTTTTATTGCTTCTCGCCGACCCTCCACTTGATCTGAAATAATCATTTTGCGGAAAAGGAAGATACGTTCTTCATCAAAAAACATGTGCTCCGTACGACATAAACCAATGCCTTGGGCGCCAAAATCTCTTGCCACGAGCGCATCATGAGGTGTGTCGGCGTTTGCACGAATTTTAAGAGTACGCGCTTCTCCCGCCCAACTCATCACACGGCTGAAGGAGCTTGTCAGGCGAGGCCGGGTCAAGGGAACTTTACCTTTAAGAACCAGCCCCTGAGAGCCGTCGATTGTTATCGGGTCATACTCTTTAATGGTTTTTTCGTTCAAGGTCGCTTTCTTTTTCTTTATATTGACATCCAATCCTCCACAACCTGAAACACAGGGTTTGCCCATGGCCCTGGCCACCACCGCCGCATGAGAAGTCATGCCTCCTCTAGCTGTCAAAATACCTTGTGCGACATTCATTCCATTAATATCTTCCGGTGATGTTTCCATTCGAACGAGAATCACTCTTTCCTTCTTCTCGGCTAGATCCAAAGCACTTTTCGGAGTAAATACGATCTTTCCTGTTGCCGCTCCCGGTGACGCGCCCAAACCTTTTGCCAGGATATGTGTTTTAATTTTGGGATCGATCATAGGATGGAAAATATGATCCAGTTGATCCGCCGGGATACGCATGAGTGCTTCCTGTTTACTTATCAGGCCTTCGTTGACCATATCGACCGCAATTTTTATCGCGGCCGCCGCAGTGCGCTTGCCCGATCTTGTTTGCAACAGATACAACTTGCCATTCTCAATAGTGAACTCAATGTCCTGCATGTCTTTGTAGTTCTTTTCCAGCTTCATGAAAACAGTTTCCAGGGAACTGTGGGCTTCGGGCATCTCTTGCTGCAGGTTTTCAATATTGAGAGGCGTGCGTATTCCAGCTACAACATCCTCGCCCTGGGAATTGACCATATATTCACCATAATACTTTTTCTCCCCCGTGGCTGGGTTACGAGTGAATGCTACTCCAGTTGCTGAGGCTTCTCCCATATTGCCGAAGACCATGGCTTGAATATTTACCGCCGTTCCCACATCATGTGGAATATTGTTAAGCTTTCGGTAAATTACCGCCCGCTCGGTATTCCAGGAATTGAACGCGGCTTTTATAGCAAGCCTAAGCTGTGAACGCGGGTCATCGGGAAAATTTTTTTTCGTAGATTTTTTAACGATATTTTTAAATTTCTGGATAATTGATTTAATATCTCTAATCTCCAGATCCGTATCAAACTTGACTTTGCGGAGTGTCTTTTGTTTGGTGAGAACTGATTCGAATTTAGTCCATTCGATTCCTAAAACAACATTACCAAACATCGATATAAACCGACGGTAACAATCAAGGGCAAATCTTTCATTGTGGGTGTTATCGGCCAGACAGCTAAGAGTATTGTCGTTTAAACCAAGGTTGATGACGGTATCCATCATTCCTGGCATTGAAACGTTCGCGCCAGATCGCACTGAAACCAGAAGAGGTTGAGTACGGCTTCCAAGTTGCTTATCCATCACCTCTTCCAAAATGCCCAGATTTCTTTGGATCTCGTCCCATAATCCCTCTGAAAAGCGGTTCTTGTTTTCGAAGTATTCTCTACATGCTTCTGTGGTAATTGTAAATCCAGGAGGAACGTCAATGCCCAGGGAGGACATGGTGCCAAGGTTTGCACCTTTTCCACCCAGCAGGTGGGTCATGCTTTCGTTGCCTTCAGTTCGACCGGCTCCAAAAAAATAAACGAATTTGCGGCTCATCGGGATGGCAGACACCTGAAAGTTTGATTATGGATAAATAATTTAATCCCACAAGTGGGTTTTATTTCTCGTGGCTTCGTCCAAGACCCCTTGGGGTGCCACGGCTTTAAAATAATACTTTATACCCCAGCTTACCATTAAAATTCTAATGAGTGGAGGGGTTGCTAATTAAAGTGGAAAAGGGTATCCAAAGGCGAGGTGGTTTTCCAACTTTACTTGAGAACGATTTTAGAAAAGTCGGCAATAGTTGAAAATAGGAGGGAGATGTGTTTTAGCAACCGAAGTCTGTTTATTCTCAACTCGTCTTCCCTGACCATGACCATGACGTTATCGAAAAACCCATCTACAGCCTCTTTGATCTCGACAATTTTCTCCAGAGCCTGGGGGAATTCTTTTTTGTCCAGACAGTTTTCTACCGGTTCTTTGATGCGCTGATATTCATCGTAGAGTTTTTTTTCGGCAGGTTCTTTTAACAACGATACTTGCACTTCACCATCCGCCTCCTCGTTTAATATGCTAACCACTCGGCGAAAAGCTGTGGCAAGAAGTTCGAAGTGCGGTTGTTTTTTTAAATCGGAAAGTGCAATCACTTTCTGTTGGACATCAGCCAGCGAGTCAATGCCGGCGGATAGGACAGCGTCAACAGCGTCGTAAGGATATTCCTGACCGCTCAAAAAAGTTTTATACCGCTGTGAGAACAAACCAATAGTGTGCGTGCGAACTTCATCCGGCGTTAACTTGATTTTATCCTTGAGCCGGTCGATACCTTTTTCGATCAATGTATCCAGAGAAACCTGCCATCCCCGGTCCAGTACAATTTGAATGATGCCAAGTGAATGTCGTCTCAAACCGTAAGGGTCTTCGGAGCCTGAAGGAATCAGTTTCACCCCTATGCAACCCAAAATGGTGTCCAGCTTGTCGGCAATAGATACTATAGATCCCACTTGGCTGGAGGGAGATTCATCCCCCTTAAACGCAGGGCTGTAGTGCTCCTTGATCGCTAACCCGACTTCAGAGTCTTCTCCCGAATGGTCTGCATAATAGCCACCCATGATCCCCTGCAGTTCAGGAAACTCATACACCATTTGACTGACTAAATCTGCTTTACAAAGCCAGGCGGTTCTGGAAACCTGCTGAATTTTTTCGGGACAAACTTCTTTTGCCAGAAATTCTGCAAGAGCCACAATGCGTTCTACTTTTTCATAAGAGGTTCCGAGGACTTTTTGAAAGGTCACCCTCTTCAAGGGTTCCACGAAATCTTCCAATTTTTTTTTGCGGTCTTCATCGAAAAAGAATCTGGCGTCCTCCAACCTGGCTCTGAGAACCCGTTCGTTCCCATGCTGAATTTCCCCTCCAGATCCTGGTTTCATATTGCTGATAGTAATGAAGTGAGGCAACAGGTCGCCTTGCTCGTTGACCACGGGGAAATATTTCTGGTGGTACTTCATTGTGATAATAAGCAACTCGCGAGGCAATTCAAGAAACCGTTCTTCAAAGTTTCCGCGTATGGCAAATGGAAACTCAACCAGATAATTAACTTCTTCAAGCAAGTCAGAGTCGAGTTCTATTGTGCCGCCCACTTCTTCCGCCAGCAAAGTTATCTGGTCAACTATGGCTTGTTTTCTTGCGACCGGATCCACCAGAATAAAATGTTTTTCGCACGAATCAAGATAACTGGTCACTCCGTTTACCTTGAAAGATTCCGAACTCAGGAATCGATGTCCGTGCGAAACATCGGCACAGGAGATTCCTTCATAGTTAAAGTTCAGAGGTTTATTTTCAAAAAGTGCCGCGATCCAGTGGAGAGGCCTAACGAATGAAGTCTTTCGGTTTCCCCAGCGCATCTTTTTTGGAAAGGGTATGTTGCCTATCAGGTCCGGAAGAAAACTATTCAGAATATCCGCAGTCGGTTGGCCCGTTTTTTCTATCCGGGCACAAACCACCTCTCCCTTGGGAGTTTTCTCAACAGTGAGTTGGGAAACGTCTATGCCTTTTCCACGGGCAAACCCCAAGGCCGCATTGGTAGGGTTCCCTTCGCCATCGAAAGCTACTTTGACGTTGGGTCCGAAATGGGTTTCGACAACATCTTTCTGCTGAGCATCAACCCTATCGAACGAAACTACAAGACGTCTTGGCGTTCCCATGACTCGGCCGTCATCAGCCTGAATTCGATTTTTTTCAAAAAACACGGACATCTCATTTTTTAAATAATCCAGGGCAAGGCCCATAAAACGTGACGGGATTTCTTCGGTACCAATCTCTAAAAATAGTTCAGGCATGAGGTAGATGTTAGTCTATTAATTAAATAATAAAATTCGGCGCGGACACGGCTTGGGAAATCTAGGCCTACAAACTCAAAGGGTTGATGATAGTTGAAGTGGGTTAATTATCAAGCAAAAAAATAGTTCCGTTTTTTTCTGTTACCGACAAGAAAAAGCCCAAAACATCCGGCCAACACCATCTAACAGTAAATGTAACGCCTTACTGCAAAGTACGAATTATTATCGCGTCTTAAACCGCTCAATACCTTTAACATCAAACTTTTGATTAAGCTAATCCTGTGATCACTTTCATCACTATAGTTGTTTTAGCGGTCGTGGGTCTTGGACTTATTATGGTCGTGAAAGGCGGCAAGTCAGATTCACAAGCTTCAAGGAGCGGCATTCAGAAGGATAACTAATCGTAAACAATCTGCCGTTCATTATAAAAATGCCGCTCAACTTTTTATAAAAATCAAAGATTGTAAAATGGAGGGTGAGTCCCTTTGGTTTTTAAGCCAAGTTCTTGCTGAATCGGGTGACAGCGATCAGGCGATTAAGTGGTGTAAAACGGCGCTGGATATATTTGAGCGTATCAGTCATCCAGAAGCTAAAAAAGTGAGGGAACAACTTTTGGCGTGGGGTGGAACGACAGAGGAAAACTGTTTGACTGACGGCGGTTAGGCGGGCGATTTTTTTAGTAAAGGATAACCCATTTCCTCACGTTGGCTCACATATCCCTCAGCGCACAGGCGGGCAAGCTTCCTGACCCTACCTATATACCCAGTGCGCTCCGTAACGCTTATGGCCCCTCGGGCATCCAGCTGATTGAAGGCGTGCGAGCATTTCAGGGTAAAGTCATACGCGGGCAAGACCAGATTTTTGTCCAGCAATTCAGATGCTTCGGTCTCATACATTTCGAACCATTTAAGGAAACGGTCTTTATCTGCCGCTTCAAAATTAAAACGGGAAAACTGTTTCTCCGTTTCCAAATGAACGTCACCATACTTGACCGTGTCATTCCATTGCAGATCATACACATTGTCAATATTTTGCAGGTACATGGAAATACGTTCCAAGCCGTAAGTCAATTCCACCGTTACAGGTGAAAGGTCGATTCCCCCCACCTGTTGGAAATAAGTAAACTGGGTGATTTCCATTCCATCCAACCATACCTCCCAACCCAAACCCCAGGCGCCAAGTGTTGGGGACTCCCAATCGTCCTCAACGAACCGAATGTCATGCTTCATCGGATCAATTCCTAGGGCAACCAGACTGTCCAGATAAAGCTTTTGGGCTTCATCGGGAGAGGGTTTGAGGATCACCTGAAACTGATAATAATGTTGCAGGCGATTTGGATTTTCACCATATCGACCGTCAGTGGGTCGGCGGGAGGGTTCTACATAGGCCGCGCTATAGGGCTCCGGCCCGAGCACACGAAAAAACGTGGCTGGATTAAACGTTCCCGCTCCAACTTCGATATCATAAGGCTGGTGCACAACACAACCGCGCGATGCCCAGTAATTCTGCAATGAGATGATTACATCTTGAAATTTCATGACTGCCTGTCTATCAAACGCATTGTTAAAAGTCAACTCTGCTTTCTGGCCCGGAGCTTTTCTGATAAAGTGTGAATCACGTAACTCTCTCTATGGAACTGGATTATGCATGTCATTTACCGTACCGCACCGTTGGAAGAAGTTCTCCGCATTGTCGAGTATTGTCGCAACTATAACGTGAAAAGCGGCGGGATATTTGAAGTGTATCCGGACCCCGACGAAATTCTGTTTATGATTATAGTCAACTCTTGTTCCGAAACGGACCCCAATCATCAACTTCGCCCGTTGGGTGCTTTTTACTGCAACTATTCCGGTCCCGGAGTGATCACGATTGAGGATGAAGACCCTCACTTCGATGGAGCGGAATCACGCAAGCGGCATGTCGCAGCCATTAAACAGGTTATAGATATCCTGCTTAAGGAAGGTTTCCCCGGAACACACATCAGTTTCAACGACCTGCGAACTTTGAAAGCTTAAGTAAAATCGATGTTGTGTTGAACACGTCGTGTCGGCCTAAGCCTGTCGAAGGCCTCTACCTATCGGGAACTACGGTTTTCAATTAAATTGTTGAGTATCGAAACACCACTCTATTGGCCAATTCCCATTTCGATCGGTTCGTTCTGATATGAAAAAACTACACGGTTGGGGTAAATAGATTTTAAAACTACAGTTTGAACAGAATCGCCCATTCGCAATTTCAAATTACTTCTGTCTGGTGTCGTAACAATGATGTGATTGGATGAACTCCCCTCATCAAAAAAAATGATCCCCTTAACCTGCGCACCAGGAACAAAGCCATTTCTAATTTTTGGCGGGGCGGGGGGACTATTTTTTGCCTGAGTGGTGGCAGATCGAATCAAGCTCCCGATTTCTTCGGGGCCCTCAGGAACAAGAGGCTCTTCTTTAAAACCATTTTCTTTGAGACTCTCGGGATCGGGCAGTTCTTCCTTGGAAAATGGTTTGGGAAACGGTTCCGCTACGGGTTTGGGTTGCGGTGCTTGTTTTATCACCGGAGGAGGATCGATTATCATTTGTCGGGTTAGGAATCATTTGAGGAAACCAAAAGCCTGTTCGGGTTTCGTCGCGGTTTCATTTTCATCACCTAGTATTCCTGCCATAGAAACCCCTTCGAAGGTACGGGGTTTTGGCAATTTTGTAGCGGATGGTTTTTGTTGAGAAGATGCGGTAACACGCGCGACCCGGGCCGATTCTTTTTCGCTGGGTGACCAGTAATAATAACCATCTGCCCCCGCAATCAATAAGCCCAGAACAATTGCCTTGATCAGGAAAAAACCACGGCGCTCTGCTTTGACTGCCTTGGGGTAGATAGCATCCTCCTGGAGGACCATTCCTTTCAGGTCGAGCTTCTGATCGAGAACACTTTTTTCTTCCTCAAGTTTTTTGAGGGTCTTCAGGATGGTGCTCATGGATTAACGAGTTTTGGCGTCTGGTAAATACTGGACAGTCCATACAACATGACCCTGCTTTCCGTGCCGAACCAGCCATCGTCTTTTATGTGGTGTGCCCGTTGAAACCTTGCAACCGACAACTGGGTATTCGGACCATAAGTGGGCGCTTCCAGCCCCTGGAAGAATCCTAGCAAGGAAAGGTTTTTCTGTAACCAGATGGCAGGCCTTCCTTTAAATCCCGGACCTAAACTTTCCGGCAGGCTTTCAAAATCTTTCCAAAGGATGATTGCCTTACGCGTCCACATAGATTCGATTAACTCAAGAGGCATCTCTATACGATCAACTGACCCAAATACACCACGATCACCATCGATCGAAACCAGTGAGAGGTATTTTGTCCCTTGAGCGTCAGGCAGAACAACTTCCAGAATCGCCGGATAATTGAAAGTAGAAAGTTTGTCGAAATTTGCGTTCAGGTCATAGGCTAGAAGATTCTGCTCTTCAGCAATGGAATCCAGAAGCGCCTCTCCTTTTTCTTGATAGGGAGCCGGATCAATATTCCATTTTTTCAACACCCAGTTAATCGCTTCCAGCCGGCTTTCGGCTAGAGGCAAACTGGCGAGGTAGGTCACCAGTTTATCCTGCTGGGATATCACAAGCGGCTCTGTACTGCGGATGCGCCTGGCCTTTGGCGCCCTTACTACAGGCATTGCATCTGGAACAATGACCTCTTCCCCGGGTGCGATCAATTGCCGCATCGCTTCTGGAGATAGCGGTTTAGCCTTGGGTAAGTTTATAACAGGCGGTTGAGGCTGCAATGAACTGGGGTTAACCGGGACGATAGGATTTCCCCGGATCATCATGTTGATATCCTTGCCGCCTCGCGTATCTGCGTTGAAACCTGGAAGCATATAATAATCGATGGAGAAAAACAGGATGCCGAGCGCCGCCAATCCCGGAATAAAACTTTTCCATAAAGTGTCCGTCCAGGTCGAAATCGGGGTGAGTCCGCCAACATCTTTCACCGCCGGACGAACAATATTCGGGGTGATCTTCTTCGTGTTCATTGTGTAAGCGATGAGCAGAGAACGATCGGCAAGGACATTGATCATGCGTGGGATGCCGTGTGAGAATTTGTAAATTGATTCTACCGCCGCACGGGTGAAGCGTACCCGACCTTTGCCCAGCGCTACGTTGATCCGATGCTGAATGTATCCACGGGTTTCTTCCAGGTTAAGCGGAAGCAGCTCCCAACTGATGGTGATGCGCTGGCGAAGCTGGCGCAATTCGTTCTGCTCCAGCAATTCATCGAGTTCCGGCTGACCGATCAAAACAATCTGGATTAACTTTTCCGTTTCTGTTTCCAGATTCGATAACAAGCGTAACTGGTCCAGCACCTTGGGCTGAAGGGCTTGCGCCTCGTCGATGATGACAACCACCCGATGCCCCTTTTTTCTTTCCTCAAGGAGAAAAGTGTTAAGCATATCGACAAGTTTTTTTTTGCTTTCCATTTCCGATGGCAGGCCGAGTTCCGCGTTGATCGTCTGCAAAAGTTCCAGTTCGTTGATCGCCGGATTAAACACATAAGCAATACTGAAATCCGTTCGCAACTCACGCAGGAAACTTCTACAAATTGTCGTTTTGCCCGTACCCACCTCGCCAACTATTTTGAGGAATCCGTTATTTTCCTGCAGGCCATAGACCAGATGGGCAAGGACCTCCTTGTGTTTGGGGCTCAGGTAGAGATACTTCGGGTCAGGAGTCAGGTCGAAAGGTTTTTCCGAAAAACCATAATAGTCCTGATAAACATTTTGTCCCGGCAAATTGTTGCCATCAGACTTCTTGTCACCGTGCAGGGACATCTGCATCTGTCGTCCCGCCTCTTGCACCGAATTGGGCGCGGGTTTCTCTTCCTTGTCCTGCACAGACGCGTTATAGGCCACGCGTTTTTCTTCGTTGAACAAAGTGTCGTATGCCTCATGGACCAGGGCAATGCGTTCCTTGAGAGAAGGTTGCACCGCATACGAAAAATTCTCTGCTGAAGAATCAAAGCGCTGGATCATGCGGTCATAAGCTTCGTTAATTTCTTTTTGCGTGGCGTCAGAACGAACACCAAGAACCTTGTACGGGTTATGTCGTTGAACGTCAGTAGTCATAATGGGATAGGATTTTCCAAGAAGGTTTTCCAAAAGGGCAAAAACCAATCGGCACAGTAAACGTGATTTAAGGCGGGGCAGGAATGCGGGACGATAGGATTCTTGCCCCGTAAGGCATTAATATACAAAGACCTTTGCCAGATGTAAACACAAATTTTCTGCTCGGCACAGGGCTGATCAAAACTCAAACCCTTTGACAGGATAAACAGGATGAAATTTAAAATAATTCCTCCCTACCTGTTGGCACCTTCGGCTTACGAAGGGGAGGCCGAAAGTGCCTAATGGGTATTAGGAGGGGTTATGTTATATTCAAAACAAATCGAAAAAACATGTTTCCTAATCACGGTCCACTAACTATGACCCAACCGAAACCAAAAACAATCCGCTGTCCCACCTGCAAAAAAGAATCGAATAAAGAAGGGAATACCTTTTACCCCTTCTGCGGTGAGCGATGCAAACTAATCGACCTTGGCCAGTGGATAGACGGAAAATATTCAATAGAAGGAAGCGACTCCTTCTCAGAAACTGATGAATCCGGCTAGATAAGCTGGAGGGAAATTTTTTCGGGGATGATGCCGTGCTCGTGACAGAGGTGGCTGAAATGAGTGAGGCCTGCCATCTCATCTGCCTTTAGGTCGTAGCGGATTTTGTTTTCCAGGTAATCTTCCAGCACGTTGGTGTCCACTCGCGCTAACTCTGTGTGGGCGCGGACAATCTCTTTAATCCGTTTGCGGCCTTCCTGTTTTGCCTGCTGGATAAAGTCTTGCCTGGCTCGGTCCAGGTTGATTCCCTGACGCACAGCCACCACTGCATGCACAAAAGTTTTTCCGGTCTGCCGGAACCATTCTTCACTGAGATCGTATACGGTGATACCGGGGCCCGGATCGCCCAATGTGAGTGCCCGGTCCCCTATGATCATCGCCGCCGCGTGTTCGGCCAGCATTGACTCCAGATCGGGCGCAACAGGATGAATCTTCGTATCCGAACTGAATGGAAATAAAATTTTAAGAAGGGCTACTGAAGTTCGCGAACGAACGTCAACGGCAACAGAGGTAATTTCCGCCAGAGGTTTTTTCGCCAGCAATAATACCGTCCCCACCTGACCTCGAGAGGCGATGCACACATCAGGCACTAGGCGGTAGCTATCCGCCGACTTGAAGTATTCGACCGAGGGGATCATCGCCAAATCCACATCGCCGGATTTCAATCTATCCGCGAGTGCGGAAGGTGTGTCCGTTACTATTTGGAATCCTGCTTCGGACGCTTTTTCTTTCAGCGGTACCAGAAGAGGGCGTGCGTTCAGGAAATCGTGGATGCCGAATCTGAGTGATGGTGTGGTCATTGGAAATAAAAAAGGGGTGAAAGGCACCGGGCCCCCCACCCCTCTTGAAAGTCGATCTATGAATGATCTTATCAGATAAACATTGGTGCCAGTACCAGAGAAACGATGGACATCAGTTTGATCAGGATGTTCATCGCTGGTCCGGAAGTGTCCTTGAGCGGATCGCCCACGGTGTCACCAACAACGGTAGCGTGATGGGCTTCGGAGCCTTTACCGCCCAGTTTGCCGCCTTCGACATATTTTTTTGCGTTGTCCCAGGCACCGCCACCGTTCGACATGAACAGTGCCAGCAGAACACCTGTCAGAGTTGCGCCCATGAGCATTCCGCCCAAGGCCTCAGCTCCCAACGCAAACCCCATCACGATTGGCATGGAGAACGCAACAACCCCTGGCAAAATCATTTCCCTGAGAGCCGCCTGTGTGCTGATGTCGATACAACGCGCACTGTCTGGCTTGCCAGTACCTTCCATGAGTCCAGGGATTTCTCTGAACTGGCGGCGAATTTCTTCAACCATCTGGAAAGCGGCTTTACCCACAGACTTCATGGTCACTGAAGCAACAAAGAAGGGAATGATACCTCCAATGAAAACTCCGATTACCACTTCGGTTTGAGTGATATCGATAGATGTGATATTAGCCGCCTGGGTAAATGCTGAGAACAAAGCCAGCGCAGTCAGCGCGGCGGAACCAATTGCAAAACCTTTACCGATGGCGGCGGTGGTGTTTCCAACCGCATCCAACCCATCGGTGATCTTGCGGGTGTCTTCACCCAGTCCCGCCATTTCAGAGATACCGCCCGCGTTATCCGCGATAGGTCCGTATGCGTCTACCGACATGGTGATACCAACCGTAGCCAGCATTCCCACTGCGGCCAGCGCCACACCGTAAAGTCCCGCAAAACCTGCGCCAAACCATATCGCAATTGCGATGATGATAACCGGGATAGCAACACTTTCCAACGCGACTGCCAGTCCGGTAATCATAACGGTAGCCACACCGGTTTTACTCGACTCGGCAATTTCAGTAACCGGAGAACCCGCTGTGTAATATTCCGTGACGAGCCCGATGGCGATACCAGCAAAACAACCTATTGCCAGAGCAACGAATACACCTGATGGCAAGCCCATAACCTTGATAATAAAAAAAGCAACAAACAACATCGCGCCTGCACTTACAAATGTACAGTTACGAAGTGCCGCAGAAGGATCTTGATCTTCCAAGGCATCCATCGCGCGAATACCCATGATAGAAGCGATCAAACCCACCATGGCAACAATGATCGGAAGTGCCATATACTCGAACTGCTGAGTGGCCATACCAGCACCGATGACAACGGTAGCGATCATAGAACCTACATAAGATTCAAAAATATCCGCACCCAAGCCAGCAGTGTCGCCAACACAGTCCCCTACGTTATCGGCGATAACGCCTGGGTTTCTTGGATCATCCTCCGGGATACCTGCCTCAACCTTACCCACAAGGTCAGACCCGACATCCGCTGTTTTAGTATAGATACCACCACCCACACGGGCGAAAAGAGCGATGGAGCTTGCACCCATGGCAAAGCCACCGATAGCAGAAATCGAATCACCTCTGGCAAATAAGAGGAAGAGTCCGCCAACACCCAGCAATCCCAAACTAGCAACACTCAGGCCCATGACTGCACCGCCGTTGAAAGCGATGTTGAGTGCCTTGGCCTGTCCACCTTCAGCGGCCGCTTGCGAGGTACGAACGTTAGATGTGGTCGCGGCGTTCATGCCGAAGAATCCGGCAAGCATTGAACAACCCGCGCCCAAAGCATAAGCCACAGCGGTCCACATACCGATCCAGAATCCTTTTTGCGAGGAAATAATGATCAGGAGAAGAATGAAAACTCCACCAACGAAATAACCAAGGATTTTATATTCCCGTGACAGAAAAACCATCGCGCCTTCGTGGATGGCTTCTGCAATTTCTCTCATTTTTTCATTACCATCAGATTGTTCATCAACCTTTTCGTAAATCTTCCAAGCCACGATCAAGCCAAATAGTCCGAACACTACCGCGAAATATGAATAGTTCTGCGATACGTCCAAGGTAGCCATGAAAACATAGCCAACCATTGCGATTATGAGAAAGATTATCTCTCCTTTATACTCCTTTAACATTCTCCGTTTTCCTCCGTTTGATGATTGCGTTTATTCATTTGCACGAGCGTTTCTTCGATTCTACGCACCGCTTCTTCGACGACCTCGTTGAGGAGTGGGGCTTCCCCTTCCGTAAACGCGGTCAATACATAATCGACGATATCGTCCGAGTTATCAGGCCGACCGACTCCCACGCGAACGCGATAAAACTGGTCGGTCCCCAATCGTTCGGTGATTGACCGAACCCCTCGTTGACCGGCATCGCCGCCTTTAGTTTTCATTTTGATCTTGCCCAGTGGCAGGTCTATGTCGTCATGAATGACAAGTACCTTATTGGGTAAAATCTTCAAAGCGGAAATAAGCGACTTGACTGCCTGCCCGCTGTTGTTCATATAGGTCATTGGCTTGGCAATCATGACCTGATGGCCCTCTATTTCTCCTTCACCATAGAGAGCCTTATGCTTGTTGTGGGCGAGTTTAACCCGGTGTTTTTCTGCCAGGTTATCGGCAACTAAAAAGCCGATGTTATGACGCGTTATCTCGTAACGCGGACCAGGATTGCCCAGACCAATTATTAAAAATGCATTGGATATGATCAGCCCTCTTTCTTAGGTGAATCTTCTTTGGCGGCCGGTGCATCACCCTCAGCCGCAGTCTCACCTTCAGCCTCTTCTCCTTCATCGACCTTCTCTTCCTCCTTAACTTTCTCCAGATAGACGCTGACAATAGCCTCCGTGGGCCGATGTAAAACTTTTATTTTATCCGAAAGGCTAAGGTCCGACATATGGATCACCTGTCCGAGTTCAACAGGAGTCATGTCAATGTCAATGGACTCTGGGATATCATCCGGCAGACATTCTACATGGAGGGATTTGGTCACCTGATTGACCAGGCCACCCTGTTTTTCTCCTGCAGATTTTCCAATCAAGTTCACAACAACACTGACCTTAACTGCTTTGGTGACATCCACTTCCAGAAAGTCCACATGCACCCAGGTCTCCCTGAGGGGATGACTTTGATATTCTTTTATAATGACTTTACGCTGTTTGCCNCCATCTAGGTCAAGATCAATCAACGCGTTTCGCCCTTTGGAACTTAAAANAGTGTCCAGGTTTTTAGAACAAATCGACAAAGAAAGATTGTCTTTTAATCCGTACAAAACAGCAGGAATTTCATCTTTTCTTCGCACTGCTTTTGTAGCTACCTTGCCGGTTTGCTCTCTTACTTTTCCACTCAACACATCAGACATTTTTTTCTACTCCCTCTAAATCAAATAGTGAACTTACCGAGGTTTCGCGATTGATTCGCAAAATGGCTTCACCCAACAAGGGCGCCACGGATAAAATTTTAATTTTCGGATTGTTTTTCATCCCTTCACGAACTGGAATCGTATTAGTCGCTACAATAGATTTAATTTCTGATTTGGCAATGCGGTCCAACGCCGGTCCAGACAACACCGCATGTGTACAACAAGCATGCACTTCACGCGCACCTGCTTCCATCAAGGCGGCGGTACCTTCCACGAGGGTACCCGCAGTATCGATCATGTCATCGATGACAACGCAGACCTTGTCTTCAACATCGCCAATGATGTTCATCGCCTTGGCTTCATTGATCGCTTCCCTTCGTTTATCGATAATCGCCAGATTCACTCCCAAACGCTTTGCAAAGGCTCTGGCCCGCTCCACACCTCCAGCGTCTGGAGAAATAACCATTACATCCTTCAAATCCAAGTCTTGCAGATATGGAATCAGCACCTTCATCGCAAAAAGATGATCCACTGGAATATTAAAGAACCCTTGTATCTGTCCCGCGTGAAGATCAACCGTCAACACGCGATCCGTTCCCGCAGTCACCAGCAAGTCTGCCACCAGTTTGGAGGTGATGGGGACTCTTGGCTCACTTTTTCGATCCTGACGCGCGTAACCGTAATATGGAACCACCGCCGTTATGCGTCGAGCTGAAGAACGCTTGAGGGCGTCTATCATGATCAACAACTCCATCAGGTTGGTGTTTCCCGGATGAGATGTTGGCTGAATTACAAAAACATCACCACCACGGACATTCTCCTCAATACGCACATAGATTTCCTTGTCGGAGAAATCCTTGATCACTGTACGGCCCAAGTCAATGTTCATGTACTTGCAAATATCCGTTGCAAGCTCCTCATTGGCACGTCCCGAAAAAATTAATACTCTTCCGTTTAGATTCTGGTCCATACGATTTTTTTCTTATGACCTTTAAAAGTAAAAGTATCCTGCATCATTAAGGATCATTAAGGCTGGGGCGGGAGGATTCGAACCTCCGTATGCAGGCATCAAAAACCTGTGTCTTAACCGCTTGACGACGCCCCAATATTTGTTCGATAATTCTTCGTTTAATCTCACGCCCAACAACCAGGCATACCCTGTTAAATTTTATCCCGATGCTCTTTTCTGGCCCGATCTAGAATCTAACTCATGGCCTGCCGAAGTCCGATACTGATTGATTTAAATAATGAAAAGCTGGGGAGGAATTAGGATTATACCTGTTTGACCATATGCTCACAATTCAAAGTTTCCAGGTCATCTGCCCCTAGAGTTACTGATAGTTCAGAATTTCCCCCGGCAAAAACTCGGAAAAACTTCCAATTGTTTCTGTAACAACGCGTTCCCATTCTCCATTCAATCCGGCACATGCAACCCTAGCCTTCTCCGGGTCATTAAAAATTCCAAACACGGTTGAACCGCTCCCGGATAAAAGAACACCTAACGCACCTCGGGCTTGTAGCTCGTCCTTAATGATCTGGATTTCAGGAAACCTTTGAATAACAACTGGTTCCAAATCGTTGTGTAGCTGGGACCCTAAGCTTGCGATGTCCGATAGAGATAGGAATTTCCGCAAAATGCTAATATTATTTTCCCGTTTTGTCAACTTCAATTTTAGATTCTGATACACCCAGGGGGTGGCAATGGGAAACCCCGGAAAGACCAACAAAACCTGAAATTTAGAACACGGGGCCAAAACCTCCAACTGCTCTCCACGACCCACCCCAAGAGCACAGGGCGAAGTGACAAAAAATGGGACATCGGAACCCAGTTCAGCGGCCAGAATCGCGAGCTTTTCCCGGCTCATATTCAAATTCCATAAGCGATTCAGTCCCATGAGCACACCAGCGGCATTGCCACTGCCGCCACCTAACCCGGCTCCAAAAGGAATATTTTTTTTCAACCGGATACGCACCCCCCGGTCTTCCACCCGGCAGGTTTCTTGTAACAAAAGAGCCGCCTTACAGGCCAGATTGGTTTCGTCTGTGGGAATTCCCGGCGTATCGCATTCAAGCTCGATACCTAAGGGCAATGATTCAAGCTCCAGCTCATCGTACAAAGATACCATCTGCAGAATAGTTTCCAGTTCATGGAACCCGTCTTCCCTTTTTCTGAGAATATTCAGAGTCAGGTTGACCTTGGCCGGGGTTCTAAATTTTAGCTTCATAGACACTGTCTTTACTTTCTCAAATCAGTTCACAATATCCGACGCAAACTGAAACGCATCGGGGGCCAACCCTTGATTAATAACAGGGGCTGAATATTTTACTGAGACCGTTTCATTCCTATCTGTAAGCTCAATTAAAATTTTGTGAGCAAAGTCCCATTGACCCACCTTCTGGTAATCATCCCAATGCGCCTTGTATATTTCCCGAGTGCCTCGGATCCGTGTCACCGATTTAGGCAACAGCGTGTAGGCATCGATTTCAATATCCACCTGCTCCCCGGTTTCCCGATCAATCGTCTCAATTCTGTAAATTGTTTGATCGGCGTTCCACGTTGCGACCTTCGCCTGCAAGTAGGAAAAACGTGGTATACCTCCTGAAAACACACTGATGTATTCTCTGAAGTCGATGTGCGTTCCCATCACCCGATGCATGATGTCCCATACCTCTTGCCCATAAACGACCCGGTTTTCTCCCGGATCATACATCAAAGTTTTTCCACCTTCATAAATCAGGACGCCCAGAACCTGACGAAAAAGATTATAGGTATCCACTCGAATAGCTTCATTTCCTTTGACTAACAACGCCTGGCGAAAAGAATGATTCAAACGTTCCCCGGAAATTTTTGTGCGAACAAAATCTTTGACATCATGAATTCCTGATTGACGTACCTCAAGAAGCGAAAACAAGGCGGGAAGAGACGGCATTTCCGGCTTCGCTTCTGGAGAAACGGATACGATCTTGGGTTGGCATGAAACAACAAAAATCAGCACGAACCCTATCGCGTACAGATACCGGGAAATTCGTATGGACATATTGGGTGTCAGATAAGGTTGAGGCAGGACCTGCGTGTTTTCAAATTTAAAGGAGAGCTATGCAAAATTGAAAAATAATGATTACCAGAGGCCCCCTTAATTTTTATTCAGGAATTCTCGCGCCTCCCGGATCTTTTTTTCAAGATCTTTTGGGTCAGGCAACTCGCCATCAGTGTCATCCATTTTTTCCATGGTAAGAAAAAGGCTTGTCTTCCATGCCTTGCCAGCCTCTATATAATTCTTCAACGAAAAATGAATATCTCCCAGATGGCTGTATAAAACTGGGTCGGGAGAGGTGTACACCATGGCTTTCTTTAATTCGTCAAGAGCTCTTTGCGATTCACCTTTTTTGAAATAAATCCAACTCAGGCTATCAAGGAAATATCCATTTCTGGGTTGAATGGAAAGAGCCTTATTCAAATGCCCGATGGCCTTATCCAGCGATTTACCTTGAATGGCATACATGTACCCCAGAAAATTATGTGCATTGGAATGCATGGGGTTAAGCTCGATGGAACGCTTCATATTTTGTATTGCCAATTCAAATTGACCGGTCCGCTCAAGAAGAGCGCCTAGCTCGAAATAATAAGAATCTTTTCCCTCATTCAGGGAAATAGCTTTTTGAATTTTACTGATGGCTTGATCCAGCTTATCAACGGACATATAAGCCAGGGCTAGGGAATGATGAAGGGTGTCATTTTCCGGCTCGATTTTAACAGCTGACTCAAGCAGACGAATCGTTTCCTCAGGCTGTTCATTCATGCTGTAAAAGCGGGCCGAATAAACCATTAAGTTCACAGACTTGGGCTCCATCTCTAGGAGAACCTTCATTTCCTCGATGGCTTTGTCGACCCGCCCCAGAATTTCATAAACGCGCCCAAGTACCATGAGAACTTCTTTCGTTTGTTTCCTGGCCCGAATCAATTGAAACTCATCAAGCGCCTTCAAGTAAAGTGCCTGCTCGTAATAAACAGCCCCAATTCTCATATGAACTTTTGGTTCGCCCAAAAGATCTTCTGCCGCTAACCGGTATTGGCTGGTATCCACATCCACCGGTGTCATTGAATCTTTCATGCCGGTGATACGCTCATGAATTTTTTTATTTAAGGGGTCCAGCTTCAAAAGAATTTTGTATTCTCTCGCGGCCTCTTCTGCATTTCCCAGCTTCTCCCAAACCCAGGCCAGAAATTCGCGGGACTGTAAAAGGTTGGGACGTAACTCCAGAGTCTGGCTTAAATGACTTTTCGCGTCTTTCAATTTTCCCGAAAGAATATCCATCCTTGCCAGATAGTGATATCCCAATGGATTTCTTGGCTCTACCCGGATCACCTGTTGATACATATCTGCGGCAAGGTCGAATTGCTTGAGTCGCTCATAAACCGTACCGCGAAGAAGATGGGCTCTCGCAGAACCCGGCTCGGTCTGAATCACGCGCTGATAATGAGTGAGCGCCCGTTCATACTCTTCCCGTCCGTCAAGAATATCTCCGATCATCATATTCAGTTCAGGATTGGCAGGAAAATGGTGCAAGGACTCTTCCAAAGCCTTGTAAGCATCGTCTACCTTCCCGGCACGAAGCAGATTCATGGCCAGTTGGCGGTAAAATTGCGAGTCCCCTTTATCAAATTCGACCAATTTGCGAAAATTATCCGCCGCTTTCCCAAACTGATGGTGGCGAATTTCGTTCAAAGCCATCAAATAATGGTAATAAGATCGTGGGTCTCGAACCGCAACTCCGGTTTGCTTCGCAGACATCTTCTCAGCGGCTCTCACCGCATAGGAGCCAGATAAATCGATATTTCCAGAACTCTGCTCAACGGGCAAAGTCGTGCAATTGGAAACAAAGAGCAACATCAGAGCAAGTGGAGCTATCTGAAGTTTACTGCTGATGCGATCAAGGATATTTCGTAAGCTTTCGTCTTTTGCCATAACTTCTGTTCCTTTTATTTTCTTTTGTTCCAGAGAATACTGCTTCCGCGCTACCTGGGTATCATCCGTAACTGGATTAACGATGGTGCCCTCCTGAAAAACAATTCTGCTTATCAGAACTGATCCTGCACTCTGATTTATCTCAGCAATAATTTTTTTGCGAAAGGACTTCAGTGCCGGAAACCATTTTTTATCGGACACGGTAACAAACAAACTTTTCGCTGACAACTTATTGACCTGCGTCACCGCTGTCAGGTCTTCACCGACGATAAGTTTCCACTGAAAGTCATACCATGCAAGCGATTGAGGATCTTCAGAATCGGGCCGGGTCAACGAACCTCCCAACACGGAGCGAATGCTTGTCCAACCTTTTCGTTTCGTTCGATTCATCAATCTAAATGGGCAAAACTTTTTATAGTTTGAATCCTACTCCCATTTTAGCTATGTTACTCGATAATATAAAGATATTTTTCAATGTGCCACATCCGCTAACTTTTCCCGGTCAGTAAGGAATTGTATTTCCTTCTGCTCCGCTATAGGTGACATGGCTGAGACTAAAGAAGAAATTCTCGAACTTAAGGAACGCGTCACCCAACTGGAAACCTGCTATCAGATCACTTCTCTTCTCAACTCGGAACTTAATCTCGGCAAACTACTCGACAGCATCATGGAAATTGCCAGAACCGTTATGAAAGCGGACGCCTGTAGTTTGTTACTGCTGGATGAAGAAACCAATGAACTGGTCTTTCAGGTGGCCTTGAGTGACGTTTCGACTGAGATCAAAAGTATGGCCCGGCTGAAAGTCGGACAGGGCATTGCCGGAATGGTCGTGGAAACGGGCGACCCTCTGATTCTTGACGATGCCTACACTCATCCCAAATTCAACCCGGCTTACGACAAAAAAACCGGATTCAATACCGGCGTTCTGGTGTGTTCACCACTCAAGGCAAAAGATAAAATCATAGGGGTCTGCCAGATCATATATAGCAAGGAACATAAGAAAACATTCTCAGAAAGAGATAAAGACCTGTTCGCCCTGTTCTGTGGTAGCGCCGCTCTCGCCATACGGAACGCACACATGCATGAAGCGCTTATGGAAAACCAGCGCCTAGAAAAGGATATGGAATTTGCTCAGCCCGTTCAGAAAAGTTTTCTTCCGGAATTTCCTCCCAAACACGATAATTTCCTGTTTGCCGCCAAGGCCCTGCCTGCCAAGGTGGTCGGCGGCGACTATTACGACTTTTTCCAAACGTCCACAGAAACCTCGCGGAAATTTTTGATCACCTCTCCCAATTCGCTAAAAACAAACTGGATATTATCCAGCAACACGGCGAGCTGGCTCAGACTCCACATAAATAGAGTTGGCTTCCCATCCTTTCCAAACCACCATTAACAGATTATGACCTCACGCTCCTACCTTCCTGCCCTTGGCTTGCTGAGCCTGATTCTTTATCTGGGATTGACTGGTTTGTCGAAAGATTTCAACTGGGGCGAGGGTTACTCCGAGCGACCCATCCTTGAGTATCTTTTTATTTACTTTTCCCTATTCGTTCTTTATGCGCTGGCCTGTGCTCATATTTTTAAATCTGCCTGGAACCAGAAAACATTCTGGACGCTCATCGTTTTCGGATTGTTATTTCGTGCCGCCATTCTTCCTTCTCAGCAAATTCAGGAAGACGATGTCTACCGTTACCTTTGGGATGGTAAAGTATTTGCTCATGGGATCAATCCTTTTAAATTCGCTCCGGATGAAATCAGCGAATATAAATCTTTAAAAATTCAGGAGCCTGTATATTTCAATTCGCGTTACGATGAGCAGAGTCAAAATGAATTGGCTATTCTCAACGACTTGAAATGGGAACATGATACGGCTCTCCGGTTCATGGAGCGTATCAATCACGCCGATGTGCCCACTATTTATCCACCCCTAGCACAGATTGTGTTTCGTCTTTCGCAACATATAAAAGCAGACAGCATAGTTACCCTGCGAATATTATTTCTTGCATTCGATTTAATGGGAATGGTGTTCATCGTACTCACTTTGAGATCGTTGAATCTCAATCAAAATTTCAGCCTCGTTTATTTCTGGTCACCGTTGATCCTCAAGGAAACATTCAACTCCACGCATCTGGATATTATCGGCATCTCTTGTCTATGTGTTTCAGTATATTTTTTGGTACGCGGGCGCATGACGGGATCCATTTTCTTCCTCGCTCTAAGCGTTCTTGGGAAATTGTATTCCGGAATTCTGCTCCCCTTTTATCTTCAGAAATCCTGGATGCTCGCGCGTCAAAAAGGAAATGGTGACGCAAGGACTCCTGCTCTCCAGTTATTTTTATTTTGTGCAGTCGTTGGCGTCTGCTACCTGCCTTTTATCGGTATTGGCGAGAAAGCCTTTGAAGGATTAAAAACCTATAGCATGTATTGGCAAAGCAACGACAGCCTGTTCGCTCTACTGCTATATTTTCTCAAAGACATTATTGAGCTGGGAGTTGATGCGGAGATTCCGGTTTTCGGTAACAGCATGATACTTGGCAAAAGTATCATGGCTTTAGTTGTTCTGGGATCGGTTGCCACCTTGCTAATTAAAAATATTCCAGATGCAGACTCTACTGAAGAGTGGGTACGAAATCTTTTCATAGTCATGACCCTCTTATTTCTTATCAGTCCCGTACAGAATCCCTGGTACCTATGCTGGGTCATACCTTTTTTATGTCTATTCCACTCGAGGTCGCTGATACTTCTTACCGGGCTGGTCGGGTTGTACTATCTCGACTTTTATTTTGACTATCAGGACCTTACTCAATATTCCGTTTGGATTGCCTGGTTCGAGTACACCCCCTTTTATCTCTATCTAATATGGGAACTTAAAAGGTCGAAAGGCTTTTTGAAAATTTTCAAATCCGAGTCAGGTTCTGGCGTAACATATTAATTTTTTGGCACTTTTTTAATTTTGCTGCTGTGAAAAGTGGGTTTCCCTATTATCCTGTTAATCTGTGATTTGTTTTGCAAACTTTAAGGAATCCTGAGTGGCTAATTTAATGATTAAACAACTTAAATTTATGATTGAGGAAAAAGGGCAGGAGAATTTTGTCGGAATGGATTTTCCCGGACTTGATTTGTCCAACTTCGATTTCAGCGGATTAACTTTTTCCGGATGTGACTTTCACCACACCGCTCTGCATAACGTTAAATTTAGAAAGGCCTTCCTTGAAGAATGTGATTTTAGGGACGCCAAAACACATAACGCCGACTTTTCCGACGCGAAAATGAAAAAGGTCGACCTATGTAAGACGGAGCTAATGGAATCGAGTTTTTATCATACCGACCTTACTGAAGCCAATTTGGACAAAGCAAAAATCAAGAATACAGATTTCAAAAATGCCAAGCTCCTCAAGGTCATAGGCGACAAACCCTCCTG
>PCCT01000029.1 GCA_002731985.1 Nitrospinota bacterium
GTCGCCCTGTATCTCTTCATCCAATAGATCGTATGGTTTACTGTTTGGTGGAACAGATTCCAGTTCAAGAAATTTTTGTGGAACTTTGTCGCGTCGTAACAGGTGAAGGGAACTCTCGTCGAGCTCGAAGGTTTCGCTTGCTTCTGCAAGTGCTTTGATAGGCTCTTCCCCATCGGCCATCCGTTGTTGAATGGCCAACTCGATTTCCTGTTTCCGTTTCAGGTGCCTGGCATGTTCGTAATCGGGTTGTGACAGGATCATGAAGTCAAGGTGTGGCCAGTAGTTATTGACGAAGTCGTCGAAGTCCACAGGGGTACTTTGGCTTAGGTGGATATCGCGAGCTTTTTCCTGGGATTCCTTAAGTAAACCATTATATAGCTCAACGATATTGTGGACAGAATCGTAAAGTAACATCAGGTGATAGGTGTTCAACTTCTCGTGAGAGCGAAAAGAATCCATCGCCTTGATCAGGATGACGAGCAGACTGTGCATGTCTTCCATGTTGATGAAAACGGAGGTCCATGGAAACCGGGTTCGATACCAGCCCGGGATATCGGATGGGTATTCCTGACGGTTGGAATCGGCCGGCGGTTGATTGTCGTTTTCGACGTAGTTCAGAATATCGTCCAACTCCTTGTACGCCAGGTCAAGCCCGGCCCTGACGATGGTGTAGGGAAACAGGCTTCTCTGATAACTCATATATTCTTTTATGTCGGGATCGCGGTCTTCGGCGCTGTGTACGAAATCTCTTTGGGAAATATCTTTAGCGAATATCAGCATTTTAATTAAGGGAGGTTTTTCCGGATAGGTTTTAGGGTTTGCCCTTGAAAAATTGTTGTGAAAAATTTTTAAGTATATCTTTTCTTTCTTCTTCGCTCATATTCGCAACTTTACTTTTCATTTCTTCAATTTGTTCGGGATTCATTTGGGACATATATGACTGGGCCATGTCTTTGAGGCTGTCCATGTCCGGCAGGTTCCCCATGCCTGGGATTCCTGATGAACCACTGTCCTGACTAGTGGCTTTTGGTTTGCTCGCGGGTTTATCGCTGGATCGGAACTCGATGAAATCTCCCTGGATGGTTCCCACGATTTTATCTGGAACCAGATTGGCGAGCACTTCTTTCAATGCGGTGTTGTGTTTTTTACAACTGTCATGTATCGCCTTGAAGGGCAGGCGCACGCTTTTTTCTGGAAATCCATTTTTCTCAATACAGTGTTTAATGCTGTCTTCAACAGCGGATGATTCAGACATGAGACGCTCAATTCTCTAAATAAATGTTTGTAAAATGGGTCATGCTTAATTGTAGTATAATCCAGCGCAGATTCTCAAAACCGGGCAACGCCCGGATGAAATATTGGTAGTGTGTCGTCCTGAGCCTGTCGAAGGACATAAGTACTATAATCCTTAGGGGTTGAGATGGTAAAGAAAAAGTGAAAAAGAAATCGACCACTATAAAACAAGCCACCCGACCAACGCGGGCTAAGAAGAAGGCGGCGATAACCCGACCTTCATCGCAGGTGGACCTGCGTGTGGCTTTGGCCCAGATGAATTCTGTGGTCGGGGACTTTCAACACAATGCCGATCGGATTAAAGGCTGTCTCGAGGAAGCGGTTCAGAGTGGTGCCGATCTGGTTTTATTTCCTGAACTTGCGCTGACAGGATACCCGCCGGAAGACCTGCTTCTTAAACCGGACTTCGTAGCGGGAAATGAGCAGACTCTGCAACGGCTCGCTAAAAGTGTGAAAGGAATTGTTGCGGTGATCGGCTATGTAGAACGGGTGAAGTCGGTCTTATATAATTCAGCCGCTCTGATCGCCGGAGGTAAGGTGGTGGGAACTTACAGGAAAATGATTCTGCCGAATTATGGGGTCTTCGACGAAAAAAGATATTTTATTGAAGGCCATGAACTAGTTCGCTTCATATTGAATGGCGTGACGATGGGTTTGACCATCTGCGAGGACATCTGGGAGGCCGATGGCCCGGGCAAACAAGTTTGCGGGGCAGGGCAGGCAGATGTTTTACTCAATATTTCGTCCTCTCCTTATTTTAAGGGCAAAGGTAAGGCGCGTGAGGAGATGATCCAGAAACGGGCACGGCAATACAAGGCTCATGTGGTGTATGTCAACCTGGTAGGCGGACAGGATGAACTGGTTTTTGACGGGCACAGTCTGGTCGCCGCGCCTGACGGCTCTTTCATCACGCGGGGTAATTCGTTTGCAGAGGAAATGATTTACGCGGATTTAAAAATTCGTCCTAAGTCGGCAAAAGGGAAATCCCGGAAAGCCGCAGGTTCACCTGTTAAGACCTATCGTGTTCCGGCTCCAGTGAGTTGGGCCGATCCTAAACCAGCGCCAGTTGTTCGCAAGGTGAAGAAACTGGGGCCGACGGAAGAGGTTTACCGTGCTCTGGTTCTGGGCACTCGGGACTATATGAGAAAGAATGGATTCAAAAAAGCGGTGATCGCTTTGAGTGGCGGTATCGATTCGGCTCTCACAGCGGCGATTGCGGTGGCGGCCATTGGTGCGGAAAATGTGGTGGGGGTCACCATGCCTTCTCCTTATTCTTCACGGGGAAGCATCGACGATTCCAAAGCGCTGGCGCGGAATCTGGGCATACGAATTATTTCGCTTCCCATAAGGAACGCTATGCAGGCGTATGATAAAATACTAAAAAAATCATTTGAAGGTTTGCCGCTGGATATCACGGAAGAAAATATGCAAGCGAGAATTCGCGGAACTTTAATGATGGCTCTTTCCAACAAGATGAACTGGCTGGTGTTGACCACCGGAAACAAGAGCGAAGTCAGTGTGGGTTATTGCACGTTATATGGCGACATGGCAGGCGGATTCGCGGTTATCAAAGATGTGCCGAAAATATGGGTGTACCAACTGTCGCGATGGATCAACAAAGACGCGGGTCGTGATCTGATTCCCACCGCGACTATCACCAAGGAGCCATCGGCGGAATTGCGTCCGGATCAAAAAGATACGGATTCTTTACCACCGTATTCGTTGCTGGACAAGGTGTTGGCGCATTATATTGAGGAGGACCGGGGTATTGAACAGCTTAAGGGAATGGGGTTGTCGGTGAAAGAAGTTAAGCGGATTGTTAGAATGGTGGATTCCAGCGAATACAAACGAAGGCAGGGTCCGCCGGGGATCAAGATCACCCCCAAGGCGTTTGGCAAAGACCGTCGCCTGCCCATCACCAACCGCTATGAACCTTGAGTTTTTCATAATGGTGTTGCACTGAACCCGACCTGTGTCGTGCTGAGCTTGTCGAAGCATGCACCCTTCGAAATACCTCTTCGGGGCATGAAGCAATGGTCGAATGCCACAGGCGCAGGGCGACACATTAGGCTCAGGCCGCCAATTAATTAAAACATCAGGAGGGCAATATGAAAAAGAAAATCGGAGTGGTCCTTTCAGGTTGCGGAGTTTATGACGGTTCGGAGATTCATGAATCGGTCATCATCCTACTCGCCATTGATCGTGAGGGAGCCGAAGCGGTGTGCATGGCGCCCAATGCCGATCAGATGCACGTTGTGAACCACCTGACCGGGGAAGAGTCGGCGGGTGAAAAACGAAACGTGTTGGTCGAGGCCGCACGCATCGCGCGTGGCGATATAAAAGACATCAGCACGGTGACGGCGGATGATATCGATGCGTTGATTTTTCCTGGCGGATTCGGTGCGGCAAAGAATTTATGCACCATGGCGGTCAAGGGAGAGGATGCAGAAGTGCATCCGGAAGTGAGTCGTCTTGTTAAAGAGATTCAGGCCAAACAGAAACCGCAGGCGGCGGTGTGTATCGCACCTGCCATGTACGCGAAAATTTTCGAAGGGGAATCTGTATCACCGATCTTGACGATCGGCAATGATAAGGACTGGAGCCAGAAGATAGAAAACCTGGGAAGCAAACACCAGGTTTGCGCAGTAGGGGATTTTATAATGGACAAGGAAAATAAAATCGTTACCTCACCCGCTTACATGCTTGGGCAGAATATCTCAGAGGTGGCGGAAGGTATCGAAAAGACCGTCAAAGAGCTCGTCGCCATGGCCTGATAAAGCTTGAGGATTTACAAATCCTTAATGGCGCAGGTAATCGTGCAGGACTCGGCCCTTGGTTACCTTGAATATTTTCCTCAGGTAGTCTCTTCCATAATATTCAACCGTCAGCCTGAGATTGCCAACCATAAGTTCTTTTTCTACTGCAGTAGCGTACTTTTTTTGTTTCCGGGCCTTGCGTCCTGGAGTTGCAATGGCTTCATCCATTGAAGTAAGCATAATCGCCTCCTTGCGTAGTAGGTTTCTACCCTACTTATTGGTCAGACGCGAAAAAGGTTGAATTTATTGAGCTAAATCCTCTAAAAAACCCTGAAAAAAGCCTCCTGTAACTCAATTCTCTCCGGTTTATTTTGCCGTTCCGCCCTCATCCCGGCTTCCTACGTTTCGCTCTGGACAGGCTCTCCCGCCAAGGGGGAGGGGACAAAGGTCTCTTGTCCTCTAAATGTTCCCTGACGTTCAACAAAAAAACTCCCTCACCCGGAATGGGGAGGGAGTTTTCAAGTAAAACCAATATTTTCTATTGGCAACTGTTAACGCGCTATCCGTTTTTAAGGAACTCGTCGACTTCGTCGATCATTTGTTTAACATCCTTCGCCGAGGTGTTGATCATTTCCTCCTCTTCATCGGTCAGTNTCAGCTCTATTATTTGTTCAATCCCTGTGTTGCCCAGTGTTACGGGAACGCCAAAGAAAATTCCATCGCATCCATACTCGCCTTCGAGGAAAGCGGTGCAGGGAAGTGTTCTTTTCTTATCGAGGAGAACGGCTTCTATCATCTTGACCACGGAAGCGCCGGGTGAAAGAAACGCGCTCCCTTTCTTGAGCAGGCCGACTATCTCGGCGCCGCCTTTGCGGGTTCGGTCTACCAGTCGCTCGATCTGCTCCTTTTCCATGAGGTCGGTGATGGAGATACCGGAAACGGTTGTGTATCGCGGCATGGGGACCATTGAGTCGCCGTGTCCGCCGAGCACCATCGCGTCGACATCGACCAGCGAACAGTTGAGCTCGAGAGATACAAAGGTTCTGAATCGCGCTGAATCGAGTACTCCTGCCATGCCCATGATGCGGTGCTTGGGCAGACCGGAAACTTCTTTGGCTACATAGACCATGGCGTCTAACGGATTGGAAACAACTATGATGAGCGGATCGGTAGAGTATTTCATGATCTGCTCGGTCACGTCTTTCACGATACCGGCATTGATTTTTAAAAGTTCGCTACGGTCCTGTCCCGGTTTGCGGGGGAGACCTGCGGTGATGACCACGATATCGGAATCTGCCGTGTCCTTATAATCGTTGGTGCCTGTCACGATGCTGTCGAAGACCTGCAAACACCCCGACTGTTGAAGGTCGAGCGCTTTTCCCTGCGGCAGTCCCTCGACGATGTCGGTGAGGACCACATTCCCTAGATTTTTGTATGCCGCCAACTGGGCTACGGTTGTGCCTACCTGACCTGCACCTACGACTGATATCTTCCTACGCGTGGTTACCATAAAATTCCTTCCTTATTAGAAAGTCTGAAATTCCCGCAATTGACTTTGACCGGGATTCTAACTAAGCTTTTCCTTCTGTCGGCCTCTCCTTGACTATTGAAACAAAAACTTTCGAAGAGTTGAATAAATGGGGAACAATATAACTGCAAAAAATAGATAAGACTTTTATGTGAGCCTCATGGACGGATTGGGGTAAACTAAAATATTATCCCCAAATTTGCAAGCGATTTTGGGCTGGAACAAGGGAATTTTATATATGAATCAAGAGTTGCAACAATACCAGTTTGGAATGGATTTCAGCGCTGTCCCTCCCATGCCGGAGGACTTGGCGGGATTGCCTCAGTTTTACGCTGATTTCAAAGACCTTCTGGCACTGGAACGGGACAAAATCAAACAGTTTCACCGCGATGGCGCGGGCGGACGCGAAGTGATTCAGGCAAATACTTCACTGATTGATTCTGTTTTGCGTCACATCATAGAAGCTCTTGCTTCCCGAGGAAAGTCTTCTCCGGAAGTCTTATTGGAAGAATTTTCCCTGATCGCGGTGGGGGGATATGGACGTGGCGAATTAAATCCATTCTCCGACGTTGACCTCCTTTTCCTGCGGCCTAAAAATATTCGCCGGGCAACCGATCTGGTTATTCAGGATTCCATTCCCACTTTTTGGGGTCTGGGACTTGAAATAGGACAAAGTTGCCGCACTCTGCAAGAGTGCCTGCTTCTGGCTGAAGAGGAAATCACCATCAAAACTTCGATGATTGAGACCCGGTTCTTAATAGGAAACCAAAGTAAATACGAAAAATTTTTTCAATCCATTGAAAAAAACGCGCTGAGAAAAAACATCAAAGGATTTCTCGATGCCAAGGCAGAGGAAAAGGCCCTGCGGTATAAATCAGGAGCAGGACCTTCCAGTGACCCGGAACCCAATGTCAAGGAAGGCGTAGGTGGATTGCGGGACTATCATACCGCGCTATGGGCTGTCGCCGTCCGTTTCCAGTGCCTGTCTTTTCGCGAGATACCTCGCGATGACATTATCTCATCAGAAGAGTTGGATATTCTTAATCGGTCTGTTGACTTTACCTTGCGCGTGCGGAATGAACTCCATTATCTGAAAAACAAGAAACAGGATGTCCTCGCTCGCGATCTGCAAAAAGACGTGAGCGCCAACCTGGGATATAAAGAAAGAAACGAAGTGCTTCGTGTGGAACAGTTCATGCGCGACTATTTTCTTCACGCAACCAACATCCACCAATACTCGGAAATTATATTTCAGCGGTGCATCGAAACAAGACGCACCATCAAAAAAGTATTTTCCTCGTTCACTAAAAAGAATCTTGGCGACGGATTCCACGCATCGGATGGGCACCTGATACTGGACGAGAAGGACACCGGTCAAATGTTCGAACAAAACCCCGGCTTGATTCTGACCGCGTTCGAATTGTGCCAGACGCACGAACTCATTCCAAACTATCAAATCAAGCGGCAGATAAAACAACAGAACCATTTGCTGGATGAGACGTTTCTAAACAAAAATGATGTTAAAGCTTTCATTTTTAATACCTTGAAAAATAATCTTTCCGAACGGTTTCTTCGTCACCTGCATGAAGTCGGTGTTCTCGGTCTGCTTTTGCCCGAGTTTGGACACGCCCATTGTAGGGTGAGCTATGATTTTTATCATCGCTACACGGCAGACGAACATTCCCTGCGAATGGTTCGCTTTCTTGAAGAACTGGAAAATACACCCGACGAATTCAAAGAGCTCGCTGAAATCTACAAACCGCTGGATTCGAAAGTTATGCTCAAAGTATCGGCTCTCCTTCAATCCATTGGCAAAAATAAGGATTGGGAAAGTCCCGAACAGCGCTTGAAAATACTTTCGTTGGCAACCGTTCACCTGAGTCTGAATCCCGATGAGGCAAGGATCGCCGACTTCCTGACGGGGAACGCTTATTTAATGATAGAAACCGCTTTGCACAGCGACATTCATCAGCCAGCGGTGATAGAAAGTTTTGCTAAAAAAGTGGAGACCCTCGATAAACTGAATCTGCTCTACCTGAGTAGTTACGCCGAGCTTAGAGCTGTCGCGCCAGGCACCTGGACCTCTTGGAAAAAAGTTCTTCTCTCCGAGTTGTATCAGCGGTCACGCGATTATTTTAAACAGCCTGAGTCACTTCACTCTCGATCCCTAACGACATGGGTCGAAGTCTATAAAATTCTCCATTGGGAGTTTCCGCCAGAAGACCTTGAGTTTCATTTTAACAATATGGCCGAGGATTATCTGGCAACCGTCCGCGCTGAGGAAGCGGCCCTGCATGTGCGACTCATACGTTCGCTGAAAGACAAACTGTTCATTTTTAATCATAACCATAACGAAGAGGGGAAATATCATCAGGTCATTCTCTGTTGTCCAGCAAGATTCGAAGCCTTTAAAATACTGGTAGGCGCTCTCACTGCACGAAGCATCAATATACTGGGAGCGCAAATTTATGTGCGGAGAGATGGCATGATTATTATTAGTCTCCATATAGAGGAAACTGAAAGGCTGACCGGAGACAACCTGAAAATCTGGAAAAACCTCAATCAGGATCTAAGAGATGTTTTCGAAGGTCAGACAGACCTGCCTAAGCTGCTGGCCGGGCGAACCCGGTATATATCAGAAAAGAAATCGACCGAAGCCATCATGCCAAAAGTTAAGGTAGATAACATAAGCGACCCAAACTTTTCCATCTTCCGCATCGAAGCCCGCGACCATTTGGGAATGCTCTATAAAATCTCTAAAGTCTTCGCCGACTTCGATATTCAAATCCACAGCTCTAAAATATCAACCCAGGGCGGACGCGGCATAGACGTTTTCTACGTTTCCCTCAAAGACAAAAAGCTTGTTTTCGACAAACTCATCCGCCGCATAAAAGAAAGGATAATCTCTGCCATGCTCGTGGAAAACCCGGAAGATATGGGCTGACCCCACCCTATGAGGAGAGATAGAATCCATTGAACATGAATTCTCATAGAAAAATACTTTTTCATGCCATCAGCTACCTACTCATGGGAAGTTTTCTCATGGCGGCAAACCACCACACCCCGGATAATGACATCGCAGAAGGAAAAAAAATCTACCATGACCGATGCAAAGTCTGCCATGGCGACCACGGTGATGGAAAAACCTTCGCCGCCAATGCCCTATATCCATCCCCAAAAAATTTCACCGCAAAAGAATCAAAAGAGGAACTCACCCGCGAACGAATGATCCGTTCGGTAACTAAAGGCCGACCCAAAACCGCCATGATGCCTTGGGAAAACGTCCTCACAGAGCAGGAAATTTCTTCAGTAGTGAGTTACATCCGCCAAGAATTGATGCGAGTTCAGGAACCACAGATAAACACCGATGAACGCAGATAAGGCCCTCCCTTTTTTTAAGGGGGAGCCTTTTCCTGTCTCCAGTTTCCCGCCTCCAGCCTTCATGTTTTCAACTTTTTCCCCAGTCTTTTCTCTACTGAAGCCATTTTAGATTCGAGTCGGCCTGATTTTCCTTCGCGGTAATCGATTTTTATGCCGCAGGTGATGCGTTTGCAGTCGGAGCTCATTTTTTCATAGCATAGTTTCACCACGTCCATGACCTCGTCCCATTCCCCTTCCAAAACCGTACCCATTGGATTGAGTCGGTAATCGACACCGCTCTCGGAAATGATCTTAAGCGACCGGCTGACGTATTCGCTCACACTTTCTCCTTTATCTAAAGGCGACATGCTGAATTCCAGTAGAACCATAGCTTCTTCCCCCTAAGTTTCAAAAATAACTTGCATTTTAGGGTCATTTTATGAAATCATCAACGCTCCCATTCGAAATCTTAGCGGATTGTCGAAAATCCAAGTAAAGGCGGTATGGCTCTTTGGCCAAGATTCAAGATATTCGTAGCAAGATAGACCAGATAGACGATCAGTTACTCAAGCTGATAAACCGGCGTGGCGAACTCGCGATTAAAATTGGACAAGAAAAGTCCAGGAACAACAGTTCGAAGCATTTTCATGTGCCGCACCGGGAACGCGCTATTATTGAACGGATCATAAAGGACAGCAAGGGACCCTTCCCTAATGACTCGCTGGAATCCGTATTCCGTGAAATTTTCTCAGCCACACTAGCCCTTGAAAAGCCCCTGCGCATTGGTTTCCTCGGACCGGAAACTACTTTCAGCCATCAGGCGGCGATCAAACAATTCGGGCACTCATCGGTATTTATCGCCAACCAAAATATTGAATCTGTCTTCCGTCAGGTTGAGCAGGGCGCCTGCGACTACGGTGTGGTTCCTGTGGAAAATTCCATCGAAGGGGTGATCAACCTTACATTGGATTGTTTCGTCGATTCACCTTTGTTGATCTGCGATGAGATCAAAAGCACTATTTCGCTTTCCCTGCTTTCAAAAACCAAAGATCTGAAAAAGATAAAAACCATATACACCCATCCGCAACCACTGGGGCAGTGCAGACAATGGCTGAGCAGAAACCTGCCGGGTGTAGAGCAGATACCCACGTCCAGCACAGCCAGTGCGGCGGAAATGGTGGTTAAAAAGAGGACCAGTGCCGCCGTCGCGGGCAAGCTTGCCGCTGAGGTATACAAATTAAATATCGTCGCAGAAAATATTCAAGACCGTTCGGAAAACTACACTCGATTTCTAATCATCGGTAAAGACGAGGCCAAAAAGGCAAAACAGAACAAAACGTCTGTCATGTTTTCCATCAAGGACGAAGCGGGATCTCTTCTCAAAGTATTGCAACTCTTCGGTCGCAATAAAATCAATCTGTCGAAAATCCAATCGCGTCCACTCAGGGACCGGCCCTGGGAATATTTGTTTTATGTCGATCTGGAAGGGCACACCGATGATTCTGCAATTCAAAAATCGTTAGCGTCATTGAAGAAGATGTGTCTGTTTCTGAGAGTGCTGGGTTCTTACCCGAGGAAGGCTTAAGAGAATGAATTCATTTGATCGGGTAACCATTATAGGAGTTGGCCTTTTAGGGGGATCGCTGGCAAAAGTACTGCGCAAGCTCGGATTGGTAAAATCACTTGTGGGTTACGGACGCAACAAGGCTAATCTGGAAGAAGCCAAAAGCTTGGGCATCATCGACGAGGTGGCGCTTGATATGCAATCAGCGGTACAAGATGCCGATCTGGTGGCCCTGTGCTCACCCGTGCGGGCTATAGGCCAGTTGGTCCGCGAGATGGCTCCGCACATCAAGCCAGGATGTTTGGTCACCGACGTCGGCTCAGTAAAAGAATCTCTGGTGCAGGAAGTGGAGGCCTTGATTCCTGATGGAGTTTTTTTCGTTGGCGCCCACCCCATTGCGGGAGGTGAGAAATCAGGATTCCGTGTATCGACCGATACCTTGTACAAAGGAGCCCGTTGCATTGTTACCCCAACGGACAAAACTGACGCGTCTGCGCTAAAACGCATTGTCGAACTCTGGGACACTGTTGGGATGCGCGTGTCGATCATGGATGCCAAAGAACACGATTTTATTTTCGGAGCAGTCAGTCATTTGCCCCATGTTTTGATTTATGCGTTGATGAACACCATCGGCAGTTTGCAGTCTGATAACCATGACGAGATAACATCGTTCTCAGGTGGCGGACTCAAAGACATAACCCGGATCGCCGGTGGTGACCCGGTAATGTGGCGAGACATCTGTTTGTCAAATAAAGAATCTGTTTTGCATTGTCTGGACCGGTTTCAGGAAACACTGGATCATCTTCGGTCTGGCATTGAACAAGGAAACGGTGAACTGCTCACCCGTGAATTTGAGACCGCCAACAAGCATCGGCTCAATCTCACCGGAAACGCATGATCATAGCTATAGACGGACCCGCCGGAAGCGGGAAGAGCACCATCGCGAAAATAGTCGCCGAGAAATTACATTTTCGATATATCGACACCGGATCCATGTATCGATCAGTCGCGTGGAAAAGCTTGCAAAAAAAAGTGACACTTGGCGATGAAGATGCCGTGGCGAATATCGCACGAGAAACCAAAATCGAGCTTGTGCCCGGAGAAAATGGACAATCGGTATTCATTGATGGTGAGAACATCACCAGTCAGCTTAAAGAAGAAACAATCAGTCGTGGAGCGGCAATAGTTGCGGCGCAACCGATCATTCGTGAAATCATGACAGCCAAGCAACGCGAGCTTGGCAAGCAGGGCCAGGTGGTCATGGACGGAAGAGACATCGGAACAGTTGTTTTCCCACAAGCCGATAAAAAGTTTTTCATGGACGCCGATCCGGAGGAAAGAGGTCGCCGCCGGTTCACGGAACTGAAAGATAAAAAACAAATCGCAAACGCCGATCTGGTGACAATTATAGAACAGGTCAAGCAGAGAGATCAGGAAGACCGCAATAGGAAAATTGCACCGCTGAAACAAGCGGAGGATGCCATTCTCATTGACACGACCCATCTCAGTATCGATCAGGTGGTTGAGCAAATAATGAAAACTATTAACTCGGGTCCGTAGTGCTTTTTAAGGGACTCGTGGTTGAGCGAATAAAAAACCATTAACCTGGGTCCGCAGTACTTTTTGGAAGGCCCTATTATTAACCTAAGCTATTGTATGCTTTATAAATTTAAGAGAGAACGTTTTAATCATGGCTAAATCAAAAACAAAATTAATATTTGAAGATGACTTTGAAGATGAAGAAAAGGAAATACTTTCTCCCGAGGACCAAGCGGCCTGGGAAGAAATGGAAACATATTTTTCTGAAAGCCTGAACCAATTCAAAGAAGGTCAGGTTATCCATGGGAAAATCATAGAAATTTCAAAAGGGATGGCTACCGTCGATGTTGGTTTCAAGTCGGAAGGAATCGTCCAACTGCACGAGTTCCCGGAAGGTGGGAAGAGCATGGCCATAGGGGATGAGGTCGAAGTGTTCCTCGAGCGTGTCGAAGACAACGACGGCAATGTTGTTCTGTCTAAAGAGAAAGCAAACAAAATAAAACTATGGGACGAACTGGTTAACACATATGAAGCCGATGAAACTATTGAAGGCACCGTTATCGCGAAAGCGAAGGGCGGCCTGACGGTTGACATTGGACTCAAAGCTTTCCTGCCAGGTTCCCAGATAGATTTACGACCCATCCGCAATCTGGAGAAACTGATCGGTGAAAAATTCCAGATGCGTATCATTAAGATGAACAAGAAGCGCGGCAACATTGTTCTGTCCCGAAGAGTTCTGCTTGAGGAACAACGCAAACAAAGTCGTTCCGAAACCCTGCAGAAACTGGAAGAGGGAAATCTTGTGGACGGTATCGTCAAAAACATCACCGAGTATGGTGTTTTTATCGACCTGGGTGGTATCGACGGACTCCTCCATATCACGGACATGTCCTGGGGGCGCGTCAATCATCCTTCAGAGATGTTCTCTATCGGTGACAAGGTACAAGTGATGGTGCTCAAATTTGATAAAGAAAAAGAGCGCGTTTCACTCGGACTCAAACAAATCACTCCCGATCCGTGGGTCAATGTGGACGAAAAATATCCTGTTGAAACGCGCATCAAAGGCAAGGTTGTCAGCATCACCGATTACGGTGTATTTGTTGAATTGGAAAAAGGCATCGAAGGACTGGTCCATATTTCAGAAATGAGTTGGAGCCGACACGTTAAGCATCCAAGCAAAATCGTTTCTATTCGTGATGAGGTCGAAGCGGTGGTCCTAACTCTCGATAAGGAGAAAAAACGTATTTCACTCGGAATGAAACAAATTGAACCCAATCCATGGGAAGAAATTGAACGAAAATATCCTGTTGGATCGGAAGTCGACGGTACAGTTAGAAACTTGACAGACTTCGGCGCTTTCATCGAGTTGGAAGATGGCGTGGACGGTCTGATACACATCTCTGATTTGAGCTGGAAAAAAATCAAGCATCCGTCAGAAGTACTCAAGAAAAAGGATGCCACGAAGGCTGTGGTACTCAGCATTGATAAAGATAGTTGCCGCATCTCACTTGGTGTCAAACAACTGCAACCCGACCCCTGGGACGATATTGCCAAGAACTACCTCATCGGAACAGAGGTTGAGGGGGCGATTATCAAGGTAACTGGATTCGGTGCTTTCGCTGAGTTTGGTGATGGATTGGAAGGATTGATCCATGTATCCCAGTTGAGTTCAGAAAAGGTCACTTCTCCGGAAAAGGTTGTTGCCGTTGGTGACAAGATAAAGGCAAAAGTCATCAAGGTAGATACCAACAGTAAAAAAATTGCTTTGAGCATTAAAGCTCATGAGCAAGATCTGGATCTGACAGCCATTGAGCAGGAACAGACTCGGTTGGATGACTTCAAGGAAGAAGAAAGCGATTAATTCGCTGATTAAAATTGTTCGATANACTTGAGTCTATTTCCTGANTGCAAAACGCAGTTATGAATTATACTTTATGAGTAGAAAACTCGATTGACTATATAAATTNGCGGGTTAAATACAGGTCTTATGGAAACTTATAATNCTGGGATAAAAAAACGATCATTTACCAGAAAGCTATTCCTCTTCATGTTTGGAGTTCTGGCTCTTGTCGGCATTTCGTCCATAGTTTCGCCATGGATGGAAGATCAGGTTACCGACAATAGAATTGGTGTCGTTGAAATAACCGGACTTATTCAGGATTCACAAGGTATAGTCAATCAAATCAAAAAGTTTCGTGAAGATGAGCGCATTAGGGGAATCGTTCTGCGGATCGATTCCCCTGGTGGTACTGTTGGCCCGTCTCAGGAAATCTACGATGAAGTTCTCAAAACCCGCGAGGGTAAGAAAATTATTTACGCGTCGATGGGCACGCTCGCCGCTTCGGGAGGCTATTATATTGCCAGTGCCGCGAACCAGATCTATGCGAATCCGGGAACTTTGACCGGTAGCATTGGTGTCATCATGGCCTTTTCAAACATGAAAGGTTTGATGGATAAAATTGGTTTGCAACCCGAGGTCATTAAAGCAGGAAAATTTAAAGACACCGGTTCTCCCGCTCGCCCCATGACCGAGAAGGAACGGAGCCTGCTTCAGGATGTTGTCACGGATGTTCACCAACAATTTATAGAAGCCGTCGCCAAGGGACGCAACCTAAGCGTTGCGGAGGTTAGTAAAGTGGCCGATGGCAGGATACTGACCGGACGTCAGGCGCTTTCCATGAACCTGGTGGACAAGTTGGGCGGGATGCAAGTCAGCATCGACCAACTGGCGCGTGAAATCGGAATTATCGGTGAGCCAAAGATTATTAAGGAAACAAAGAGTGTCGAGTTTCTGGACTGGTTGCTCCAAGCGACTTTAAATCAACCGGTTATGCAGAAATATTTATCTGTTTCCCGGTCCCCCCTTCAATACACCTGGCCCATAGGTGATTTGCAATTCTCACTGCCGGTCCAATAATCAGGGCTTGCGGTTGATGAAAAACACCGCCTTCTTTTTTGCAAAAAATCCACGAAGCCCTTTAAAATAAATGGATTGACTTAGATTTTCCTCATGATATACTTTACCGGTTTTCAGAGGAGTAAAACTATTCATTTTGTTTCCCGGGGGAAGAGAAAATGACTAAGGCGGAGTTGGTTGAAAAGGTTTCCAGCCAGATTAACCTGACTAAAAAACAAACGGAAGTTGTCGTAAATACTGTGTTCCAAAGCATTACCGAGTCCTTGAGCGAAGGAAAAAAAGTTGAGTTGCGTGGTTTTGGTAGCTTTAGAATTCGTGAAAGAAATGCTCGTCTTGGAAGAAATCCTAAGTCTGGTGCACAAGTGGATGTTCCTGCTAAAAAGGTTCCTTTTTTCAAAGCTGGAAAAGAGTTACGGGAGTTGGTAGACAAGTAAACTTCCTGTCGAGTTAACCGGGGACACCAATGACTATTCCCCCGAAAAACCTTTGAAAAACATGACCTTTTAGATGTTGGGCTACATAGTTGCTGTCTGGGTCGAGTTTCTTTAGCTTCCCCGAACATAGATAGTTTCCGATGCTGTCAGCCCAGTCTTTTCTTCCCTTACCCAATTTAATTCCAGCGCAGTTCAACAAAGCTTTCAGTTTATTTAAGGATCGTCGCTGGATTGCGTCTGCTTTTCTTTTATAATACGCAATTCAGTTTTACGCCTCTGGCTTTCGTTACTATTATTCAGATAACAAAGAGAAACATTTCATTCAGTTAAAAAGAAAGTGACTTGAATATGTCGGGTAGTTCATACGGAACGCTTTTTAAAATTTCAACATGGGGAGAGTCTCATGGTGAGGGTGTCGGTGTGGTAGTCGATGGATGTCCTGCCGGGCTTTCCCTTAAGGAAGCTGATATCCAGAAGGAACTCGACCGCAGGAAAACCGGTCAGAGCAAGGTCACTACAATGCGGAAAGAGACGGACTGTGTGCGTATTCTCTCTGGTGTCTTTAAAGGAAAAACTACCGGCACTCCCATCGCGTTATGGGTGGAGAATCAGGACGCAGACTCCTCCAAATATGAAGATATTAAAAACCTGTTTCGACCGGGGCACGCTGACTTCACTTATCTGATGAAATACGCGTTTCGCGACTATCGGGGTGGTGGACGTTCCAGCGCTCGTGAAACGGTTGGCCGTGTTGCCGCTGGAGCCATCGCAAAAAAACTTCTCGCGCGTAAGCGAATAAAAATTATTGGCTACACAAAACAGGTCGGTCCGTACGTTGCTCAAAAAATGGACTTCAAACAAATTGAAAAAAATATCGTCAGATGTCCGGATAAGAAAATGGCCCAGAAGATG
>PCCT01000030.1 GCA_002731985.1 Nitrospinota bacterium
AGTGGAGCGGGAGAAGGGGTTCGAACCCTCGACTTCAACCTTGGCAAGGTTGCACTCTACCACTGAGTTACTCCCGCGATCTTGTAATCCGCTAAAAGGTTACAGAAGATATCATTATATTTCCCTCGATGTGTTTGTCAATTTCTATTTTTTTGGAAAATGTGATTCTTTTCCAGCCACTAGCCGTCTAATGTTCTCATGATGTTTGAAAATTACCAGCATGGCGATAGCCAGGGACATGTATATATAAGGAGGGGGCATTTTCAGAAGTATTCCGAGCACGGGCAAAGCGATCGCCGCGAGCATGGAGCTGAGCGACACATACTTTGAAATCCACAGGATGAAAGCGAATACTCCCATCGCTCCCAGGCTCGCCATCGGCATCATATATAAATGAATACCTAGTCCGGTAGCCACCCCTTTGCCTCCTTTAAACTTGAGAAATACTGAAAAAAGATGGCCCAAAAATGCCATGAGTCCCGCGCCGGCAACCGCAATAGGATCACCCAGGGCCCATGAAGCTAGCGCCACAGCGAGCCAGCCTTTGAGAGCGTCTCCCAGCAGGGTCAGGATGCCGGTTTTTTCCCCCAGTACCCGTGCGACATTGGTTGCCCCGATGTTTCCACTGCCATGTTCGCGCAGGTCAACACTTTGCGCGCGGGCGAATAAAACTCCGAACGAGATGGAACCCAGAATATAGGCGAAAACCCAGATAGGAATATTCTTAATCATCTCAGGCAAGATTATGGGGATGTGTTCTTGTGATCAATCTAAAGGATCAAATGAAGTGCTGGACTTGGATTTATTTTTCAATTTTTCTTTGGCTCGTTTTTCAATTTGACGGACCCGTTCGCGGGACAGTCCGATTTTTTTCCCTATTTCCTCCAGCGTTTTGGATTCTTCATCGAAGCCAAACCGCATCCTTAGAATTTTCTTTTCTCGTTCCGGTAGGTCCAACAGCAGTTGATCGACTCTGGCTTCCAGTTCCTTTTTCATTATTTGTTCATCGTAGGGAACGGTATCTTGTTTTTCCAAGAGCTCCAGATAGGTAGTGTCTTCTCCTTTTTTGAGTGGAGTATCCAGAGAAATATGCGTTCGATAGGCACGCATGTTGTTTTCGTAAACCTTTATCGGAATTCCTTGACGTTGTGCTACCTCAGCCTGCGTTGGTTCCCGGCCAAGGGTTTGGGCCAGATCGTTAAAGCACTTCGCTCCCTTGAAAACTTTGCCCGCTTGTTTGACTGGTAGTTTGACTGTTCCGGACTGTTCGGCGAGGGAATTCATGATGGTTTGTTTGATCCACCAAACGGCGAAGGTGATAAACTTAACTTTATGCGCAGGATCAAACCTTTTTGCCGCCTGGATGAGACCAATATTGCCTTCCTCAATTAAGTCCTGAAGAGAGAGTCCGCATCCACGATACTTGTTGGCGACAGAAACCACGTATTTTAAATTTCTTTGAACTAGTATTTGAAGCGAAGCCGTGTCGCCCTCGGCTATTTTGAGGCCCAACACCCGTTCTTCATCGCGAGTCAGCGGCTTGATCTTGCTGATCTCGCTCATGTAACGAGTCAGGGCATCGGCTTGTGAGCCCCTGCTTTTGCTCGATTTATCATCACGCGTTTTTTCAGGGTTTGCTTTACCAGTCATAATGTCACTTATCTGCGTAAAGTTCTAAGCCTGCTTTTTGCTTGAATGGAGAAGCGGCTTCTGGGATATCGTTTCAAAAGTTCTTTGTAGGAGACCGATGCTTCATCAAAACTTTGTTCATGATAATACGATTCTGCTATAAGAAACATTGCTTCATCTAAATGTTTATGCTTCGGATGTTCTGCCACGAGGTTTTTCAGTCTGATGATAGCTGACTGGTAGGACCCGGTGCGGTAGTAGAATTTTCCTATTTCAAAAACATTTTGCGCCAACTTAAACTCACATTCTATTTGTTTTGCTTTAGCGCTTTCCAGAAATTGGCTTTTGGGGAATCGGTTGATCAGTTGATTGAAGCCCTCAAGAGCTTCCCGAGTGGAGGTTTGATCTCTCAAAGCAAGGTCTATCTGTTTAAAGTCCGACATGGCTTTGTAATAGTAGGCCCGATCCACCTGTGCGTGAGCAGGATAGAGTTCAATGAATTTTTGGAAATGGAATTTTGCTTCTTCAAATTCCTTATCCACATAATAAGTTCTCGCTAGAAGTAACAGCGCCTGTATTCGCTCCTTGCTATCAGGAAAATCTTCAAGAACTTGCTGAAAAGCGGCTTTCGCTCGAACATTCTGATGGAGCTTAGTTGCTTTAATTCCCTCATTAATTAGTTCCTGAGCCGACCCAGATTTTCCATCCGGTGTGGACGAGCAGGCGCACACTATCAGAAGGCAAAGGATAACACTCACGGTGCCGAATAATCGGGCGTTCATTTTTGGAAATCTCATAACAGACAGGCAAGGTTCATATTTTTTAAGCCTGTATATCATAGCACCAAAGCACACTAAAGTCTTTTAAAATTGGAGGTTTCTTGCTTCCGCCTTGCAATGAGGATTTTAATCGTGCTATAAGTTTGGATTGCCTACAATGCTGGAAATTGGTAGAGGCAGGTTCAATATACCTGAGAATATAAATGGTTATGCGTTTAGCTCTAAAAATAAAACTCCCCGTTCTGTTGGCGGCGCTGGCGATCAGTTTCCCTTCCGTCTTGTATGCTGCCGACGCAGTCGATTCTGGGTCAGGCTTGAAGGTTCTGTCCTTTATCGAAAAGGGCGGGTTTATGATGTACCCCATTCTGTTCTCATCCATTCTTGTGCTCGGAATCGGTTTGGAAAGAGCCTATAACTTACGGCGAAAAAATATTATTGATTCCGAATTTCTTGAACGTATCCGTTCCCACTGGAATTGGAAGGATATTCAGTTGGGTTTGCAGTTATGTACTTCGCATGACACTTCGCTGGCTCGTGTTCTTAAGACCGGGTTGTTACGGTTTGGTGGCAAGCTTGATGAAATAGAACGGGCGATTGAAGGTGCAGGTCAACACGAAGCCTCATTGCTGAATTCCAACCTGCGTGTTTTGGGAGCGGTTGCAAATATAACTCCTATGATGGGATTATTGGGAACTGTGTTTGGGATGATCAAGGCCTTTAATGTCATCTCGCAAAGCGGAACCGGGAACCCCGGTCTGGTTGCCAGTGGAATTTCAGAAGCTTTGATCACTACTGCGGCGGGTATGATAGTCGGTATCCCCGCATTGGCTTTGTATCACTACTTCCGTGCAAAAATAGATCGATATGTTTTTGAGATGGAAGAAATTTCCTTCCAACTCGTTGAAGAACTTTCTTACGAAGCGGTGCGCGAGAAAAAGGCACAGGAAAATAAAGATAAACCCGCAAAACCTCGAGCGGGTGGCGTACGTAACGTATCTTGAGGNTGATCTCTGATGGATATGAACNGTAAAATGTTTTGTTCTGGTGGATTCAATGCGTTTCCGAAAAGAAGCTGANGAAAATTTNGCGTTAGATCTNACACCGCTTATTGACGTGGTGTTTCTCCTCCTTATATTTTTTATGGTGTCAACGGTGTTTGTAGATTTTAAACGCCAGATGGATATTTCCCTTCCTTCCTCAAAGTCGTCCGTGCCGGACGAAGCTTCTCAGCCAATCGAACTTGAAGTAACGGTTGATAAACAGGTTTTCCTGAATGGGGAAAAAGTTCGTTTGCGAGACCTTGAACCGGTTCTGGCAAAGATAGACGTGGATAAAAAGAATGCAGCTATCATAAGAGCGGACAAGAACCTGCCTTATGGGGACGTGATCAAGATTATGGGCTTGCTTCAAAGTGCCCAAATTCTTGATATTAGCGTAGCTGTAAAATAAATTACTTTAAATTTGTTTTCGTTGCGGGGTAGCCGGATGGCGACGGTCGATGATCCATTCGTTCAGCATATGGATTTCGTCAAAGCTTAATGTGTCGAACAGTGATTCCGGGTCACTGTGATCTTCATCGTTGATCATAACGCAATAGTTTCTCTCAACATAGGCCGCTACATGTGCATTGAACTGTGGAAACCTGGAGAATAATTCAGAAAAAATTTCCTTTTGATACTCCAGGTTTTTGTTCTGAGGCCTGTATTTAGAAAGACAGGGGGGCAGCTTGGTTTTGAAATCCGCTTTTATCAGTACTCCCACAATTCCTCTCCTTAACCTTGAGGGTCCGATAACAACCATTCTATCTTAAGCTTTCCCGTATGTATTTCATAAATGTGATATCAGCCTGGATATTATCTGGAAATAAATCATTTTCCTTCCTCAAATGTGTTGTTTTAAAGAATGTGGTGGGTTTATGCTACTCTCGTAGAATCACAATATTTGCTACAATTGTGACTTCCAGAGGATAGGTCAGTTGAATTTCAATTCTGAAACTTTAGAAGTCACGTTAAAAATCAGAGAACAACTATGAAAAAAATTGAAAATTCTTATCTTAAAAGGAGTCAGTCACTGCTTGAATTGATCGACAAGTCGCCGACTCCTTTTCATGCGGTTGAGGAATTTAAGCATCAATTGAAAAACGGAGGATATGTTGAGTTGATGGAGCAGGACTCATGGGACCTTTCTCCCGGTGGAAAATATTTTGTGATCCGAAATGGATCGTCACTGATAGCATTTTGCGTTGGATCAATAATGCCAGATGAGTCTGGATTTAAAATCATCGGGGCGCACACGGATAGTCCGAACCTGCGCCTGAAACCCAACCCATCCTATGTAAAAAATGGTTATATTCAATTAGGGGTAGAAGTGTATGGTGGAGCGCTGTTAACGACCTGGACCGACAGGGACCTGTCACTGGCAGGGAGAGTGGTATTGAAAGAAGCCTCTAAGAAGGCCCGAAAGAGTAGTCGCGTTAAACAGAAATCCCTGTCTTCAGAGGGGTACGGTTGCGCGTCTCGACTGGTAAAGTTTGATCGTCCTTTACTGAGAATTCCCCAGTTGGCTATTCATTTAAATCGATCGGTAAACGAAAAAGGATTGGTGCTTAATCCGCAGAATCACCTGCCTCCTGTTTTTGCTTTGTCGGATGGGAAAATTAAATCAAAAAAAATGTTAGAAGAATTGGTCGCCGGGGAGTTGAACTGCGATCCCACTGATATTCTTGGTATGGAATTGCAACTGTTCGATTTGCAGAAAGGAACACTGGCAGGAGTCAACAACGAATTTGTGTTTGCTTCACGTTTGGACAATCTTGCATCCTGCCATGCCGCCATGTCTGCATTGCTGGAGTCACCCCGCAAGGATTCGGCAACACGTGTTCTGGTGTTTTATGATAATGAGGAAGTGGGAAGTGATACCGCGCAGGGAGGGGGGTCGCCATTTCTTAAGGGTGTGCTGGAGCGTATATCCGCAGGAGGCAGTAAACCAAGGGAGGCGTTCATGAGAGGGATTGCCCGGTCATTATTTGTTTCCGCAGACATGGCACACGCCATTCATCCAAACTATTCCGAAGTGCACGATGCCAATCATTTACCGATGATAAACTCAGGACCTGTCATTAAGAGCAACGCAGGACAAAAATATGCGACCGAAGGTGTGTCGGCATCGCAGTTCGAACAATTTTGCGAAAAAGCAAAAGTCCCCGTTCAGAAGTTTGCGATACGGTCGGACATGCGGTGTGGAAGCACAATAGGGCCGATCACCGCCGCGAACCTTGGTATTCGCACTGTAGATGTTGGTAGTCCCATGCTTTCGATGCATTCAATCCGCGAAATGGCTGGTTCAAAGGATCAGGAAAATCTCATTCGTGTATTTAAGGAATTTTACAAACCGGAGCAGTTTTTTACGAAGCGGTGTTGATTAGTTGGGAGGAATTTCCACCTGATAACCGAACCGGATCATAGCCTCATTTAAAACCTTGCGTGTTGCATCTGCGGCTTCAGGTTGATTTTTTGATTCAAACAAATCTACAGCTCTCCTCAAGTTGACGATCACGAGAAGTTTGAATGGCGGTTTTTTCTTAATATTGTAGTAGGCCCATCCGAGGTTGCCGTGTGCTTCGGCGTCATCGCGTCGCCGGTGAACAACAACGTTTAACTGAGCGATAGCATCTTCCCAGCGTTCGAGGTGGTTGTAGACATTTCCTAGTCCGTAACGAGCGTCCAGATTTCCGGGTTCCAGTTCAACGGCTCTTTCAAGCGCAGACGCGGCTTCGCCTAGTCGGTTCAGGTTTTTGTAGGCGAGGGCAAGGTTAAGATGAGCGACTGTTGCGTTTGGGTTATTTTCAATAGACCTTTTGTAAGCGTCAACCGCCTGTTCAAACCGGCCCTGACGACTGAGCTCATTCCCCTTCATAAACAAATCCTCTGCTTTATCCTGAGCCCAAGTGTCAGGCACAAATCCCAATAGAATTACCAACATGGATACCGCGAGGATAAATGTATTATTTCGGTTCATAGTTACTCTCGTTTCTGGAAATCGGTTTAATTGAATTGTACCGTATTTACTTAGAAGGTGGCAAGAAAGAGGATGCTCAGTCTGGACGTTTAATAGAACGCCTTGTTTTATTCGGACGGCTTTCAGTGATCCAGTAGCGGCCTGCATTTTTTTTCAATTTTATATGGCAGTCGAAAGCGTCAGATAATTTGGGCCCTGTCAGCATTTCCCCTTTTTCCCCTTGTGAAAATACAGCCCCGTTTTTTAAATATAGAACATGAGTCGTTAAGGGAAGAATTTCGTCAATGTGGTGGGTTACATGGATCAACTGAGTTTTCGTTTTTGCCAGCTTTTCCAGAGTTTGCAGAAAACGCTCTCGAGTGGGAATATCCAGGCCGGAACAAGGTTCATCCAGAATCAGCAGGTCAGGGCGGTTCACCAGAGCCCTTGCGAGGAGAAGTCGTCTGGCTTCTCCGTAAGAGATGCGTCCGATAGGTTCATCACTCAAATTGTGGATGCCTAGAAAATCCATCCAGTCACGGGCTGTTTTTTTCTGATCCTGATGGGCTCTTCTGTATAGCCCGATAGAAGAAAAGAAACCAGACACCACCACATCCAGACCCAGCGTGCCGGGTGCGTATTTTTCCTGATAATCCGCCGAGACGAAGCCGATTCGTTTTCGGGCATCGATAAGGGGGCCGTGTTCCTCGTTCCCAAACCACCTGACCTCTCCGCCGTCAATCGGAATCAACTCCCCGAAGATGAGTTTCATGAAGGAGGTTTTCCCAGCCCCGTTGACCCCAACGACCGCCCAGTTTTCTTTGCGCTTCATGGTCCAGTTGATGTTGTTGAGAACCTGCTTGTCGTTCAGGAAAACATCTGCTTTGCGAATGCGAATCAGCCAATTTTTCATAACGGCTCCGTCTTTTATTGAATCGACATCTTTTTATCAGGAGAGTCTGGTGGATGGATATTAACATGAGAGCCGCTCATCAGTTCAACCACTGGGTCTCCTCCTTCGTAGTACTGAATGATATTTACCGACGCGTAGTGCTGGTTGATGCGAAACAGGTTTTTTATCGGGACTTCCAGGACGTGAGCGAGGATCGTGCGGATCACTCCACCGTGACAAAGTATGATGATGCTGTCATGAGGATGCATGGAAATAATTTCATTAAACTTAGGGATCACCCTGTCCCTGAGTTGGAAAAAGGATTCTCCCCCTTCAACGTGAAATTGTTCTATATTATCGAGTCTTTCCTTGAGCTTGTCTGGGTACTTGCGATTGACTTCAGCAACGCTCAATCCTTCCCAGTCACCGAAGGCCAGTTCGCGTAATTCTTCACAGGGGGTATGCTTCAGGTCGTGTTCAACCGCCACGTATTGTGCTCCAATCTGGGTTCGTTTCAGATCGCTACTGTAGATAGCTTTGATCGGCAGGTTTTTTAGAGCTTCGGCGATTCGGCGGCTTTGTGCTTTTCCCTGATCTGAGAGGTCGACATCGAAATGTCCATTGAAGCAGACTTCACCGGCATTGGCTGTTTCACCGTGTCGTATGAGGTAAATGCGGCAGGCTGTTTTGCCATTCATGGTTGTTTATACCAGAGTACTTGAGGCTGGACTGTGAGTAACTTGTGGCAAAAAAAAATGGCAAGCTACGAGAGCTTGCCATTTTTAGTAAGACTTTTTCGTCAGTGATTAGTGACCACCACCACCGCCACCACCGGAAGACCAGAGATAGAAGAAATCCAAGCCTTGAACCTTCATGAGGCCCCAGTTGATGAAGAAGTAGTAGAAACCCATTACGATAAACGCAATGATGAACCACGTGATGGACTTAACGGTTATGAATTGTCTTTGTTCTTCCATTGCTAAAAAATTCCCCCTTTTGGATTTATCAAATCGAGTTGATTTGAGCCGTCTTCGTTTATCGCCAGACTGAGGCGAACCAGTAAAAGAACCATAAACAAAATACAATAGTTCCCATGTAAATCCATGGACCGGCTTTTTCCTTAAGTTTTTCTATATCCATTGAAGGCGCCCCTGAAATAAAAGTTTGAAAGATTGAAACAGTTTATTCTTGACAGTTATAAATTCTGAATGTTAATTTCAGTTTCAGTGTTTAATTAAACCCAATTTTCCCAAGGAAACAGCATGCCCAGTAAAAACGGAAAAATTTTTGATACCATTGTTTATATCGGTCTCGGAGTCAACGGACTCACCGCCGTGTACTTGTTCCTCATGTACTTTGAGATCATTTAACCGGGGAACTTTACCATAGGATTTTGAAGGGTGTCAAGAGGAAAACCCTCAAAATTCAGATAATTTGTAGTCTCCCATAGCCCTTGTTTTTAAAGGTTTTTTCATTCCACTGGGAAAAGCCCTCCCCCTGTCAGGCCTTGGGATAGATCACATACAGCATGAGGTAGGTGAGGGTGCTCGTTGCCAGAATCATGGCAAAAATGACCATAGTGGTCCGTCCCAGCAACCTGTGCCGCCGGGCCCCGTCTGGCAGTGCTTTTTCGATTATTCTTTCCAAATAGATCACGAGAGCGATGACACCAAAAATCAGTGCCCAGGCCAGGCCTGCCGCAAATGATTTATGGCGTACAAAGGTGAGTATAAGCTGATTCACGGCCCAAAGACCCGCCAGGGTCATCATGACCGATTTAAAGGACTTGGGATTAATCTTCAACTCTCTGCTTTGCAGCCGGTATTCCCCATCGACTTTGTCGCAGGCACGGAATCCTTGAAATATCATATAGACTGCCAGAATGAGGCCTAGGCATACCAGGATCAGATGTGTGGTCAGAATGGGTATGAATACATTGTCGTAGGTTTCTTGAGGTCCGCCGAAGCCTTCTATTCCTTCCAGAGCCAACACGCCCAACTGCCGGGCATAGTAGTAGCCGATGAAGTAGACCAGCATTGAAATCATGGATGCGAAGATCAACTTATGATGCTGTGTGCCGCGTGCTTTTTTGGCCAGTCTCCAGGCGTATAGAAACATGACGGTAAAGACGACAGCGAGCAGGTAGCTGAGGTCGGCACCGAAGGTACCGTGAGCGGCTAGAAAACCAGGCTTTGCCAGTAATTCTTTCATAGGCAGATTTTTTTTTGCGGCAGGCAATTAACGGGAACGGAAAACCGGAGGTGCCTCTTTATTGAGGTACAGCCAAAGAGCGGATGAGCCCTTCGGTTATTGTTTTCTACCCAGAAGCCAGGTTCCACCGTAAAACTCGACCGCCCCTGCGATTGACAGGTAAAGAAGGGGTTCCATTTTCCACTGGCCGAAAAAAAGCAACACCACTAGGGTTATTGTGGCAAGCCCCAGTAGCTGAAGTGATCGTCCCAGGTAATAGGCAAACGGATTCATGGGTAATTAAATCCCCATTTCCGCCTTTACCTGCTTGTTGGCATTAATAAGTTGCTCGATATTTTCACGGGCAATGTTCTGTATGGTTTCTTTAACCAGTTGAAGGACTACGCCTCCTTGTGGCGTCAAGGAACCTCTCACTCTTTCAGGAGACTCCTTGCTGTCTCCTTGATTCATCTTATCAACTTTCGCAGATACCTCTTTATCGTTGTAAAGAGCATCCAGCGGATAGCTGTAAAGGAGCTTTACATAATCCCTCTCTTTTTCAGAATCCCTTTTCGAGTCCCAGACGATATTTTCCATTTCGACGGAGACCGGCTTATGTTTCAGCTTCGTAACGAGTTTCTTGATCTCTTTAAAGTAACTTTTCATATCATGACCCCCCTTGAGTTCGTCCTGAGGGATTTTTGAGCTTATTTCAAACTGGATATTTTCATCAACCACGCCAGGGCGACTGATCTCATAGGTGATGTTGGCATGGTTGAATCGCCGTCCTTTTTTAGGGTTATATTTTTTCTGCAGCTCCTCTATGAGGGAGGTGAGACTTTCTCCGGCGGACTGACCGAAAAGAATTTTCTTCAATGTTGCCATTAAACTTCCTCCAAAAATAAAAATACAGCGAGTTCAAATGAATAAATTAAAATATCTAATATGCAGGATAAAATAACATGTCTATTACCGCTTGAACATACCCAATTTGCCCTGTGAGGGGGAAAGTAGCTAAAGGCGGGTTTGCTTAGGCGGGCGGTATATTGCTTGAGGCGGACTTGGTTAGGTGGTTCGAGCCATTATCCTGATACACATACTGCATCTTGATACACCCTGTTTCCTTGTTGGCGCAGTAAAAATCAAGGAATTTGACTTTGACGAATTTGCTATTTGCTGTTCTCACAGCATAGGTATTGGATTTGGCTGACAGCTTGTGAGTCAGGTAGTTATATCTGTACCATTTCAAAAGAATGGGATTTTCCGTTTCTGTGCGCGTGGCCTTATCCTGGACATAATTATCGAGGGGAACTTCTGTCACCTGATCGAAGTCCAGTGAACCCAGATTGATCAATCCCGCCTTGCCAAATTTGTTGGTAGCACCTCCGTTGGAGATGACTTTACTACGACGAAAGGCCAGATCCCACTCAATAGATGATTTATCATGAATGTTAACCACTTCTCCCCTGGAAAAATCGAAATAAACCCAGTTGTCTTCAGATGATGCGTTAACGACAGTCAATTTGGTTTCCAGAAGGTCGGATGGCGACAGACTCTTCACCGGTTGGGCGAGGGTAGGGTCAATCGCACTGGCGACACCTTTTTTGGGAAGGTTTACACTTGACGAGCTTGCAAACTTCTCCATCTGAACCAGCTTAACAGGAAGCCAGAAAATGCCTATCAGCAGAAGCGAGACACACAGGGTAAGAAGAAACAGGTTTCTCCACAGTTTTCTCTTCTTCTGGGCCTGCTCATCAATGGGGTTTGCCCCATGTGTGGGTGATTCGAATGGATCGGTGGTTGACATAACGCCATTATACAAAAAAAAATCTTATTTGAGCTGATTTTCGTGGAATGCTTTAAATATATTTTTCATGGCCGCCTGGGACAGTTGTTCCTTGCTCAACCATGTTGGGCCCGTATTCAGGAATAAACGGGACAGCCCGGTGGGTTGCGATCCTACAAAACGGGCCCCCCAGATCACATCTCCCGTGCGGGTGCTGACCAGAAATGCCCCAAATTCAACACTGCCGGACAAGCTCTTCTCTACAGCTCCACTCCTGGTGCGGTAGGAATCCGTATACTTTGTGACTGCTCCAATCATCACCGCATCCATTTTATCACTTGAGTAGGGCAGGTCGAGGTTCGTTGGCTGAACTTCGGTGCTGGATGCTTTCTTCTGATGTCCGTTGGATTGCTTTACGATTCGAAGCTGTGCGTCGGTATCCATCCTTGGTGGCGGAATGACGAAATAGTTTTTCACGGATTGAAGCTCGCGAGAAACCTGTTTTGCTACCACATTTCCCGCATTTTCGTCTTTGAATTGACCTTCAGTCTTGTTTTCAAAGCCCAAAACGCCTATCCTTCTGATTGAACGGAAGGCCTGCTCGTTGAAAATTTTGCTTTGCACCTGATCCTTTGGGTCGACCTTAAGCAATTGGTGGTAATAAACCGGGAAGATCTGGTTCTTGCCAAACTTTTTTATATAATCAGGAATAGGGTGTGCTTCGTTAATTTCGTTATTCAGGTTTGGATGCAGGGATGGATGAAATACAGGTGGTGTCCCATTTTTTGGATTAAACTCGGGAGAGGCTCGAACCTCGGCCTGACCTTTTTCGTAGGCATCGTCCAGCGGAATTGCGCTGGCGTTGGCGACGCATAAAAATACAGACCCGCAAATTATCGCGGAAATATGAAAAGAATTAATAGGCTGGATGAAACGAGTGAAAAACCTAACCATGATGCAAGGCCTCCCTGCTTGGTAGATAGCTGAATTATAGAATCAAGGTGGTCTAAAGCACTTACAAATATAGCACAGGAAATAGCAAACTCAACAGCAATTCCTGATAAATCAAATAACTAGCCTCTTTCATCGCCTTTCGGTACCATGACTTGACCGGTGGGTGCCTCGTATCTTGCTCTATTATGTTAGATGAATTATTTAAGATAGTGAACTTTCATAGATGAACTTCCCTCAAAACCGTGCGTTTGAATGGGTCTCTCAGAATCTGCAACCCTTTGTTCTAGGGGTGCTTGTTCTATTGGCGACCGCACGCTTTCTATACGTCCTGTGGCCTAAATGGCGGATCCTCCGGCAGGTTCCCGGCGAAGATAGGTTCAAATATCCTCTTAAGAGACTGGGGCATACCTTTCGTATAGCTTTCTTGCAGGCCAAAATGTTCAAGGAAGCCAAAGCGGGGTGGATGCACGCACTTATTTTCTGGGGATTCCTCATCTTCCTCCTTCGAGCCGCCTGGTTTTTCTTCATTGGATTTTTCCCGGCGGTTGAATTAGATGGGGGTGGACTTGAAACGCTGTACTTTTTTTTCAAAGATAGTTTCATCGTTCTGGTAACTCTGGCCGCGATTTATGCCCTTTATCGCAGGACTGTTGAAAGGCCGGAAAGGCTCACTCTATCATTGGAAGGTATCGTTATTCTCGTCCTCATCCTCGCGATCATGATGAGTGATGCTCTGTTTGACGCAGGGTGGCAGGCGAGGAATCCGCAAGCATCGATGAGCGGGGCCTGGCTCGGTTCATTAATCGCGCCGATGTTATCCGTTTTCGAAGTCACTGCTATCATCCACCTTCACAACATGGCCTATTGGATGCATGTGATCTGCACCTTATACTTCATGACTCTGCTCCCCGGTTCAAAACATTTTCATATCGTCACTTCAATTCCCAATGTGTTTTTCTCAAATGGTTTCGAGGGAGGCAATCAGCTTCATCGCATCGATTTTGAAAATGAAGAACTGGAAAATTATGGAGTTTCGAAGATAGAAGAGTTTTCCTGGAAAAAACTGCTCGACCTGCACACCTGTACCGAGTGTGGGCGATGCGATGTCGCTTGTCCCGCACTGGCCAGTGGAAAACCGCTTTCACCAAAACAGCTGACAGTAGACCTCCGCGACCACCTTAATAACGAAACACCTCACTTGCTGGATAATGATCCGCAACGGTCGGATGGTCCTTTGTTGCTCGGCGGAATCATCAATGACGAAACGATCTGGTCGTGCACGACCTGCGGCGCTTGCGAGGAAGAATGCCCTGTCATGATCGAATACGTGAACAAGGTGGTTGATTTAAGACGCGGACTCGTCCTCATGGAAAACCGCTATCCAGCTGAGTTTGCCAATGCTTTCAAATCGCTGGAGACGCAATCCAACCCGTGGGGATTTGGCAGTAACACCCGGGCAGACTGGGCGCAGGGATTGGATATTAAAACATGGGATAAAAATAACCCGACCGAGTATCTCTATTTTGTTGGTTGTAATGGATCATTCGATGATCGCGGCAAAAAAATTGCCACAGCAGTGGTCCATTCATTGAAATCCGCTGGAGTGGCTTTTTCAATCCTTGGTAACGACGAAGGTTGTACCGGTGACCCGGCCCGGCGCGCGGGAAACGAATATCTTTTCGATATGCTCGCGTCAAAAAATGCTGAGCTGTTTAAAGAAAAATCCGTAATGAAAATAGTTACCCATTGTCCACATTGTTTCAATTCGCTCAAGAACGAGTACGCCGAATTTGGTGTCGAACTCGACGTCATCCACCATTCCGAATTGCTGGAACGTTTGGCCCCCCACGGAGGGGGGGAAGCAAAAACCACCGACCGCGTGGTGTATCATGATTCGTGCTACCTGGGCCGACACAATGAAATTTATGATGCCCCGCGTGACGTTGCGACGCGGAAGACTGAGCCTGGAAAAACCAGTGAGGTCGAAGCAAGCAGAGAACGAGGTGCCTGTTGCGGCGCTGGCGGAGGACGGTTTCTACTGGAAGAAAAAACCGGTACCCGCATGAGTCACCAGCGCGTCGACCAGTTGATGGAATCTAATCCCGACACCATCGCCGTGTCCTGCCCGTTCTGCGTCCTCATGCTGGAAGACGCCCTCAAAGCTAAAAACCTACATGATAAGGTTAGGGTGAAAGATATTAGCGAACTGGCAAATGAACCATGACCTCTAACGTGACCGATTGTGATAGAATGCCCTTCCTTTTAACTGACACCTCACGAAACTATTTATGAATAAAGAAAACGAAACCGGTTCTGGCCCTTCTTCCCCCGGCGGGGAGCCGTCGGGTCTATCCAATTTTATCCGGGAAATTGTTAAAGAAGATATTACATCGAACAAATGGGAAGGACGTGTCCATACCCGCTTTCCGCCGGAACCAAACGGATTCCTTCACATCGGTCACGCAAAATCCATCTGCCTCAACTTTGGTCTTGCCGCCGAGTTTGGCGGACAATGTAATCTTCGCTTTGATGATACGAATCCGACCAAAGAAGAGGATGTCTATGTTCAGTCGATCATCGAGGATGTCAAGTGGCTCGGATTCGATTGGGGAGATAAAATATATTACACGTCTGATTACTTCGGTCAGCTTTACGACTGGGCGGTACAGTTGATCAAAGGGGACGTGGCCTATGTCGAAGACCTGAGCGCGGATGAGATCAGGGAGTATCGCGGTACGCCAACTCAGGCGGGAAAGTACAGCCCATTTCGTAATCGCTCCGTTGAAGAAAACCTCGACCTGTTCGAGCGCATGAAGAATGGAGAGTTTGAGGACGGCCAGAAAGTCCTGCGTGCGAAAATCGACATGGCTTCGGGCAACCTCAATATGCGGGACCCCGTTCTTTACCGCATTCTTAAAGCGCGTCATCATCGTACGGGAGACAAATGGTGCATTTACCCGATGTACGATTTCGCGCATGGTCAGTCCGACTCCATTGAAACGATCACGCATTCCATTTGCACACTGGAGTTCGAAGACCATCGTCCGCTCTATGACTGGATCATCGACAAACTCGGTGTTTATCATCCGCAGCAGATAGAGTTTGCGCGGCTCAACCTCGCTTATACGCTATTGAGCAAACGTAAACTTTTGCAATTAGTGACCGAGAAACATGTTGATGGGTGGGATGACCCGCGCATGCCAACCATTTCTGGACTACGGCGTCGCGGATACACACCCGAGTCTATTCGCGATTTCTGCGAACGGATCGGTGTCGCTAAAGCCAACAGCACAGTCGAGATGGCATTGCTCGAACACTGTTTGCGTGAAGACCTTAATAAAAGCGCACTGCGATTGATGGCGGTTCTTCGTCCGTTGAAAGTGGTCCTTATAAATTATCCTGAAGGGCAGGTGGAAGAACTCGAATCCCAGAACAATCCGGAGGATCCAGAAGCGGGTAGCAGGAAGATTCCATTCTCTCGCGAACTTTATATTGAGCAGGAAGATTTTATGGAAGACGCGCCGAAAAAGTTTTTTCGTCTCGCGCCTGGAAAAGAGGTGCGTCTTAAAAGTGCGTACATCATTAAGTGCGAAGAAGTGATAAAGGACGGTGATGGCAATGTCACCGAACTGAGGTGCGCTTATGATCCAGATTCAAAATCAGGCGGCGCAACTGCCGGACGCAAGATCAAAGGCACGCTTCACTGGGTCTCTGCACAGCATGCGAAGAAAGCAGAAGTGCGGATGTATAATCATCTATTCAGCAAGGAAAACCCCGCCGATGAGAAGGAGTGTCCAGATTTAAAATCTGCTCTCAACCCCGAGTCGCTGGAAATCCTTAAAGACTGCAAGGTTGAGCCTGCACTGGTCGAGGCAAAGCCCGGCGACCGCTTCCAGTTTTTGCGCATGGGATACTTTTGCGCCGACGCGAAAGATTTCAAACCTGACGCGCCGGTGTTCAATCGAGCAGTGACACTGCGAGACACCTGGGCGAAAATCGCAAAGCAAAACAAGTAGCTTCGGATAAAACTCCCCCTTTTTAAAGCCGTAATGGAGATAGATATCATCCAGCTTGGAATTCTAACCTCGTTTTTCGATAAAATCCACCGATTCAGTCAATCGTTTGAGCGTGGTAGTTTTCCCGAGTAGCAAAACGACATCGTAGATTCCCGGGCTCGCGGTGCCTCCGGTAAGCGCCACACGTACAGGCTGTGCTAGTTTTCCCAGCTTCAGTTTCGCTTCTTCCGCGACCTGCTTGAATAGTTTTTCCATTGAATCGTGTTCTAGATTGTCCATTTCGTTAATGGCGACGATTAATTTTTCAATATGCGGTTTAATGTCCGCATTTAGAAATTTGTCCCGTGCTTTCTCATCGAATTCCAGTTTCTCTTTAAAATAGAATGTCGACTTTGGCGCCATTTCTACCAGCGTTTCTGCTCTCTGGTTGAGTGATGGAATGGGCTTGGCGATTTTTTCCGCGCTGAGGCCATGGTTTTCAGACAGGATACCTTCTTTTATAAGAAACGGTTCCAGTTGACAGGCAAGGTCAAGAGGTGCGGCATTCTGGATGTATTGCTGGTTCAGCCATTTAAGTTTTTCAGGATTGAACACGGCGGCGGAAGTGGTGACATTTTCCAGGGAAAAATTCTGGATCATTTCCTGTCGGGTGAAGATTTCCTGATTGCCATGTGACCAGCCGAGTCTTGCCAGATAGTTGATGAGCGCATCGGGCAGGTATCCCATATCTCGATAGGCAAGTACTGAGGTCGCCCCATGTCGTTTGCTGAGCCGGGTTTTGTCCGCTCCCAGTATCATTGAAATATGCGCGAATTTTGGGCGGGGCATTCCTAGACCGTCATACAGTAATGCCTGTCGGGGTGTGTTTGACAAATGGTCGTCGCCTCTTATGACGTGAGTGATTCCCATGCCACCGTCATCGACCACCACCACAAAATTGTAAGTTGGCGTGCCGTCTGACCGCAAAATGATGAGGTCGTCCAGCTCTTCGTTCTGGAACACCACGTTGCCGCGAAGCAGGTCGTGGATTGTGACCGCTCCTTCTAGTGGAGCTTTGAAGCGGGTGACAAAGGGAACACCTTCGGGTTTGTCTGATCGGTTACGGCAGGTTCCATCGTATTTTGGTTTTAGTCCTTTGGACTGTGCTTCTTTGCGCTTTCGGTCCAGTTCCTCCGCTGTGCAAAAGCAAGGGTAGGCCTTATCTTCCCGTAATAGTTGGTCAACTTTCTCTTTATAAATGGATTGTCTTTCTGTCTGGCGAAAGGGGCCCTCGTCCCAATCCAGACCCAACCATTTCATTGACGCGAGGATTTCGTCAATCGACTCCTCAGTAGACCGGGACGCGTCTGTGTCTTCGATGCGCAAGACAAATTGTCCTCCATGGTGACGGGCGAACAGCCAATTGAAAAGGGCCGTGCGCACACCGCCTATATGAAGGTGTCCTGTTGGGCTGGGTGCGAAACGGACTCGAACGGGAGTAGTCATAAGTTTTTTACCGTAAGTATTGTGGTCAATTATCAAAAAACGCAACTCGGGAACAACGTGACAGAGCTATGCCTCATGCGGAAGTATAGTAAACGTATTTACGTATCCTAAAGCTGACCAGGGTCAATGTGAAATTTCTATCAGTTTTATTACAAAGGTGAGAGCCTTTCCTGCCAGAGGATGGTTCATATCTATGACGACATGTTCCTTTGTGACTTCGGTGATCATAGCCCTTCTGTCTGGTTGTCCGGGCGCTCCCATCATGAGTCCCATTCCCTTTTTGGGCTCCGGTTCAGGTGGTAGCGAGGAACGTGCAATTTTATGGGTGAGTTTTGGGTTTTTCTCACCGTAGGCATCAGCAGGTTGAAGTGTGAATTTCTTTTCCTCATTGACTTTCATTCCGGTAACGGCCTTGTCGAATCCAGGAATCACCTGTCCCGACCCCACAACAAATTGAAGCGGTTTATCATGATTTTTAGAACTGTCGAACACAGTACCGTCATCAAGAGAGCCTTTATAATCGATAGAGACTTTGTCTCCTTTTTTAGCAACTCCATCAGCAAAAACATTGGTAGGGGTTCCGCATAATGCGAAGTAGAGAGCCAATACAAAAAAACAGGTGATACGGGTGACAGCACGGGGTTTCATAACAGGTTCCTTAAGGTTAAATTTCATTGATGCATCACCCTAACACATGATACAGGCGTTGGAAATCAATAATGGGTGTCTACGGCGATTGTTCTATGGAAATGACACGGTGGGAAGTCAAAGGCAAAAAAAAACAGCCGGCTCGGGAGAAGCCGACTGTTTCTTGGGTAAGAGCTAAACTTGCAATAAAGCTCTTTATTCGATCAAAATTAGTTACAAGTAACTGTAACTGGGTTGGTGCCATGGTTGGTGATCTTAACCAAGCCACTGATGTCACCAATAGAGTCGCCACGGGTGAACGCAGATTGCTTGGTCAGAACAACTTTGCTTCGTCCTGGAAGGTCACCATAGAAAGCCTCACTTACGCCAGCTTCGTGGCCTTTGTCAGAACCATGCTGAGCTGCGTTGCTGTCGCCCCTTGCGCCAAGAGATACTGGAACAGTGGTGAAGTTGGATGATTTCCATACCGTTACGTTTGCGCTACCACGATCATTGGAGGTGTATCCAAACTTATCGTTGTTCTCGAAAGCAATGCTTGCTACTTCGAGGGTGATGGAGTTTGCATCGTTACAAGATGCGGTTTCACTGCTGTTGATGGTG
>PCCT01000031.1 GCA_002731985.1 Nitrospinota bacterium
TTTTCACATTCAGAACCTGACAGCGGTTATAATAAAAACGTACTTTCAGAATAACCGTAATACATGATCCTGCTATATCAAAGGATGAGCGTATGAAATTAAATGTTGGAGACGTATTATTCGAACCCCTATCTCAAAACATAGGGGCTATTACCAAAATCTTTGAGCACCCCGATGGGAAAATCGTAAAAATACGATGGCGAATGGACGGCCACCTCCCTCACGACACAGAGCATGTATACAAAAAAGTAATGCGTTGTATCAAAAGCGGAGAGTATGAACTCACACCAAAAAGCCCCAGCGAACCGACAACCCGGACCATTCCTTAAGATCACCCTTTAGCTTACTGCTGGTAGACCTTATGCGAAGGTCGGCCAGCAAGAATGCTTTCCTTACCTCAATTGGTGACCTTTTTAAAGTTATCAGATTGACAAAAGGTATTGAACGCGTCTTCAGAACTCCATTCCGACGCAATCAGGTAGGATTGACCATCATTGACATCTTTATACAAAAACGACTCTGTATGCCCTTCAATTCAAGCCATCGCCTCAATAACACCGTTGCAAGCTTTTACAAACGTCTCTTCTTTTCTAGGTATTACCTTATAGTTCATGCCAATAGTAACTATATGCTTTAAATCCCCTCTATAATAAATAAGTTAATTTAATATCAGGCCACCAACTCGAGTTGGCGACAATGCTCTTCACCACTAAGTTTAATCTCTTCTAAGCTGAATCGCTCTTTAAGTATCTTTAAATTTTCGCGACGGTTTCCAGTATAAATTGAAACTGATTTCATTGGAACTCTAAATGCAACCCTTTCAGGAACACGGTTCAGGCTCAAGATTCTATCTACCATGAGATCCAGTCCAATCCGGCAATCTACAAGGTAGCGTAACGAGGGATGAAACGGTCCAGCGACAAAATTGTCACGTAAAGAATTATCTGGCTGAAGTCCAATTCTTATAATGGGTATATCGGCAATGCCAAATGACTTGACGGCATTTTTCAAGGACCCAAGAGTTCGCTCCAAAGACCAAGGAGAATACACCCCTTTCTGATACATGGAAAATAATGGCGTGTGCCGCAATACCAGAGCTGGATACAAACGCACAAAATCCGGTTTCATGCCAATAATATCCGCAACAGACATCTCAAAACGATTTTCATTATCCCCGGGCAGGCCAAGCATCAACTGCAGACCTAATTTGAGATCATATTCGCGAATCAATGAAACAGCACTCAGCATATCCGCACTGGAACAGGGCCTCCCAGATTTCCCAAGAACTTCCTGGTTGGTAGACTGAATACCAAGTTCCACAGTCTCTACGCCAAAAGCCTTCAATCGTTCAAGTTGTTTCTTATTAATAAACAAAGGGTGAGTTGATACTCGAATAGCATCAACCCGTCCATCATCAACCAGAGGTTTGATTAAAGACAACAAAAACTCCTGCCTCTCATCTGACAAGCCAGTAAAACTTCCCCCATAAAAAGCGACTTCACGTCTGGAGAATTTATCTGATTGCAAAGTCGGATACAGATAAGTTTTCAAAACACTCAAAACATTCTCTTCATCGGCTTGGAATGCGGAGCCTGTAATATCAGTCTGACTGCAGAACACGCAACGGTAAGGGCAACCCTCATGAGGGATAAAAACAGGAGCAATTAACAATCTATTATTTTTCATATTAAAGAAGAAGGAATTTACTCATCGTTGATGGACAAATAATTGCCCAATGCCATCATCGCGGCACTCTGCTCGGCCTCTTTTTTACTCTTACCATTCCCCTTCCCCTGGACTTTGTTACGCACGGTAACTTCTACTTCGAAGCGCTTATCATGGTCAGGGCCCATTTCACCCACCACCTGATAAGAAGGAATACAAGTCAACTTATCCTGGGTATATTCCTGCAAGTCACTTTTAAAATCCCTGAGCTTACAGGTATCCTTATACTTATCGATTTCTATAATAAGAGTCGGCATGAGTATCTTGGAGACAGTTTCGAGATTGCTATCGCAGAAAAGAGCTCCGACCAGCGCTTCAAAAGTATTAGCCAGTATAGAAGACTTTTGTCTTCCTCCCGAAAGGTGCTCACCTTTGCCAAGTAACAGGTATTGACCCAAGTCAATATCCTTCGCCAGTTTCGCCAGGCAAGCCTCATTGACAACTGCCGCGCGAATTTTTGACAGGGCACCCTCTGCCAAGTCATCATATTCGAGAATCATGTAATGACTGACGATCAGATCAAGAACGGAGTCACCCAAAAACTCAAAACGCTCATTATTTTTTACGGGGATATCAATTTCATTTGCGTAAGACTTGTGGGTAAGTGCTTTATTGAGAAGACAGGGATCGTTGAAAGAATAGTTCAACGTTTTTTGCAATGGAGCCAGCTCAATTATTCGTTCTTCCTGCATGGCTATAGATTAATTCAGTTCGACATTTGCTTAAATACCAAGACAGCATTTGTTCCACCAAATCCAAATGAATTGGAAAGAGCCATTTTAATTTTTTCTTCCCTGGCATTATTGGGAATATAATCCAGGTCACATTCAGGATCAGGAGTCGTGTAGTTAATTGTTGGCGGCAAAACCCCTCGACTGAGAGCCAGTAGAGAATAAATAGCTTCAATACCGCCGGCGGCTCCCAATAAATGACCCGTCATAGACTTTGTAGAACTGACAACAAGTTTATAGGCATGGTCGCCAAACACAGTTTTAATAGCTTGCGTTTCCGTTGAATCAGCCCCCGTGGAGGTTCCATGGGCGTTGATGTAATCAATATCTTCTTTATTAATTCCGGCATTGTTCAATGCGAGGTTCATACAACGGGCTGCCCCCTCCCCGTTAGGGGAAGTAGAGGTTATATGGTACGCATCTCCGTTCAAAGCGTATCCAGCAAATTCACCGTAGATTTTTGCGCCGCGTTTTTTGGCAGATTCATACTCTTCAAGAACGACTACACCACAGCCCTCTCCGATAACAAATCCATCGCGGTCCTTATCAAAAGGGCGACTCGCGCCCTGCGGGTCATCATTACGTGTCGACAAAGCTTTTGCAGCATGAAATCCACCAACACAAAGTGGAGTGATGACGGATTCAGTACCTCCGGCGATCATTACATCGGCATCGCCGTATTGAATCAAACGTGCCGCATCACCAATGGAATGAGTTCCAGTTGCACAAGCGGTTACAACGCAGGTGTTGGGGCCTTTAGCTCCAGTATGAATGGATACCTGCCCCGAGGCTAGATTTGCAATGACCATTGGAATAAAAAATGGTGTTATCTTGCGAACCCCTCTTTCGTTATAAGTATCGTGGTATTTTTCAATGGCAGGTAAGCCACCCAGACCAACGCCAACCTGAACACCAACACGCTCAGCATTTTCATCGGTAATCTCATACCCTGAATCTTCGAGAGCAGATTGTCCAGCGGCCACAGCAAAATGGATAAAACGATCCATCTTTTTTACTTCTTTGTGACTCATGAATTTTTCAGGATCAAAGTCTTTGACCTCACCAGCAAATTTGACAGGAAAGGGTTCAGAGTCAAATCTCGTGATAGGACCAATGCCCGAATTGCCGTTGCAGACAGCCGACCAATTATCCTCAACACCAATACCCAAGGGAGAAATAATCCCCATCCCCGTTACTACAACACGCCTCTTCATCGATATAACTCAGGCCTCATAAGGGGTGGGTCAGTTGGTGCGGTTTTTTATGTAATCGATAGCATCTTGAACCTTGGTGATTTTTTCAGCTTCCTCATCGGGAATTTCAATATCAAACTCCTCTTCGAGAGCCATGACCAGCTCAACCGTATCCAGCGAATCTGCTCCAAGATCATCTATAAACGAAGCACCCGTGGTAACCTGCTTATCATCTACACCCAACTGGTCAACAATGATTTCTTTTACTTTTTCTTCAACAGACATAATTATAAAACTCCTAAAAAATATTACATCAACATCCCACCGTTAACATTTATAACCTGACCGGTGATGTAACTCGCCCGGTCGGAAACAAGAAAATCGACGCTATGAGCAATATCCCGGGGCAATCCCAACCGCGCCAGAGGAATCTGCTCAACTAATTTCTCACGAACTTTTTCATCAAGGACACGAGTCATTTCCGTGTCAATAAACCCAGGAGCAATCGCGTTGACTGTGACATTTCTGGAAGCCAGTTCACGCGCCATCGTTTTAGTCAAGCCAATCAACCCCGCCTTGGAAGCCGAGTAATTAGCCTGCCCGGCATTACCCATAACCCCAACAATGGAGGCAATGTTAACAATTGCCCCCCGCCGCTGTTTCATCATCTGCTTAGCCGCCTGCTGACCACAAAGAAAACTACCTTTAAGGTTTACCGTCAAGACACTATCCCAATCACCTTCTTTCATTCGGATGAGTAACCCGTCTTTTGTTATCCCGGCATTATTGACCAGAATATCCAGCGGCTTGAATTCTTTTGCTATTGAATCAAAAACCTGCTTAACATTTTCCGCGTCAGTAACATTGAGTAAAGCCGAGGATGCAGCCCCCCCATTCGCTCGAATCGCTTCAGCAGATTTTTCAGCATTTTCCAAATTGATATCAGCAAGAACCACATGCGCCCCCATGCTGGCCAGGTTTTCGCCGATGACCTGACCAATGCCCTGCCCGCCTCCTGTAATCAGCGCAACTTTATCTTTGAGTTCCATTAAGTATCCTAGGAAATTTTATAACTGTTTATATGCTTCCACGGTTTTCTGGAGAGAATCCGGATCTCCAACCTGAAAACATTTTATATCTTTCCTAAACCGGCGCATGAGGCCAGACAACACCTTGCCCGTTCCAAGTTCAATCACCACCTCAACACCCTGGTCAGCTAAATACTGCATGGTCTCGTACCATCTTACAGGCGAACATACCTGACTCACCAGGGCATCACGGGCCGAAGAACCTGCCTTCACAGCTTGGGCCTCAACATTACATACAACCGGAAATTGATGGTCCTTAAACTCCGTTTTCTCAAGTTCCTTTTGAAGCTTGATTTCCGCTAGTTTCATCAAGGGACAGTGAAAAGGCGCACTGACAGGTAACATAATAGACTTCTTGGCACCTGCTTCAGTGGCAAGCTGGGAAACTTCCTCTACAGCTTTCAGGTGGCCTGCGATAACAATCTGTTCAAGGCCGTTCAAATTGGCGGGTTGAACAAGGTGGCCTTCCGATGAAACCTTGTCGCATAAATCGATAACACCTTCCAACGGCATGCCAATTATGGCCGCCATGCCCCCAACACCGACGGGAACTGCCTCCTGCATATACCTGCCACGCAATTGAACCAACCGAACTGCATCCAGAAATTGAATGGAACCGGCGGCAACATTGGCTGAGTATTCACCCAGACTGTGACCCGCCGCAAGTACGGCATTAATACCATTTCCCCTCAGCATATTCAAGGCTATTGTGCTGTGAATAAGAAGCGCTGGCTGGGCATTTTCAGTCAACTTCAACTTCTCATCCGGTCCATTAAAACAAAGGTCTGCGATATCAAATTCGAGCACTTCCCCCGCCTCTTCAAATATCTTTCGAGCCTCTGGAGAAGCATCATAAAACTCTTTACCCATGCCCACCGATTGCGATCCTTGACCGGGAAAAAGAAAAGCTGTTTTTACCATTTTATCAACGCCGCTCCCCAAGTTAATCCCGCTCCAACCACCGCAAGAAGTGTAAGAGATCCCGGAACAATCAGTCCCGCTTCCCGTGCCTCATGAATAGCTATGGGAATGGACGCGGCGGAAGTGTTTCCGTATTTTTCAATATTCATAAAAACTTTTTCTGATGGAATGCCCAGTTTATCTGTAACCGCGTCAATGATGCGCCGATTTGCCTGGTGAGGTACCACCAAAGTCACATCCTCCGTTGAAAGCCCATTAAAATCCAGTGCCTCCTGCGAAACCTCTGTCATTCGCTTAACAGCCGCCTTGAACGTCGCGCTCCCAGCCATTTTAATAAAATATTCTCCCTCATCAATAGCAGTATGAGAAACCCCCGTTTTCCCAATGCCTCCAGGAACGATTATAAAATCCGACTTCTCACCATCTGAATGAATATGAGATGAGAGCAATCCCTTCGGTTCATCGGACTCAACACTTTTTAACAACATCGCCCCAGCACCGTCACCAAACAAGATACAGGTCGAACGGTCCGACCAATCAACAATACGGGAGTTTGTTTCACTTCCAATAACCAGAACGTGGCGGTATCTACCACTTTTTATATACTGCTCAGCGATGGACAATCCGAAAACAAACCCCGAGCACACAGCAGAAATATCATAAGCGGCCGCGTTGACTGCACCTATCCCCTTCTGGACAAAACAAGCCGTCGCCGGGAAAAGAATATCCGGGGTTGAAGTACATACAATGATGATATCCACTTCCTCTGGAGAAATATTGGCAGACTCCAGAGCCATCTTTCCCGCTTGAATTCCCAGAGTCGAAGATGACTCATCCTTCCCGGCGATATGTCGTTCACAGATACCCGTGCGAGTGCGAATCCATTCATCGGATGTATCGAGAGTTTTTTCCAAGTCCGCGTTAGTACGAACTTCGGCTGGAACGTATATGCCCATACCTGCCACTTCGGCCTTGAACTGGGTATGTTTATTCATACAGAATTAGAAATCAGTTTTGTTTGGATTTATTTTCAAGGGATGGGTCTGTCTCTTTAGCTGCATTATCCGCATTCTCTTCTGTTTCTGAAGTGAACGCTATACTTTTTATCTGTTTCCAGAAAGACTCTTTACTCACAGCAAGATTCTGCTCGATATCCTCGCGAATATGTTCGTTCATTTTCTTTTCAACCAGTTCCCGGGCTCGGTTAATAGCATTTTTGATGGCCTTGGGTGAAGAACTACCATGGGCAATGATACAAACCCCATTGACCCCTAGAAGCGGTGCCCCGCCTGTCTCCGAGTAATCGACTGATTTCTTGAACTCCATAAAGTGGGGCTTTAGCAAAAAGTATCCCAGTTTGGTCCGCCAATTGGTCATGAAAAGCTGTTTTAAATTAGTCCCTATCATTTCAGCAAGACTCTCGCTAATTTTCAGCGCAACATTACCGATAAAACCGTCGCATACGATGACATCCGCATTACCCCGGTACACCTCTTTTCCTTCCAGATTGCCAATAAATTTAATATGGCTGCTTTTAAGCATCTGGAAAGCTTCGCGGGTGACCTCGTTACCTTTTGAGTCTTCCTCGCCAATGCTCAACAAACCGACATCAGGCGTATCTTTACCGAGAATATACTTGGCAAATGAATGGCCCATAATACCGAACTGGAATAACTGGATGGTTTTGCAATCCACATTAGCTCCAGCATCCAGCAAAATAGCCGGGCCTTTTAACGTCGGTAATTGGATGGCGATAGCAGGGCGGTCAACCCCCTTGAGGGGACGCAGGGTAAAAGTGGAAAAAGCAAGGACAGCCCCCGTATTTCCGGCACTGACAAACGCGGCGGCAGATTCATCTTTAACCAACTGAAGCCCGACTTTAATGGATGACTTTTTTTTACCGCGCAAAACCTTGGCAGGCGACTCGTGCATTTCGACGACATCCTCGGCATGCACAACCTCGATAGGCAATTCATCCCTGTCTTCGTACTTGGAGAGTTCTGCTTCCACACGGTCAGATAGACCTGTCAGGATAACTCCGACACCATACTCTCTTGCCGCCAATACAGCGCCTTCAACAACTGCCTCAGGAGCATGATCGCCACCCATAGCATCAACCACAATCTTCATTTCAAAACGGAGCTCCCATCAGGAAAGGATAATTCTGGGTCGCAAAATCATCGAACAACAGGTCGAGGGAAAGAAACTGAGCATCCATCTTTTCACCTTTCAACGCGAACAAAGCAACTTCCGAAAACACACGAGTCAGGAGTGAAATATGAATGGCAGATGGAAAAACGGTTTAAACCGATTCTATCTCCATCACTTCTTTATCTTTGTAAAACCCACAATGGGAACAGACATGATGTGGCGAACGCATCTCGTGGCATTGAGGGCATTCGCTCATCGTCGGCTGACTGAGCTTGTCATGCGCTCTACGCTGTCCCTGTCTGGACTTGGACGTTCTCTTCTTTGGAACTGGCATTGTATCTCCTTACTTATAGTTTATCTTTAACTGTTTCAAAACTTCCAACCTGGAGTCAACGGATGCCTCACTGGCACACTCACAAGACCCCTGGTTTAGTTTCATTCCACATTGAGGACACATTCCCTTGCAATCTTCACTGCACAAACAAACAACCGGAACTGTGAGAAGTATTCCATCCAGAATCGATTGAGTGAGATCAATCTGGTGCCCCTCGTACACCTCAGTATCAATATCAGACGCCTGCAACTCAACCTCCCCTGCTGAATCGGGGTCCGGGTTGGGCGGTACAAAATGCGCTTTCAGTTTACTGTCAACAGAGTGAGTCAATGGATCAAGACAACGGGAACAATTTAAAGCAAGTTCCGTCGTTACCTTTCCCTGGAGATAAACATCATCCCCCACTCGGGTCAAGTGACCACTAACCGCGACATCTTTATTTAAAGAGCAAGATTCCTGATCCATCTCGAACTGATCTTTGTTAACTTGAATCTTAACGTCTAAACCTTCGTCACCGACTACATCGATATCAAAGACCATGACAAAAATCCGTTAGTACAAAAAAAATTACAGAAACCTTTAAAAATCCAAGAGATAGAAACGATCAGGCAGGATTCGCAAGATGTTATCTTTATTTAATATTATCGTCAAGCAAAATATAGGCTTATTGCCTGACGGTATCAGACTCTTGGGTGGTAGCGGTCGTGGACCGCGCTCTTTCTTTCCTGCAGAGGGTATAATATCAAGCTGATCATCGAAAACAATCTACGCTCTTGGGTGGTAGCGGTCGTGTACCTCGCGCATTCTTTCTTGCAGGATGTGGGTATATATCTGGGTAGTGGAAATATCAGAGTGACCGAGCATCTGCTGAACGGATCTTAAATCGGCCCCGCGCTCCAGAAGGTGTGTTGCGAAGGCGTGCCTCAAGGTATGTGGAGAAACCGCTCCTTTGACCCCTGCCTTGACAGTGTATTGCTTGAGAATCTTCCAGAATCCCTGCCGGGTCATGGCTACCCCTCGCCGGGTCAGGAACATATCACCAGAACTCCGCTTTTTCAACAAAGAGGGACGGCCATTGAGCAGGTAATTCTCTACCGCTATCCGGGCCGCATCACCCAGAGGAACCACTCGTTCTTTCGACCCTTTACCCAATGAACGCAGATAGCCCACTTTCAGGTCCACCGTGCTCATTTTTACCGAGACCAACTCTGAAACGCGTAGCCCCGTCGCGTAAAGCAATTCCAGCATGGCGAGATCGCGGAGTCCGGCAGGTGATTTTGTATCAGGAGCGGCTATGAGGGCATCGACCTCTTCCATGGACATCACATTAGGAAGTTTACGCCAGGGACGCGGAGATTCTATAATCTCAGTGGGATTCTCAGAAATCTGGTTTTCAGTGAATAAATAGCGGAAAAAGGATTTTACCGAGGATAAGGCTCTTGCAACAGTCGATGCGGCGAGTCCCTCTTCCCTCATACTCAGAAGAAATGATCTCACATCGCTTGCTGTGACTTCAGAAACCTTCTTATCTGAAAAATAAGAAACGAAGCGTTTCATATCACGCTTATAGGCGGAAACTGTATTTGGCGACTGCCGTTTCTCGATTTTCAAATAATCGGCAAATTCTGNGATGTATTGGTTCATAGTCAAAGATATCAACTTATACCTCCCCTCTACCCTTCGGNCACCTAAGGCTTAGTCAAGGAGAGGTAAAAAAGNAGCAANCCNACANTTATATTAACAATNTCAATTAGTTATGATACCTCAGAAAGANCGGCATTTCCACTTCATTCTCATTGCCGTCATGCTAAAATTAATGTAGAATCAGTCCCTTTGAATGAAAGGACCTATCTNGCGAAAATGATGAACAAAACCACCTTAGTTCAGCACCTGCAGCATCAGGAAAAGAAGTTTCTCGGAGCCACAGGCGAGTTCACCAGCATGATGAACGAGATCGTCGTTGCCGCCAAAATCATTTCACTTGAAGTCAACAAAGCTGGAATCGGCGGTCACATCTTGGGAGTTACTGGCAATGTCAACGTTCATGGCGAGGAAGTCCAAAAACTGGACGAATTTGCCAACTCCACTTTTTTGAACATTCTGAGTAAGTCAGGAACGGTGTGCGCCATCACCTCTGAGGAGATGGCTGATCCTGTCATCATTCCCAAGGAAAATACAGGTAAATACATTTTCATGATGGATCCACTCGACGGATCTTCAAATATAGATGTCAACGTTAGCATTGGGACCATATTTTCTATTTATCGCAAAAAAAGTGCCGGCGACTCAGTAAGTGATGAGGACCTTCTGCAAAAAGGAGAGGATCAAGTCGCAGGCGGATATATAATATATGGCTCAAGTACCATGTTTATTTACAGCTCAGGGAGTGGAGTTCATGGTTTTACTCTCGATCCTGCTCTTGGAGAATTCTTCCTGTCGCACCCGGATTTAAAAATCCCAACTCATGGAAACACCTATAGCGTTAACGAGGGAAATGTTTGTTTTTGGGAAGATAGGCAGATAAATCTAGTTAATTACTTTAAGGAAGTGGATGAGAAAACCAACCGTCCGTATCGAGGACGTTACATAGGTTCCATGGTGTCCGATTTCCACCGAACCCTTCTTAAGGGCGGGATATTTATGTACCCCATCGACAAGAAAAACCCCAAGGGTAAACTGAGGTTTGCATTTGAGGCTGGCCCCATGGCTTTTATCGTCGAAAATGCCGGTGGTCGTGCTTCAACTGGTAAAGAACGTATACTTGACATTATCCCGAGCGATATCCATCAATGCGTTCCCTTGTATATTGGGAGTCGTTTTGATGTGGAAACAGCCGAAGGATTTCTTAAAGACTGACCCACGACCTTCTAATCTCGTTATATCTACGGAACTTCACATAAAATGAAAATCCAGGCAATACGCGGTGTTAAAGACATACTGCCCGATGAAATTGAAAAATGGCAATGGGTGGAAAGTAAAGCCCATACCGTTTTCGCGCGGTATGGGTTTAAGGAAATTCGTCCACCCATCTTTGAAAAAACCAATTTATTTTCACGCGGCATCGGTGAGACGACAGACATTGTAGAAAAAGAAATGTACACCTTCGATGACCGCAGTGGCGAGAAAGTCACACTGCGCCCGGAAGGAACTGCCTCGGTGGTTCGTGCCTTCATTGAGCACAAGATGTACGCGGCGCAAATTGTACAGAAACTGTACTACCTCGGTCCCATGTTCCGATATGAGAGGCCTCAAGCAGGAAGATTCAGGCAGTTCTATCAGATCGGTGTAGAAGCCATGGGTTCCCATCACCCTGACGTTGACGCTGAGGTGATGATCATGCTGATGGACTTCTTCAAGTCTCTTGGACTCACTGGACTGAAACTTCAACTCAACAGCCTGGGCTGTAGCAAGTGTCGTCCGGCATACAGAGAGACTCTTAAGGATGCTATACGCGAACACCTGTCTGACCTGTGTGACAACTGCAATCAGCGATACGAAAGAAACCCTTTGCGAGTATTGGACTGCAAAGTTCCTCGTGACAAGGAAATTGCTGCTGAGCTTCCCAAAACAGCCGATCACCTATGCGATGAGTGCAATGATCATTTTCAAGGTGTGCGTCTTCTGCTGGATTCCACAAATACTCCTTACGACCTGGATCATTTGCTTGTACGCGGGCTCGACTACTATACCCACACCACATTTGAAGTCTCTTCCAGTGACCTCGGCGCACAAAACGCGATATGTGGGGGCGGACGCTACAATATGCTGGTGGAAGAATTTGATGGCCCCCCTACTCCCTGTTTTGGGTTTGCCCTAGGACTTGAGCGCCTCATCTCTGTCGTTCCGTTCGATCAAGCCGGTGACTTCGAAAAACATCCAGATGTCTTCATAGTGTGCCTGGGAGAAGAAGCACAAAAGCTATCTTTCACCCTAACCCACCAGTTACGCTCTGAAGGCCTGTCTGTCGAGCGTGACTACGATGGTGGAAGTATGAAAAGGCAGATGAAGAAAGCCAATAAATCTGCCAGCCGCTTTGCGCTCATTCTGGGGGAAGATGAAATTAATTCTGGGAAATACCAATTGAAAAATATGTCCAACAGCGAACAACTGGAAATTTCCGCAGACTCATGCGCCGAAGAAATAAAAAAACAATTATAAAAGATGAATTGCGTCTTTTTATTCATTGAAGCATCTCATCAGAGCAAAGGCCGGAGCTTTGAACCTACGGACGCTTCGTGATATAATCACCAAATTTCTGTAACCCTATTTATACAGACCATGCCAAGCAAAGAGCAGGAAGTCTTAGAAGATTACATCTCCAAACATAACCTAAAGGTCACACGTCAACGACGCTGTGTGCTCAAAGCCTTTCTTGATTGCGAAAATCATGTGAGCGCGGAAGAGCTATACCATACCGTCACAGAGACAGAACCCAAAATCGGCCTGGCGACCGTCTACAGAACATTAGCACTGCTCACCCAAAGCGGCCTCGCTTCGGAAATGGATTTCGGTGACGGACAAAAGCGCTATGAACACCGTTACCGGCATAAGCACCACGACCATATGATCTGCACCGAATGCGGAAAAATTATCGAATTCAACCAGCCGTCAATAGAAAAACTTCAGGAAGAAATAGCGGCCGAGAACGGATTCACCATCACCTCCCACAAACTAGACCTGTTTGGTAACTGCGCTGACTGCAAGTAAGTATCTACCAGTTAGACTTGTTGACCATGAGAATAATTTCCGCCATAATTTTTTCTTCGCCGAACGTCATCAAATATTTGCTCCTCTGACCCAGAGGAAATGTAAAGCCCCCCCTAAATTAGGACCACGCACTTTTAGAGTTTTCCCGCTTTGAGTTAGCCATCAAGTATTCTCTGGGTGTTAGGTCACCGAGTGAGTCATGAGGCCGTTCTTCGTTATATTCCTTGATCCAGATGATCTGGCTTTCTGTATAACGAGTCTTCTTCATTTTCATTCTCCGTTTTGCTTCGTATTTATGCAGGAGAACTCCAATTTAAAATNGACCTACTATAGGNGAGGGTTACAAAAATAGGAAATATCGAATTAANAACTTTCAGAATGAAGCGTTCTTATTAGATCAGTGAAAATATTAATGATCCTCTGGGTGAGTATGAATGCTTTAAAAANTTCCCANAAATGAGCGAGCTACACAAATAAATATCTTTAGGAGGAGGCAGGGATGGTCATGGCACAACGGAAGCCAACGTAGTTATACACCTCGTTCATTGCCTGACCGTAGGTGGTGACTTTTGGAAAGACTTTATTTGTGGGGTGCAACCATGTGCGGTTGGTAATGCGCAATCCACCGGCTGATGAATCGAAAGCACCACCGCGAACTACTTTGAACTCTCCTTCGGAGACACCTGTAGGATTGGTCTGTTTACCACGCGGATACGCGGCATCATACCAGTCTGAGGTCCACTCCCAGACATTTCCCATCATGTCGTAGAGTCCGAACTGATTAGGTTTTGTTTGACCGACTGGATGGGTCTGAGTGCCTGAGTTATCCTTGAACCAGGCATACTGATCGTTCATCATATTGCCCCAGAAGTAACGCGTATCGGCATGACCTCGGGCGGCATATTCCCATTCGGCTTCGGTAGGAATTCTGCATAAGCCTTTCGACTCTTCTGCAAACTCCAGCGCATCATAAAAAGTAATCTGCTCTACCGGACTGTCTGGATTAGGGAATTTGGAAGGATTGAACCCCATCACCTTTTCCCAGCGCGCCTGGGTCACTTCGTATTTGTCGAGATAAAAGTCATCGACACAAACTTCATGCTCCGGCGCTTCATCGACCTGGGCAAAGTTGTTTCCTAAAATAAAACATCCGCCCTTAATAAAGACCATCCCCTCAGGGGCTTTGTCAGCTATCACCTTGTCTTCCGGCGCAATGGCTACAGGCTCAAATTTAAAATTCTCTTGAATAGCCCCGAAATCGGATGTTTCACCCTGCTCCTGCTCAGAAACGTTAGTCTCTTCTGATGAACAGGCAAGGCAGAAAATAAAGGCCAGACAAAATAAAATATTTCTCAAATTATCCATTGTTTTATCAGGGTTTGGAAAGTTGGGCATATTACCACTCTGGACACTTCATACACAACCAAAATATAATATGAGTCATTCAATCGTTATATTTCAAACTGCTTTGAAAGAGCAACCCAACAAATCTGAAGCAAGAAAAGGCCTGGGTTATATTTTGGCCAAATTAGGCAAGCTTGACCCAGCCGCTGAATATTTAAACCAGTCACTGGCGATAAATCCTGATCCAAAACCTGTCACAGAGGAGGTCACAGAGAACGATGCTATATCACCTTACTCAATGACAACCACAACTCGCACCACACTTGGAAACATTATGCTCAAACAGAACAATCCGTTTGAGGCAATCACATCTTTTCAACGTGAACTGGAGCTGAGACCCTACCTGGCCGCCGCACGCGATGGATTGGGATGGGCTTACCTCAAGCTAAACCGCCTCACTGAGTCACCCACGGCGTTCAAAGCCGCTGTCAAATACCAACCTCTTAATAACTTATCTCATAAAGGTTTAAGAGAGGTCAAACAAAGAATCGCCAATAAAAACATGGGCATAAGCACCCCTTCACAACAAGAAGAATCTATTCTAAAACCAGAGCCCGCTAAACTTATCAGAACTGATTTTGTTGAATAAAATTCAATAATACAAGATATTTCAATTGACATACGGGGAATATAAGTTAAAATTTTAACTTCAATCTACTTGAAATATAAGGGCTACCGACGCTCATGCATTTGGGGGGAAAGGGGCGCCTTTCTTTTTTCACGCCGCGTGAGAAGTCATGGAGCTGAGCTGTAGTTCGGCTCCGTGATCCCAACCGTTTTTGTTATGCGGTTTTGTTTGATATAAAAAAATCCCCCACCTCCGAATGGAGTGGGGGATTTTCTATATTTTCATTTTTAGCCGTTTCAGGCTATCCATTATTTCCTGTAAAATTATTTACTTCTCCATCATTTGATTGTGAGTCGTTTTCAAAGTATCTACGACTGAAGGATCGGCCAAAGTAGACACATCACCCAGTTGATCCGATTCATCGGCGGCGATTTTACGCAGAATCCGTCGCATAATTTTCCCGGAGCGTGTTTTGGGAAGTCCCGGCGCCCAATGAATGACATCCGGTGCGGCAATGGGCCCTATTTCCTTGCGGACGAACTGGACAAGTTCTTTTCTCAGTTCCTCGCTGGACTCGGCCCCTTCCATCAATGTCACATAGGCATAAATGCCCTGCCCTTTTATTTCATGTGGAAACCCGACAACCGCCGCTTCGGCGACTGTATCATGAAGCACCAGAGCCGACTCGACCTCGGCGGTTCCCATGCGATGGCCCGACACGTTAATGACATCATCCACTCTTCCTGTGATCCAGTAATATCCGTCCTCATCCCGCCTACAACCGTCACCGGTGAAATAGTAGCCAGGATACATTTTGAAATAAGTCTCTTCAAAACGATCATGATCTCCGTAGATGGTACGCATCTGGCTCGGCCAGGGTTCCTTAAGAGCAAGGACGCCTTCGACTCCGTTTCCCTCGATAATTTTTCCAGTTTCAGCTTCAATCACAACCGGTATCACCCCAAAAAATGGAAAGGTCGCGGAACCGGGTTTTGTCGGTGTGCAGCCGGGTAGCGGAGATATGAGAATGCCCCCAGTTTCCGTTTGCCACCAGGTATCAACAATCGGGCAACACCCGCGTCCAATATTTTTATAATACCAACGCCAGGCTTCAGGATTGATCGGCTCACCCACCGATCCCAAAACTTTAAGAGTGGACAAATTATATTTACCCGGTATCTCTTCCCCATGCGACATAAGTGCGCGTATGGCTGTTGGCGCTGTGTAAAACTGGGTGACCTTAAGTCGGTCCACTACATCCCAGAATCGCCCGGCATCGGGATAAGTAGGTATTCCCTCGAACATGATCGTAGTGGCCCCATTCGCCAGCGGACCATATACAATATAAGAGTGACCCGTCACCCAACCAATATCAGCAGTGCACCACCAGATGTCGCCGTCCTGATAATCAAAAATATATTTATGCGTCAACGCGGTGAATACCATATATCCACCAACATTATGCTGAACTCCTTTTGGTTTTCCAGTGGAACCAGAGGTGTAAAGAATGAACAAAGGGTCTTCTGCGCCCATCGGCTCTGGTTCGCAATCGGGTTCGGCAGATTTCATCTCATCATGCCACCAGTAATCGCGACCTGACACCATGTCTGTAGTAATTTTCGACCCAACACGTTCGGCGACGATGCAGGTTTTGACTGTCACTCCACCCTGTGCCGCCAGTTTGATCGCTTCATCTGCATTGACTTTAACAGGTACCGGCTTGGCACCGCGAAATGAACCATCGGTAGTGATCAGGCAGGTACAATTGGAATCCATGATACGGTCTGCCAGCGCGTTTGCGGAGAATCCGCCAAACACGATCGAGTGTACCGCCCCTATTCGAGCGCAGGCCAGCATGGCGATAGCCAGTTCCGGCACCATGGGCATATATATAGAAACCCGATCGCCCTTTTTGACGCCATGCTTCTTAAGAACATTGGCGAAACGACACACCTCGGCATGCAGTTGGTCGTATGTCAGGGAACGGTTTTCTCCCGGTTCGTTGCCTTCCCACAGGATGGCCGTCTGCTCCCCTCTCGCCTTCAGGTGACGGTCGACACAATTGACCGTTATGTTAGTCTTGCCGCCTTTGAACCATTCAATAGAAATATTCCCCTCACGCACGTCATAATTAAATTCGCGTACGCTGTCCCATTTTTTGAACCAGATAAATTTTTCCGCTTCCTCGGTCCAGAATCCATCTGGATCGTCAATGGACCGTTGGTATTTCTCCTGATATGCATCCATACTTCCGATCAGCGCGTTGGAAGAAAATGCTTCAGAGGGATTATATACATTGCTCATTTAAGGAAACCTCAAAAAAAATTGTTTCTTATTCCCATGCTCCAGCGTGAGAACGAAAATAAATTTCATAATTTATGACGTCATTCGCCCGGAATGGATTCATCCGGACCCATGGTACGCACGGCACGGGCCGCTTCTGTCAATGTCCATAAGCCATCAGGCTGATCATATTCACCCGTACGCAAATTCAATATCCAGGTGCGCATTTTACCGCTGATTATTTGAGCGATCATGGAAAATCCACAACCGGATGCAAAGCAATCGCAAATATGGATTTCTTTCTCAAACTTGTCCTTGAGCGAATAAGTCTCATTGTACAAAGTGGCCATTTCATCCTTGGTTGGCAACCGCCAGTTATCAAATCCAGCGAATTTATTTTCGCCCAGTTCACGGGCATAATCTGCCGCATCCTGATAATTGACCCATTTCTCAAGATCAATCATACTGTCTGTACGTGTCCACATCACACGTCCTTCAGTGTCAATTACCGTCTGCTCTCCATTCTGAATAAAACGCCCCATATCAGCAACACCTTCATCAATTAATGGTAAAAATAAACGCATTTACAAGTCAGCTAAAATACCATTTTCCCAGGAGATTTTCAAAGTTCTAGGAATATCCAAATGATAAATAAAAAAACTTCTTGCTTATTGTAAAATAGAGCTATCCTGTGCAATTGTATAACCTTTATTGAAAACCTGTTAATTCGATATTTTAAATGCCCAAACAACTCACACCACAGATCGTCCTGACCCATTTCGACTGGTCACTGGCCCGACTCAAAGAAGCTATCGAAAAAGAGGATACAGAATACTACCGAGGGGCGACCCTGCAAAGATTTGGCCTCACCTACGACATGGCACTGAAAACCATTCGTGCGTTCGCGAAGGAACAAGATCATACCTGCACGGATGATGAGTCCTGTTTCCTATGGGTGGAAGAAAAACAATGGCTGAAAAAAGATACTGACTGGAATGTCATGCTAGTGGATTACCAAAGAGTCCAGAGGCAACCGGAAGGTGAGGAGGCGGATAAAATATATGACCAACTTAAAACGTATCATATTTTATTCAATCATCTCAGTGAGTGCATGAAACTGGCAGGTGGATAGATATTTCCCCCTCATCCTAACTACCCGTTGGGCACCCTCGGCTTCTCCCGCCATGGGAGAAGGAACAATTAAACCCCCTCTCCACAGACGGGAGAGCCTGTCCAGAGCGAAGCGTAGGAGGACGGGGTGAGGGTGACTCAAATAAGCCAAAGGCCTTCCACTTTATTTTGCTT
>PCCT01000032.1 GCA_002731985.1 Nitrospinota bacterium
TTGTGCCAACACATAAACGGTATCGATCAAATCTTTTAATACCAGCGTCCCGGTAATCATACTCATTTTCCTAAAACGCCTTGCCTCCACCGAGTTCGCATGCTTTGGATCAATTTTCATGTGCGTCCCAAATTTAGAACAAAGCAATACAGCCTGCCTTATACCTTCAAGCGCAACCTTAGGATTCTGATCTCCTGTCATATTATTAAAAATTTCATGAATGGTTTGTAAAGGCTCAATTGCTTTCAAGTCTATCAAGGTAGACTCATCCAGATTATAAATTTCCGCCAAGTCTCCTGGCTGAATTTTCTGAGAGGAATTTAATTTTTCATCCAGAGACTCAACAATCTTTCTCGTTTCCTCATCAATTTTCTGCTTTGCCTCCTTCAATGTAGCTTTCATTCGATCATCAAGCTCTTCTTCTCGCTGTTGATTTTTAAATATCGGACGTATTTCACGGTTTACTTCCTCGATTAACATTTCCACATCCGTCGTCAGCATTTTTAATATCTCGCTACGACGCTCCTCGTCCAAAGGCACCAGATATTTCAACCGCGATGATTTTTCAATTCTCAGAAGTTGTCGAGGAATTTCTTTTATGGCTTTTTCAAAAGAACCGCATAAAACATCCAAATGCTCAGGAGAATGTTTTTGGTTTAATTTGGTGTATCGAATATTGTACTTTTTTATGCGGGAAGCATTTTCCCCGAGGACATAATATATTTTTTCTCTGAACATCGAATCTATCTGACTATTTAAATCTTTCATAAAAACGCTGACTCCGTTTAATCTTCTATTTAGTTATTTTCTCAGCTGACATCGCACAGCGACATCCTATTCCGTAAAAGTCCTTGGCCTCATCATAGCCGAACCGTGCCGAAGATCTTAGATAACCGGAAAGGCTGTTCCAGGCTCCGCCTCGAATTGTATGGTTGATTCCCTTGCCGGGCCCTTTCGGGTTCTTATACTCACTGTTTTTATAATAATTTTTATCATACCAATCATAGACCCATTCAGCAACGTTCCCGGAAAGATCATGAATACCATCTGAACTAACTCCTGATGGATGACTCCCTACATCATCTATAACAAGACCTTTCATAACAAAGCAGCATTTATTGAAGTTGGCTCGCTCAGAATCTGGCGGAGAATTCCCCCAAGGATATTTTCGCTCCTCCAAACCTGCCGCCGCCCTTTCCCATTCTGCCTCGGTAGCCAGACGTTTGCCTCTCCACTCGCAATAATTTTTACACCTTTTCCAAGTCAAACCAAAAACAGGTCGATTCTTCATATCAGGTCTTGCTTCCCGGTCATACCACCCGGTTATCGTCGGGTGCTGTTTGGGGTTGTTCGCTAAATATTCCTCAAAATCCTTGCCAGTGGCTTCAAATCGATCCATATAAAATGCGTCCAGATGGACTTTATGTTGAGGACGCTCATCGGGTCTGCCTTCCTCTTCTCCGCTACCCATAAGGAACTCTCCTGCCGGAAACAATACCATTTCTGGCTTAGCTAATTCTTCAGCAGAAACCCTTATTACCAGCGAGCAATTTACAAGCCATATAATGCCTAACGCAAACAACCAACATTTTTGATTTTTTATTAACAGCATCAAAGTTACCTATATTAGGGTAATGGTCATATCACCTGATTTTCCCTCATCAAATCCGGCCCTGCATTATATATTGTACCAATCTGGGAATGGCATTATTATGTTATTTATTATCGGAATGCTTCTTTCGCTAAGTGTCCAACCGGGCAAAGCCTTGTTGGTCCAATATCCATCCGTTAACTAATCTGCTTCCCCTCCTTACTAACGTGCGATTTATTAAACTGATTGACGATTACCTGGCAAAACTGGAATCAGGGTTTATCACGCTGATTCTTTCGCTCATGATAATTCTTTCCTTTGGGCAGGTGATACTTAGAAACTTTTTCAGCGAAAGTCTTCTCTGGGGGGATATTTTCTTACGTCAAATGGTTCTTTGGGTCGGGTTTGTGGGTGCCTCTCTGGCGGCGCGAGAAAATCGTCATATTGCCATCGACTTTCTACCCAATATTTTGCCAGCATCCTGGCATCGACCGATTGGAATATTCACCAAGTTATGTGCGGCTGTCATAAGCCTATTTCTGGCCCAGGCGGCATGGAGCTTTGTTGCATATGAGCGAGAAGCAGAATCCATTCTCTTCCTCAATCTACCTGTGTGGATTTTCCAGGTCGTCCTTCCATACAGCTTTGGGTTACTCACGATCCGGTTTATTTTAAGCGCCATTGATGACCTGCTCTCCTCAGGGAGACAATCTCAATGACCCTGCTAATCGTCGCGTCGATCTTCTTTCTGGCATTCCTCGGTACTCCTCTCTTTGCGGTGATCGGGCTGGCGGCCCTCATATCATTTCATACTGCTGATATTGATTCCGCCGCCATTTTCATCGAACTGTACAGGATAGCGGGAAACCCCACACTAATTGCAATTCCTCTGTTCACCTTCGCGGGCTTCATCCTGGCAAACGGGAAAACTCCGGAACGGTTAGCACGACTTTCACAAGCAATTCTAGGAGGAATTCCCGGCGGAGTGCCCCTCGTCGTGCTGGTTGCCTGCGCTTTTTTTACCGCATTCACCGGGGCATCTGGCGTTACCATCATTGCTCTGGGAGGACTTCTCTACCCTCTCATGCTAAAGGAAATGTATTCCAAAGATTTCTCGCTTGGACTCATGACGTCTTCGGGAAGCCTTGGTCTTCTCTTTCCCCCCTCCCTTCCTCTGATACTTTACGCCTTGATAGCTCAGGTAAATATAGACCGCCTCTTTCTGGCGGGGATTATCCCCGGACTGTTGATGATTTTTTTACTCACCCTTTACAGCATCAGCAAGAGTCGAACATTTAATATCAGCTTGCATTCTTTTGATGGGAAAGACGCCCTGTCAGCAATTCGTCAGGCCGCTTGGGACATTCCTCTCCCTTTCATCATACTCATTGGAATATATAGTGGAATATTTACAGTCACCGAAGCGGCGGCGGTGACGGTGATCTACGTCTTAGTGATCGCCATATGGGTCAACAAAGATCTTCACCCTGTCCATGACATCCCCTGCCTCATGAAGGAAAGTATGGTTCTGGTGGGAGCTATTCTGATCATCCTTGGCACGGCAATGGGGTTCACCAATTACCTGATCGACGAGCAGGTACCGATGCAAATTCTGGATGTCATGAAGCAACATATAGATGACAAGATTACATTTTTAATCCTGCTAAATATTTTTCTACTGGCGGTGGGATGCATGATGGACATCTTCTCTGCGATAATAGTGGTAGTTCCATTGGTCGTGCCCATTGCTCAGAGTTATGGCGTGGATATGGTGCATCTGGGTATTATTTTTCTGACCAACCTGGAAATTGGCTATTCAACCCCTCCGGTAGGAATCAACCTGTTTATCTCCAGCTCCCGGTTTTCAGAGCCGGTAGTGACCTTGTACCGTGCGGTCCTTCCCTTTCTCGGCCTGCGCCTTATAGCTTTGTTTTTTATCACCTATTTTCCAATACTGAGCCTGTTCATCCCACATCTTTTCGGGCGATAACTCCACTGGATAGCAGGCCTAACTCAATATTTATCAATATATTGTCAGAGTAACTCGCTAATAGTGTGCTAAACTATCAAAAACCTGCCAGTTTATAGTTCCATTCAGGAATCCACAGATAAAACCGAAAAGAACATTAAATAGGCTCACTTTTCTTAAATTAAAATTTGTATGAACAGAGTCACAACACGCAAATTTCTCAAGGAACATCAGCTCCAGTTTTTCCCATACAACGATATGCAACCCTGGGCTTTCAAAAAACGCCAACTGGCTAAGCCTTTCGCAGATATCATGGGTAGATTTTTTCTGGATTCCAGAATTCGTAAAAATATTTCCCGTCTGAAAAAAGAACAGCCCAAACTGATCCTGGGTGAAACACATTGCCATTCCACATTTTCTGACGGACTCGACTCTATTCAGAATATTCTGCAAAGATCCTCTCTTTTGGGACTGGACTACGTTGTCATTACCGAGCATCTTCTTCCCAGTAAATATTTAATCGATTCGATTATAGGTTCTTTGCAGGAACAAGTGCGATGCATAAATGAATGGGATTACCCTTACGAACCTGTTCAGATATACCCGGCATTCGAGATAAGTACTCTAGAGGGACATCTGGTTCTCATTATGGACCAGGACTATTTTTCTCCCGAAAATATAAACGACATTTCGCTCCAGTTTTCTGAGTTTGATTACCAGTTCGTCTCGATGCTTGATGTTATTCCCCGGATTGAATCGTTCGGTGGTATTTCTATCGTCGCACATCCTGAAAAAGAGCGGCCATACCCTTTTGGCGCACCCATCAAATGGGTAAAGGAAAACCTTATTGGGCTGGTCGATGGTATAGAAGATATTTCATCCGGTCATGGCTATCAGAAAAACTACTCGCTTGGCCTCGGACTCGCATCGATAGGATCATCCGACGACCATTTCAACTTGCTTACGGGCACGGCCGTTACCGCCCATGATGGAAGCATTCACAATGACCTGATTTCTGCTGTGAAGGCCAAACAAACAAAAGCAATCACCATCGAAAATTCTTTGAAACATCTTCTTCAATTAGCACGTCAAATAATTTAACGTTATAATGGCCAAAGATTAAAACGTCTTCAGTTATTAGCAATTTCGTACAATTCATACCGATGTCCTCGCCAACCAACACTCTGAAATACTCTATATTCAAGACCCCCTTGGGGAAAACAGGGGTTGCTGTTTCACCTACTGGAATTTGTCGTGTCGTGCTGTCTGTTTCCAGAGAATCGGATTTCGTTGAACTATTGAAAAAGGTACACCCACGTCCACAAAAACAAAGTACCCAGTTGATGGCGATAGAAAATGAGTTTCATCAGTATTTCAGCGGAAAATTGAAAAAGTTTTCATTCAAACCGGACCTCCGTCAGGGAACTCATTTTCAACAAAGTGTCTGGAGAAAATTAACCGCCATACCTTTTGGTAATACCAGAAGCTATCAGTGGCTCGCCACCGCAATTGGTAATCCCAAAGCCTGCCGCGCCGCTGGTAATGCAAATGGAAGAAACCCAGTTCCCGTGATCATTCCCTGCCATAGAGTGATCCGCCAAAACGGAGACATGGGCGGATATACTGGCGGAATTCACCTGAAACAATTCTTACTCGACCTCGAATCAAAATCTAATGCCATTATTTAATACCGAAGCCATCGTTTTACGAAGCATCAATTTGTCAGAAACAGACAAACTGGTGACCTTCCTGACTTCCCATTATGGCAAAGTCAAATGCGTCGCCAAAGCCGCCCGGAAGATGAAAAACAGATTTGGCGCGGCGTTGGAACCCATGTCTCACATACGGCTTATTTATTTTGGAAAAGAAAACCAGACCTTGTATCGACTCAACCATTCAGATATCATCCACTCGTTCCAACCCATTCGCGATGATTTGCGAAAAATCTATACGGGAGTTTATTTTAACGAGCTGATCGATACAATGATCCCGGAGGCACACCCTGATCCACATGCTTATCAGCTACTACTGGAAAGTTTACTCGCGTTGGAATCCAGAGACGGCCTTGAAACCCTAAGCAGACTCTTCGAAATGAGGTTGATCGTTCTTACAGGATACACACCTCAATTAAGCTATTGCTCGATATGCAAAGGATCGCCAGGGACAGATAGAATCGGATTCAGCTTTGAGCGCCGGGGTATCGTGTGTGAACCTTGCTCATTCAAAGCCCAGCCGGAAATGCGTTTCCATGCGGGTACTCTAAAATATTTAAAAAAACTAAAGACGATGGATGTCAAACACGCCAGCCGGTTAAAATATCCCAATCACGCAGAAATTGAAATCGAACGACTGACTCACAGGCTCATCCTTTCATATACCGGGCGCGAATTGAAATCCTATCCATTCATAAAAAATATGGCTAATATCATGGACACTGAATTATGAAAAAGCGAGTCATACAAACAGACCAGGCACCCGCCGCGATTGGTCCCTATTCCCAAGCTGTTCGCGTAGGCGACTTCCTGTACACATCGGGTCAAATTGCGCTGGACCCGCAATCGGGTGAATTTCTTTCCGGAGAGATCGAGCAGGAAACAGAACGGACCATCGAGAATATTTCCGCGATCCTCAAAGCCGGTGGACTGAGTCTGGATAACGTGATCAAGACAACCGTTTACCTCACGGACCTCAGTCACTTTGCCCGCATGAATCATATATACGAAAAATATTTTTCAGGAAACAAACCCGCACGAGCCTGCGTCCAGGTAGCCGCTCTGCCTAAAGGAGCCAAGGTGGAAATCGAAGCGATCGCCATCGCCGCCTCCTGACCCCCTTCACTAATCGAATATGGCCAAGAAATCTATCAAAGGACAGATCAATTTTTTTCGTTTTATGGCAGTGATAGGTGTCGTGGTGATCATATTCGTCGTGAATGAATTTTTTGANGCCGCCCCCGGACTACCCATAAGCGAAGCCCATAAAGGCCCACCCCCAGCCCAGGCCTGNCTCGAATGCCACATCAAAGAAGCAGAAAGCACCCCCATCATNCCGCACCGCCCCATGGACAACTGCGTTTTCTGCCACAAACCAGCGGGCAGTGAATAAACTGCTAAATGGAAAAAATTAAATGTGCGTCAGGGCGGGTTTGCCTACAGGGTAGACGTTGAATCCGATTTCGAAGAGTTTTTTTTGATCGAGGTGATTTCTTCCGTCGAATATGAAGGCGGGTTTTAACATGTTGTCGAAAATTTTCTGATAATCCAGTTCCTGATACTCTTTCCATTCGGTGAGTAAAGCCACTGCATGGGCGCCTTTGGCGGCTTCGTAAGGGTCTTCGGTAAACTCTGCCCTCTCATCGATTCCCGCAAGATCTTTTCGGGCGTTGGGAATCGCATGCGGATCGGTGATGCTGAGTAGCGCTTTCTCTTCCAGCAATCGTTTACAGATATAAATCGCCGGAGCGTCCCGTGTATCCCCGGTATCCGGTTTGAATGCGAATCCTAACACGGCGATTTTCTTACCGACCAGGGTACGAAACATGGTTTCCAGAATACGATTCACGAACCGTTCCATCTGATTATCATTTATCTCTATCACCGAATTCCAGAATTGCGCTATATCGTCCAACTTGTAGTGCTCACACAAATAAACAAGATTGAGAATGTCTTTGCGAAAGCAAGATCCACCAAATCCGACACCGGCTTTAAGAAACTTGGTGCCTATTCTGGAGTCTCTCCCTACCGCATCTGCCACTTCAGTGACCTCGGCTTCTGTCGCCTCACAAATAGCGGCAATACTGTTGATGGATGAAATACGCTGGGCCAGAAAGGCATTGGCAACAAGCTTGGACAACTCACTACTCCACAGCTTCGTCGTAATGATTTTTTCCCTTGGTACCCAGTTCTCATAAATCTTTACTAATTCATCACGGGCAACGTCCCCTTCTGGCGTGTCATGAGACCCAATCAGGATGCGATCTGGATTTTCCATATCCTGAATGGCAGTGCCTTCTGCCATAAATTCAGGATTGGATAATATGTCGAACCTGACAGAGCTCTCTCCTGAGTGCAGAATAGAGGCTATCGTTTCCGCCGCACGGACTGGCAGTGTACTTTTTTCTATTACAATTTTGGAGGATGTGGAATTCTTTTTGATACGCCGCGCTGTCTGCTCTATAAACTGCAAATCAACGGCTTTTCCAGCGCCTTCACCGAAAGTCTTGGTCGGGGTGTTAACGGATACAAAAATGATATCCCCATCCGCGATCTCTCTATCAATATCGGTAGAAAAAAACAGGTTTTTACCTCTGACTTTCTCGACCCGATCTTTCAGGCCCGGCTCAAAAATAGGCAAGGTGTCCGAATTCCAGGCGTCAATGCGATCCTGAGAAATATCGACAACGGTGACTTTGTAGTCCGGCCATTTGTTCGCGATGACAGCCATAGTAGGCCCGCCAACGTAGCCAGCGCCGATACAAACTATCTTTTTCACAAACTGATCTTTGCTCATCTGATTCTTAACGGTAGGCGACAAAGTTGTCTTAAATAAAAAAAAGAAGCCCGCCCCTGAGGGACGAGCTTCCTGTATTATCATGAAAAAAAATCACTTTTTGTAATTAAAGGATTTCGTTTTCTTGTTATAAGGCTTAGTTCCTTTTTTGAACTTCAGCTTACCTTTTTTAACCTTGAAATCCTCGATAACCAAAGGTGTTTTTTCAGACTGAGAAACTTCCTTAGCCCGGTCTTCTGCTTTTTCAAGTTTCTGGTCCATATTGTCTTCGTTCCAGTATTCGGCAATAGGGTGGACCTTTTTCTTTCTTTCTTCAAAATTGAACTTATACTTGTCATGCACCTCTGGTTGAAATGGTGTGTTGGGGTGCGTATGACACCGGGTACATACATTTGAATAGTCCCAGCGCTGACCATATTTCTCAATATCAGCCTTTTTGAAGTCACCTTTGGTGTTTTTCATAACCACACGCATCTGTGCTCCACCGGCAACGGAGTGACACATCTCACAGCCAACCTGCTCTTTATTCGGCTCTTCCGGATCAATGGTACTGCTGGTGTCTTTACCCTTCTTATTCTTCGAGCCTGCGGGCTTGAATCCGCCTCTCTGCTTATATCCTGTGGTATGACAGCGCAGGCATGATGGGGTCGTTGTATAGTCCTTTTCAGGATCAAGATCCACCCGTTT
>PCCT01000033.1 GCA_002731985.1 Nitrospinota bacterium
AGTATGGGAGAGGTGGCCGAGCGGTTTAAGGCGCACGCTTGGAAAGCGTGTGTAGGCTTATACCCTACCGAGGGTTCGAATCCCTCCCTCTCCGTTTAAATTAAAAAAATTTGGTAGTTTGCTGGGCCTCACGCAACATGGTTTTGCGAAACCCGTCAGGTCCGGAAGGAAGCAGCGGTAGCAACATTCCTTGTGTGCTGTGAGATCACCCAGTAAACTACCTTTAATATTTGGTTTCCTTTCCCGGTCCGGTTCCTTTTACTTAAAGTGGCGGTACATCCAATGGACTTTCAAGTATCAGCACGCAAATGGCGCCCCCAAAAGTTCAGTGAGCTGATCGGACAAGAACACATCGTCCGCACCCTGACCAATGCCATCGAGCTGGATAGGGTATCCCACGCTTATTTATTTTCCGGTACCCGCGGCGTAGGAAAAACGACCACTGCGCGGATTCTCGCCAAGGCAATCAACTGCGAAAAAGGACCCAGCCCCGAGCCTTGCGACCAATGTGATTTCTGTGAAGAGATTAAATCAGGAAACTGTATCGATGTCCGGGAAATAGATGGAGCATCCAACAACAGCGTTGCTGAAGCACGCGAGTTGATAGAAACCATCCAGTACGCCGCATCAGCCAGCCGGTATAAAGTGTACATTATTGATGAAGTACACATGCTGTCAAAAAGTGCCTTCAACGCGTTGCTTAAAACGCTGGAGGAACCGCCACCCAAAGTCGTGTTCCTGTTTGCAACCACCGAGCTTTCCAAAATTCCAGAAACCATTCTTTCCCGCTGCCAGTGTTTCGAATTCAAACCCCTGTCGCATAAACAAATCGTAAAGCAGTTGGAACTCATCTGTGGACAAGAAGGCATTCAGGCCGATGGCCTCAGCCTGGAAGAAATTGCCAAAACAGGTGCCGGGAGTATGCGGGATGCCCAAAGCCTGCTCGACCAGGTCATCGCCTACTGCGGGAAAAAAATGGAAAGCGGTTCCGTCGAAGAAGTTCTGGGAATCGTCGGCAAGCAAACTCTGGCAGAATTTGTGGAACACTTGAGAAAAAGAGATTCCGCCAGCCTCATGGCAAGTGTTCAGGAAATAGCCGCAGATGGCAAAGATTTGAATTTTTTCTGCTGCGACTTGGCAGAGTACCTGCGTAATATTTTGATGGTCAAACTATCCGATAAACCCGAAACACTTTTGGACACCCAAGTCTGTAACCTGGAAGTTTTGCAAGATCAGGCCGAAGCATTTCATGTCGATGAACTGCAACAAATGTTCACCGTACTGGCCCGAACAGAGTCAGAAATGAAGCGCAGTTCACTGGCGCAGATAATATTTGAAATGTCTATATTGCGTCTGGCGGATATCCGTCCCTTTCAGCATATAGACGATATGATCAAAACCATTAATACCCTGGAAGCGGGAACGTTCCCTTTAGCAGGAGAAGCCGGGCCAATGGTTTCTCCAGTGAAGTCCTCTAACATACCAGAGGCCACCACGGTGACCGCAGAGCCAGCGGCAGCACCAGCGAAACAATCATCAAGTCCCGGCCCGGATTGGGGGCGGATCCAGCAGGAAATTTGCGCACGTAAATCAATTTTTAACATGTATCTTTCACAATGCAGGGTCATCGCTTTTGATGAATCGAATTTAAGCCTTAGTTTTCAAGATGCAAATACACTGGGTCTGGTGCAAGACCCAGAAAACTTACAACTGGTTAAAGATGCCGTTAAATCAGTTTGTAACCGGGAAGTGACAGTAAAATTGTTATTGAATGAAAAGGCGGGCGCTGGCACAGCAAGTGCTTACAGCGGTAACCCTGCGAATAACGAGGAAAAAAAAAAGATAAAATCGTATAATGAGAATCGCCAGAAAACCGAAGCCGAAATTATTCAAGATGCCTTGGATGTCTTTGGCGGAATTGTTCTCAGATAGGCAGTAAACTCAATTATGAAGCATGATTGTAGATCACAACCTTCACCTATTGAAAAAATATGTCACTAAAAGATTTAGGGGGCCTTTTTAAACAGGCTCAGGAAATGCAGTCGAAAATGGCCGAAGTTCAGCGCGACCTGGCGGAAAAGAGAGTAGAAGTTTCCACCGGTGGCGGTATGGTTAAAATTACGGCCAATGGTGTCAATGAAATTCTTTCAATTCACATAGATGATGAACTCATCAATATGAACGACCGGGAAGTGCTTGAAGACCTGATAATGGGGGCGGTAAATGAAGTGCATCGAAAAGTGAAAGACCTGGCTCAGGAAGAAATGACCCGGTTCACCGGCGGTGTCAAAATCCCCGGTCTATTTTCTTAAAACCGGAAACCCCCTTCGTTAATGAAACGTCCACCCGCAGTCACTGAATTAATAGACGAGCTGAAACGTATGCCCGGAATCGGGCAGAAAACTGCCGAGCGGTTGTCCTTCTTTGTAATGCGAGGAACCACTCAACGGGCTAACAAACTGGCAGATGCCGTCCGTAACATTAAAGAAAAAATAATTCTCTGTTCCCAGTGCCATGGCATAACCGAGATCAACCCCTGCGAAATTTGCCGTGACCCCAAACGAGACCCCTCTTTTGTCTGCGTTGTGGAAGAACCTCATGACGTTTACGCAATGGAAAATATGGGGCATTTCAGAGGCGTATACCATGTTCTAATGGGAGTGATCTCCCCCCTTGACGGTATTGGACCCTCAGAACTGACCATAGAGGCCCTTAAAGAGAGAGTTTTTAAAGATAAAATTCAGGAAGTGGTATTGGCGACCAATCCAGACATGGAAGGAGAATCCACAGCAGTATATATCGCCAAAATACTAAAACCCGCCAATATCAAAATCACTCGAATCGCAAGAGGGCTCCCCGTAGGCGGAGATATCGAGTATGCCGATGAGGTAACCCTGTTGAAATCGCTCGAAGGCCGCACAGAAATGAAATGAATGCCGATGGGGCTTGACAAGAAGGCTAAAATGGTTAAACTACAGGGCTTTCAAGCACATTGGTTCTTAGTTTTCAGGTTTCAAAAGAGACTAACGAATTCAGATACTCCCATTCCGGTGTGGCGCAATGGTAGCGCACTCGACTGTTAATCGAGTTGTTATAGGTTCGAGTCCTATCACCGGAGCCAGTTTTTACGAGAACCCCTTGACTTATCAGGGGGTTTTCTTTTGGGCTATTTCTAGCCCCACGCCCAGCCCCACATTATGCCGCTACTTGAACAGATGCATTTCTCTGGTAGAAAATTTGCAACAAAATACAAAGGANCCAGCTATCAACGATGTTCCCCAACAGAGACATAGGTTAAAGCTCAGATATTTTGCAGAGTTCCTNCCNTACGTTTTTTTCNTGAAGAAAATCAAATTTATGCAGTAAATGCTAATTCCGTTGTGGCTCTCNCTGTTTGTGGTATAGAATCCAAGAGATAATATTCAATAAATTAAAGGAAGTATTGTGGTTAAGATTCCAGAATTATTGTGTCCGGCAGGCAGTCCGGAAAAATTAAGATATGCTCTGGCTTATGGAGCTGATGCTGTATATGCGGGAATACCGCGATTTTCTTTACGAGCTAAGGAGAACCCGTACAACAATAATTCATTAAAAGAGGATATCGAATATTGTCACAGCATGGATAAAAAGATGTATGTTACGGCAAATATTTTACCCCCCAACCGTAAACTTGAATCCTTCAAAAAATCCATAGCGACTATTGCCGAGGCAGAGCCCGATGGGGTTATCATGTCAGATCCCGGAATGATCCAATATGTAAGAAAAGAATTTCCAGGCTTAGCCGTTCATCTTTCCGTGCAAACCAATACGATCAACTGGATGTCGGTGGCGTTCTGGAGAGATCATGGTATTAAACGCATCATCCTTTCACGGGAATTATCCATTCAAGAATTACAGGAAATTCATACGCAAGTTCCAGACATGGAGCTGGAGTCGTTTGTCCACGGCTCGATTTGTATTGCCTATTCGGGGCGATGCCTTCTGTCGAATTATTTCAATCATCGCGATGCCAATCAGGGAACATGCACCAATAGTTGCCGATGGGAATACAATGTGCAACAGGAAGTACCCGAAGGAGAACAGAAAACAAAAAGCCCCGAGGGAAATTTTTTTATAGAGGAAAAAGGTCGCGGCGGAGACCTTATGCCCATTGATGAAGACGAACATGGGACCTATATCATGAACTCAAAAGACCTTCGAGCGATTGAGCATATTGATGAATTGTGGAATGCAGGAGTGGAATCGTTCAAGATCGAAGGTCGTACGAAATCGATATATTACCTGTCACTGATAACAAAGACCTACCGCAAAGCAATAGACAGCATGGTTGCAAGCAAACCCTTTGATCCCGAGTTGCTGAGAGAGACTGAAAAAACAGCCAACCGAGGGTTTACCACAGCGTTTTTACTTTCCGGAGCTTCACGAGCTACCGAGCGTTTCGATTCACCGCAAGAAGAAAATCTTCCACAGATTTATGCCGGACAGATTATTAATGAACGTGCGGGAAACTGGATCGAAGTGGATGTCAAAAACCGGATTGAAATTGGGTGCGAAATGGAATACATCTCGCCGCAGAATAATTATCGTTTTCGTATAACTTCAATGGAAAGCGACAGTGGGATGGCGCTGAAAGTGGCACACGGTGGTAACGGAAGCGTGTGGATGAAAATGGAAGGTCCCGTTGATCCGTTTGCTCTATTGAGCCGAGTCGTCGATTCGCCCGTTCCTTCGTCAGTGTCCTGAGAGAACCTCGTGTTTTTCTTTCATTCCTGATAATTTCCCCCACCTCATAGAAAAAACCAGGTCCTTCATTCACATCACTTTGGGTTGTTTTTATTTTCGTTGTTTCTGGTAGTTTCCGGCCATGCAATAACTGTGAAAATACCAAAAACAAGAATCAGGGTCGCCCATTTTGAGAAGGAATCGAGGCGGTAATCGAAAATATCATGAGTCAATGTCCCATCAATAAAGATGGCGAAGGTGGCTATAATAAGAAGTAGAAAGATTTTTTTCACAACCTGTTCTCTGAAACGGGTTTTCTGATTGGGTCGAACGTAAATGGGGACCAAGTAAAAAATATACCAAACTGTATAAAGGTTTCCACTCATGCGATATAGGGTTTGCAACTTGCGCAAACTCCAATATAATGAACGGTTTCTATTAGATTTTATCAATAAATACAACCAGCGCAATCCAAATATATAAAGGTTTCATGCCAATTCCGTTAATGCAGGCGATAAAAGTAGGCACATATGTAATGCGGCAGAAAGTCAAAGGCCGGAAACGATATCCTTTGGTATTGATGCTGGAGCCATTGTTTCGCTGTAACCTTGAATGCATTGGTTGTGGAAAAATTCAAAAACCCAACGAAATTCTAAACAAAAACCTCACGCCTGATGAATGTTTTCAAGCAGCCAGAGAATGCGGAGCACCCGTAGTTTCAATTGCCGGAGGGGAGCCTTTGATGCATCCTCAGATAGTTGAAATCGTCGAAGGCCTTATAAAGCAGAAACGGTATATCTACCTTTGCACGAATGCGATAATGCTGAAAAACTTTCTTGGCAAGTTACCCGTATCCCCGTTCCTGACCCTTTCGATTCATCTGGACGGTCTTGAAGAAGATCATGACCGCATCGTGAATCGGCAAGGAGTTTTCAAGGTAGCGGTAGAAGCCATTCGGCAGGCAAAAGAAATGGGCTATCGAGTATCAGGCAACACAACATTTTTCGAAGGCACTACCGTTGAGCAAGCAGAAAAATTTCTCGACTGCCTTAATTCCCTGGGTGTAGACGGGTCAACAGTTGCTTCGGCCTTCAGGTATGCGGACGCTCCGGATCAGGAGCATTTTTTTGGTCGGAAACGCACACAGGAGTTTTTTAAGGAACTGTTGGGGAAAAATAAAAAAGGCCGGTGGGACATATCGCATTCCCCATTGTATCTTGAATTTCTACAAGGTCGGCGGGATTATGAATGCACGCCTTGGGGCAACCCCAACTACTCCGTTCTCGGTTGGCAGAAACCTTGTTATTTGCTTGATGACGGTTACGCAGAGTCATTCAACGAATTGATGGATACAACCCATTGGGAAGATTATGGGCATAAGAACAATCCCAAATGCGCCGATTGCACCGCCCACTGTGGCTATGAAGCGACAGCGGTGGAAGATGCTACCTCCAGCCTGAAGAATATGATTGTCTCCGCGCGTGCGGCGATGCTCTGAAATCTAAAAAACAATTTAGAGAGAATCGGGTAGTTTGGTCGTTTCATTTGCCAATGCTAGGTCTACCTGTTGCTGAGTCAGGCCATCAGACATATGCAGATTGGCCCCAGCGAGATTGGTTCCTTCCAAATGGGATTCATGAAGATCAGCCCTTACCAGGTTTGCCTTCGACAAGTCGGCTCCTTTTAGATTGGCCCATCTTAGATTAGCTCTACGCAAGTTGGCACCCGCAAGGTTGGCTTTTTCGAGGTTAGCATTTTTTAAATAGGCTCCGTACAGGTAAGCCCCTTTTAAATTGGCCCCTTTTAGATTGGCTCCCAAAAGAACGGCCCCACGTAAATTGTATCCTTCAAAGTTAGCCGGTTGCCCCTCAGTTTCTCCAGAACTCAACCATAGAGAATGGTCGGTCAGGATTTGTTTTAAATCATCCTTGGAAATTTCATGTAAAGCAGTTTCGTTTTTCATTGATTCACTTTCCATCGCGTATTTTTTTATTCTCGGCTTATAAAAATACAGAAAATGCTTATATATTTACAAGCATAATCGAAAAATAAAATTGTGGCAAAACATGATAGAAAAAATAAAAACGGATGAACCAAATCAATAGATTCAGTTCATCCGTTTTGTTTGGATAATTTTAGATTTATGAAGCGAGGATTTTACTACGAAATTCCTGATATTTTGTGTTTCCCGGGGAAGATTTAAGAGCGGTTTCTATAGACTTGAGAGCCGAACCCCGGTCTTTCTGCACCATCTGAGTTTGCGCTATTTGATAGTAAGCTTCAATTAGTACAGGGTTGACTTGACCCGCTCCATGTCTCCATGAACCCGGAGTATCGGTTGAGAACCCGCAACCAAATGCGGGTCGGATGCCCCTTGATCATTCATCAGCTTGAAAAATGCGTCAATCTTGGCCATGGTTCACTCTATGAGTTGAGAGTTAATAATAAATTCTCGCACCACGTCATTTTCATTCCCTTCCGGCAGGGTCAGGGTCTGATCGTTCAGATTCAATTCAACCAGGTTTCGATCACCTATTGTCATTCTAAAATTATCTTTCCCGTAAAATGTTTTCGCGGTTCCTTTCGGAAGAATAAAATCCTCCACCCGTGACTCATCTACTGTCATGTTGAACCAGACATTGTCTTTAACCTTGATGGTTAACTTCAACGGCAGGTCATTCCCTACAACCGAAGTGGAGCCGCTGTCTTTATTTTCACTTTCTGGGGGATTTTCAACTGGTGGGAGGGGCTCTCCGGATTGGGTATGAGAAGGTTTTTCTGTGGAGTTTTCTGACTCACCTGTCGTTGTTGATTTGTTGGAAAGTTCATCTACTTCTTTTAAAGAAGTAGATTCATCTTCGATTACCGTGGCCGACGCTGACAATTCTTTCACTGGTAACTTTTCTATTTCCTTCGGATCTGGTTTCGATACGACTGGTATGGATTTTTTTGAACTACCGCTGAATTTATGGATGAGAATATTGGCTCCCCATCCCACTCCAGCTATCAATAATATTGCAAGGACTGACCCGATAATGGATTTTTTGGCTGTCGAAGGCTTGTTATCAGCTTGACCGTTTTTATTTTCGCCATTTGTAGATGACAGTTTTTCCAATGTGTCATCATACGCATTGAGCATTTCATCTTCATCGGAACCGATGGTTTTGGCAAAGGAACGGATATACCCTTTAATAAATACCTCTCCGGGTAGTTCATCAAGTTGGTTGTTTTCCAGTGCCTGCAAAAATCGGATATTGATTTTTGTGGTTGCCGAAATCTCTTCCAGCGAAACTCCTCGGAGCTTGCGCTCGTTTTTCAAATAGGAACCAAAATTTTCTATCATGGTTAGTTCATGGGCCGAATCAAATTCAGGTACTCTTGAAGGGTATTAAGTTTTAATTAGTTAGCTTTTCTCTCAGTGCTGAGAATTATACCAAATCGAATAACAAGCTACAATATTAAGGGTTTAAGGTGAACAGCTCATTTTTTTCAAAAATATTAAAAATCTTTAATTTTTTTTCTAAGATTTTTGCTTTATCAACCGATAGATATGGTTGATGGGGCTTCTTACGTCTTTTTGCGTTGACCTCAATTTTGTTGGTTCGCAAGGCGTTGCATTTAACTGAAACGGAAAAGTCATCATATTTGTTCAAAGGCTATTTTATAAATATTGACTAAAATTGAAAAGGAGGTGGTGGCCGATAATACCGAAGGTATTAACCTTCAGTAATATGGGTAATCAGATCTTAATCAACGCTATGTTAATGGCTAAAGATATTTGAAGGTGGCGTAGGTTTAGGTTTGGCTACGGTGTATCAGATTATCCAGAAAAACGATGCCAAACTTGAGGTACAAAGCCAGATAGGCGAGGGGACATCATTTTTTGTGTTATTTCTAGAGGAAACTTCTTCTCATGATTCCCTGGATCAAACAGACTCAAAAGAGGTTGTTGTAGTTCAGAATGAAAAATCCTGATAAACTGTATTTTTTAATTTGATAGTTGTTTACAGACCAATTTAAAATTTTTTTGGTTTGTAAAAAATATAGAAGCAGATTTACTCATGCCTGAAAACTTAGGACCTGAAAAAATAACAGGAGCAAAACAGATAGCATACTGTAACTGTATGCAATCATTTCACTGGCCCCATTGAGATGCTACACACTATTTGATGGGTGGAGGCGGACCGGATATTATAGACTTGGATGAAAACAAAACTTATATGTTATGTAGATGTTTCAAAAGTAAGAATAAGCCCTTCTGCGACGGTTCTTAAGAAAAATAGAAAACCTTGCCCTGTAAACTCACTAATAAATCGGTCAAAAACATTATCATGAAAATCGATTCCGGGATCGTGTGGAAAAATTTATCTCGATACTTAGTTTCATTTGGATTAATCCTTATTTTAAATGGATGTCTTCCCTGGATCACAGGTACTGAGGACGAGATGGTTCTCGTTCCCGAAGGTTCTTTTGTAATGGGCTACAATATTGAAAATGATGCGGAATGGGGTGACACTGACGAAGAGCCGGTTCACGAAGTATTTTTAAAACCGTATTATATCGATCGCTATGAAGTGAATGCTTCTGACTTCTCAGACTTTTTAAATAAATATCCAGACAAGGCGTCACGTTATTTTCAAACGGGCTCAGGGGTTACTATCGAAAAAGTGGATAATGTATTTCGTCCCCGACCAGGCTTGGAAGATTATCCCGCCAATCGAGTTTCATGGTATGGGGCGGATGAGTATTGTCGCTCGATTAATAAACGTTTACCCACCGAAGCGGAGTGGGAAAAGGCCGCTCGCGGGACTGACAGCAGAGTGTTTCCCTGGGGTGACGACTTTCCAACAAATGAGCGAGTGACATTTCGACGTAAATTTGTCAAGTTAGGGTTTAGGGCTATGGAACCTGTGCATTCAATGCCAGAGGGGCGTTCGCCCTACGGAGCGCATCACATGGCAGGGAATGTATGGGAATGGGTTGCCGATTGGTATGAAGACGGTTATTACGAAGAGACACCTTTCGCAAACCCAGAAGGACCGGATTCAGGAATAAGCAAAGTATTACGCGGTGGAAATTGGTACTACAAAGCCTACTACATGCGAACCACATATCGATTTAATGAAAGGCCGGAAGTATTTAAAATCTGGCAAGGCTTTCGTTGCGCTGCTGGGCACAGGGCCAGCTAAAGGCTATTCGGTATAGCAGGTCATCGTAGATAGCAAGTCAACGTACAATCATTGCCCCCACGCCTGTCCTGAGCTTGTCGAAGGAGCTAGTGGTGGTTATTTTAGGATTTTTTTTATTGTCCAATCCACGTTGATTTTTTTGTTACAGTATTTAAAAATTGCTTCGCTTAAGGGCATCAGTGAACAATGGTCTGTTAAAATTTCCGCCTCACTGCAATTTATGATTTCAGTTGGACCGGGACGTTTCCAGGTTGTGAGGGCCCAGTCGAACCATTTTTTTGAAACAGACATGGATTTTAAGGTAGGTAAATTCCGGCCATTGACACCCGTTTCGTAAACAATATTCTCCCGCCGTTTTTCCAGGGTCGCACCAAGCCCCACACTTTCATATTCACTATCCCGGCTGTGAGTTTTCTTTTTTGGAAAGGATAAGTCTTGTCCAGTGAAAATAATCGGATTGGTTCCCGGTTAGAAGGCCAGATCATAGGCAATGGACAAAACACTTCCACTGCGGGGCACGAAAATTAAGGAAGAATATAACGCCAGCCTGAATATACCCCTTTGAGATAGGGTACCAGTGCCAAGGTAGAATATCACGAGCTCTTGTATCAGCTATCAAAAGGACTTTATTGGCGGGGGGGGGATTGACTTCCCACTTGAAATAAATGGTGCCGAAGGACGGACTCGAACCGTCACGGGGTTGCCCCCACTGGATTTTGAATCCAGCGCGTCTACCAATTCCACCACTTCGGCGTCTTATTTTTCAAGGGGTTATGGATTTACACAAATCCACTTGTCTAAGTTTTTGTCTAAGTCAGTTAATCAAACAGAACGTCATTATACCCGAATTTTTTGCAGTTGCATAAAAGGTTTTTGGCAAACTGTTGGAAATTTCAATCCGTTTCGGCAACATGTTGCCATTCCTTGAAACTCATTTCATTTAAAGGATTATCTTGCTATTGGCAATGTGTTGGAACATGTGGGGTGGTCGTTATACTTTATTGCGCTTTTGTTTGCTGTAATACTTCTGCTATGTGGAGTAAATTTTTGGCACGCAAATCATCAGGTCGCTGGGAGGTAACAGATTTAAGGTGAGGTATTGCTTGGCTGAAACGCTTTTGAGCGATGTATAGATTCGCCAGGTTGCTATGAATAGTGACTTTTCCATCACTCATTTGCAGAGCTTTTTTAAATTCGATTTCGGCTTTATCCAACACTTTGAGATTCCAGAAAATAACTCCAATATTGTTTTGCGCTTCGACATGGCTGGGCTCCAACTCAAGAGCCCTTCGATAGGCTTTCAAAGCTGAATCATGTTGTTTCAACTTACGGAAGGCGTTGCCGAGTTCGTAATGATATAAAGCGCGATGTGATTTAATTTCGATAGCTTTTAAAAGAAAAGGCAAGGCTTCTTCCGGTTGATTGAGCCTCAGTCTCATGAGTCCGGAATTAAAAAATACCTGTGACCGGCTGGCACCAAGTTTCAGCGCAAGGTCAAACTTAATCCGGGCTTTATCCCATTCCTTATTACGGAGGTGAATATGCCCAAGGTTAATATATGGATCGGTGCTAGACGGCGAAAGAGCTAAAGAAATTTCAAATGACTTGCGAGCTTCATCAAGTCGATCTTCGAATAAATAAGCAGTACCAAGATTATTGTGTGCCATGGATTTATAGGGAGATTTATTAACGGTATCCTCCCAGAGAATAACTTCGGTTCTGTAATCAAGACTACGTTGTATAGTTAGAAATCCATATAGAACCATTAGAATCAAAAGAGCATGACGGGCTTGACTCACTAAAGGCACTGCTCGTAACAACAGGATACCCATGCCCACGCTTATGCCAATGCCTGGGAGGTAGGTTCGGTGTTCTATTGCGAATTGTTTTAGAGGAATAATACTTGAGGTTGGTAAAACCGTAAGCAAAGCCCAAAAAAAGGCACCCTTAAGGAGAACAGATTTCTGATAAAACACGGCACAGGCTATGCTGGTCATCGCCATAAGAGCCGCAATCCATTCCCAATCGGTTAGTCCGGATACCAGCCTTATGTCAGGTTCAAAGTTTAGATTGATGGGAAATAATAATTTTAAGAAATAATAAGAAATTACGACCTTGATCTGGGTTAGAAAATAAAGTCCGCGATCCACCAGGTGAGAGTACGGGTCGGTTTTTATGACCAGTAAGCTACCCATTTCCACATAACGATAAAGAAGATAGCCCAGAAGAGGAATAAGAATAGCGGCCAGATCTGGAAAAAACTTACGAAAACTTTTAGTCGGGGACTGTACCCATAAATATAGAACTGCAATTACTGGAAGGGTAATAATTATTTCTTTTGCGCCTAATCCAAAAAGAAATAATAAAAAGGCCAACACGGGGTAGTGAATAAGACTGAGTCCGTCGCCGCGTTTTTCTTTTGCTTTGCTAAACCGAACAAGGAAGTAAAAAGATAATACATAAAATAATGTTGCCAGTACTGAAGATCGGCTGGAAATATAGGTGACAGATTCTACGGTTACCGGATTAAACAAGTGAACCAGGGAAGCGACCAGTGGAAGTTTTTTTAGCTGAGGTTTGAGAGAAGGTTGCTCCAGGGTTAAAAGTTCAGCTATAAGGAAGTAAAGTACAATTCCGACACAGACATGAAGGAAAATATTAAATAAGTGATAGCCAAATACCTCTGATTGACCAAGAGCGTAATTGATCGAAAATGTTAAAAGGAGAACCGACCGATTAAAAATATTTTGAATTCCAACGGTCTGTTGAAACTCAGAAAGATTTTTTATATAGGGATTATCTTGAATCGCATGAGCATCATCATATAAAAATGGTGAGTGCATTGTGGCAAAAAAACCAGCAATCCCGGAAAAGCAAAGCAATGCCAGAACTTTGATCCTGTCAGATAATACAAATTTATAAACAACGTGGTTCATAGTTTAAATATAATCAAAGAGTCGAAAGTTTTTTAATAATTGCGTCATTTCAGCGGCCTAGCCTTGAGGCAGATCAAGCGTCAAGGCCCGTTCAAGATAAGAGCGCGAGATTTCATTTTTTCCGAGACGGTAGTTAATTTTAGCCAGATTAACCAGAGCGACCTGTTGATCAGGCTCCAGGCCCAGGACTTTTTCATAGAGTGCCTCAGCCTGTTCAACTTTTCAGACATAAGATTGTTGAATCGGGCAGTATCTGTTAGGAGAATCTTAGCAAATCTAAGAAACCAGAGTTCCCTTAAGTAACAAAAAGTTATATCACTATCTGGGAAGGCCATGCAACCTGCCTCCGTATATCCATAAGCGATAAAATAGTTTGGACTTCATCAGGTCCAAGGCATTGTAAGTTCATATAATATCACTATTAAAAATTCTTCAGTTAAACCCTTCGGCATAATTGTTTTCATATTTTAGAGGAAAATGAAATTTAATAGTCGACACATGATAAAAATAGTTTAACATTGTAGAAATATATACTAATCATCTGACGGGATATTCTTGGCCGGGAAATATACGGGGACTGGAAAACTCTGTTGAGATAGCCTTGGTCTTGGCTGATAACGAGGAGTTGGATGTGGACTTGTTTCCTTTGGAAACAACTCAAAAGCCTATCGAGGTAAACGTAGGGTCAACACTTAAGGACGCCAGCGATTCCTTCCGGCGGGCCTTTATAATGAGCACTTTGAAGTCCACCACGGGGAATCGTACCAAAGCCGCTAAAATTCTTGAAGTCCAACGCTCCTACTTTTCCCGTTTGATCAAAGAATTGGAAATCGATTGATTTTAAAATTTCATGTCGTCGCACTCATGATAAGAACCTACTAAGATATTTCCCCGCTAGTTTTTGTAACTTATAAATAAAAATAATTAACATTACATATTGGAATAAAAAGCATGGGCATTATTGATGGGAAAATGATTTCTTCCAAGGTGAAGGAAAGTATCACCGCCGAAGTGGAGGCACTAAAACAAAAAACAGGAAAAACTCCAGGACTCGCCGTAGTGTTGGTGGGTGAAGACCCCGCGTCCGCTGTGTATGTGCGCAACAAAAATAAAACCTGTAAAAATGTCGGATTTCAATCCTTTGAAAATATTTTGCCAGCAGACACCAGTGAAAAGAAATTACTTGATCTGATTGATGAGTTAAACAAAGACGAAAAAGTTAACGGGATTCTTGTTCAGCTTCCCCTGCCCAATCACATAGACTCACAAAAAGTTCTTGAAGCAATCAATCCAGCAAAGGATGTGGACGGATTCCACCTCGAAAACGTAGGTCGACTGGTAACAGGGAACGCCGCATTTAAACCATGTACTCCTGCAGGAATCATAGAACTTCTTGATCAATATAAGGTAGAGATTGAAGGCAAAAATGCGGTTGTACTGGGTCGGAGTAATATCGTAGGAAAACCAATAGCATTTCTTTTACTCGATAGAAACGCCACGGTCACCGTTTGTCATTCACGCACAAAAGATTTACCGGCAGTTGCCCGGTCAGCGGATATCCTCATCGCGGCAATTGGAAAGCCAAAATTTGTTACATCAGATATGGTTAAGGACGGAGCGGTCGTTATTGATGTAGGTATCAACCGGGTAGACGGCAAACTGGTGGGGGATGTCGATTACGAATCCGTGTCAAAATCAGCCTCTCTTATCACCCCCGTTCCTGGCGGGGTGGGACCCATGACCATAGCCATGCTCATGGTAAATACCCTGCGGGCATTCAAAGATTCTTTGTCCTGACTAAAAATCCAGCCGCCTGCAAAAAATATTAGCTATTTGATTTTGTCCGCCACCCTTTTTGGCCTATGATAAGTCAGTATTGAAGCTAACTAGGCTCCTGCCAAACTGATCATGATCCATTCCAAAACCATAAGAGTAAAACAGGAAGAACCCACTCCTAAAATCTATTCCGTTGCAGAGGTAACGGGAGATGTTAAGGCGATCCTGGAAGCGGCATTTGATTCGGTGTGGGTGGAAGGAGAAATTTCCAACCTTCGTATTCCCGGCTCACAACACGCTTATTTCGTTCTTAAAGATGACCGTTCGCAGATACGCTGTGTGCTGTTCAAAGGATATCGGGCCGGCCTGAAATTTGAGCCGGAAGACGGAGATCAAGTTCTTTTATTCGGGCGAGTCACCGTTTATGAAGCCAGAGGCGAATACCAGTTGATAGTGGAGCATCTTGAGCCAAGGGGCCTGGGAGCGTTGCAAAAAGCTTTCGAAAAAATGAAGGCAAGGCTTCAGGAAGAAGGGCTGTTCGCTGAAGAAAAGAAAAAAAAGATACCATCGTTTCCATGGAAAGTGGGGGTCATAACATCAGGTACCGGTGCGGCGGTCCGTGATATATTAAATATTATACAAAGGCGTAACCCCAAGGTATCTGTCCTGGTCCACCCGGTAAAAGTTCAGGGAGAAGGAGCGGCCGAAGAAATTGCCGAGGCGATCCAGCAAATGAATAAGATAAAAGATCTGGATGTCCTTATAGTTGGGCGAGGCGGTGGATCAATTGAAGATCTATGGGCGTTCAACGAAGAAAAGGTCGCACGCGCTATTTCAAAATCGACATTACCTGTTGTGTCGGCTGTAGGACATGAAATCGATTTCACCATAGCCGATTTTGTGGCCGACTTGCGTGCACCGACCCCTTCGGCGGCGGCGGAAATGGTGGTTCCTGTTCTGAACGAAACAATTCGCGAATTAAATAGAATGGCCGAGCAGCTTTTTGAAAATGTCCAGACGCGAGTTGAAAGTTATAAAGATTTGCTGGAACGTCTCATCGAAAGACGGTTTTTCAGAGATCCAATGAATATTATTCAGCCATATGCTCAGCGACTGGATGACCTTAATAATCGTTTGCTTCGCGGATTAGACCAATGGGTAGTACTGCAACGGCAAAAACTGTCAGGAAAAGTTCAGCAATTAGTTCATCTCTCTCCAGAGAAAAATATTCGTCAATTAGAAGAAAATTTGAAAATACTGAATCACCGCTTGGTCCAGAATATAAATTCGACAATAAGGTTGGAGAGTAAACGATTCGACGGTGCGGCAAAAAATCTGCACGCACTCAGTCCGCTCGCCATTCTGGATCGAGGGTACAGCATCACAAACTTTAAAGGAAAAGCTCTAACTCACAGCGATCGAGTGAAGCCAGGAGATTCTGTTGATATCCGTCTGGCAGAAGGCCAATTGGAATGCAAGGTAGATAAAGTAATAAATGGGTTTGGGATTAATACTCCTTCTCCCCCAGAGGGCGAAGGAGAATATTAAAAAGAAAAAGCAGAATATATAGAGGCTACTATGTCGGAAATAAAATTTGAAAAGGCAATGACACGGTTGGAAAAGATCGTAGAAGAGCTGGAGCGTGGCGATTTGGATATTGATAAGTCCCTTGAAATTTTTGAAGAGGGGATCAAGATGTCTCGTGTGTGCTCAAAGAAACTCACGGAAGCCGAAGCAAAAATTGAAAAACTCACTAAGGGAAAGAAGGGAGAGCTAGTCACCGAGCTCTTTCCGGTAAATGAAAAAGATGACGAACAAAAGTAAAAAACTTCGATTGGATCAGTTACTCCTAAAAAAAAACTCGTTTCCTCGCGAGAACGCGCGAAAAGCCTGATCCTGGCGGGTAAAGTCCGGATAGGTGATGAAGTAGCAGACAAGCCCGGACGCATGTGTGATGAAGAGTGTCCAGTTAGAGTTATTGAAGACATCCATCCTTACGCCAGTCGTGGCGGACTAAAACTAGAACACGCCCTCAAAGAATTTGAAATTTCACTTCCCGGAAAAACGGCAGTGGACCTTGGAGCCTCAACAGGAGGATTTACCGACTGCATGATCCAACATGGCATTGAAAAAGTGTTCGCAGTTGATGTGGGTTATGGTCAGCTCGACTGGAAACTTCAAAGCGATGCAAGAGTCATTTCCCTAGACCGCAAAAACGCACGCGACCTCAAGCCAGAGGAAATTGGAGAACAGGTCGACCTAGTGGTGATAGATGTTTCCTTTATTTCACTAAAGCTGGTGATTCCCCCGGCACTAAGTGTCCTGAAACCCGGAGGTGATCTTATAGCACTGGTAAAGCCGCAGTTTGAAGTGGGAAAAGCTGAAGTGGAAAACAAAGGCATCATCAAAGACCCGCAAAAACACCTCAAAGTACTCCGGGAACTTTTCGCATTTTTGGCGGAGAAAAAATGGCCCATGGTCAACCTCACCACTTCCCCGATCACAGGCCAAAAAGGCAACCGCGAATTTCTTATTCATTGCTCCGACCATGGTACAGAAATCGACAGGGAGCGAATTGAGGAAGAGGTTCTGCGATAGAGCAAAGTGATCGGCGGGTTGTTTTCAATATTTTAGGGAATAAAATGAGTGCATTTTTACTCTTAAGACACTATGTAGGGTATGGTTCATAGAAGACACTTGACAAAAGAGCTGTTTTCTATATATTCCCGGTTATCTAATAAAGTTCTATGCGGAAGATCAAATGTTTTCGAGAATAGTTGCAACATTTCTGTTTTTATGTGTGATGGGTTTCTGGTCGTCCAGTGCCGTTGCTGGGATGCATGAGCACCATCATGGTCAGCATGGGAAATTAGAGCAGGTCGTTTCTCCATTTGATAAAAAACAGGATGTTCAATCAAAGCACTGCGCCCTCAAAAATCACGCCCATTATAGTTATTGTCCGCATGACTTATTGAGTCCTTCTGCAAAAGGATTCAAGATAGCTTCCGATTGTGGTGGCAAATCATCAGGAACCGTTCCAACCAGTACCTCAACAGGTAAAAACCTTTTTACCTTGTCTGTGTTTAACGAAATGCCTGTTTTATACTTCTCTCAAAATATAGCAGGAATACTCCCTTCGTATAGTTTTCAGTTCGCTGATTCTTTAGATCCGCCCCCTCGTTTTATCTAATTAAATCCCAATAGTTTTACATTTTGAAGTAGGCCGTGTGTGCGATTACGTCTGCGTTTGTAGTTTGCGTGCGGCTACGCTTGCTTTTACATAAAAATTAAAGGAGGAACGACCATGCTTGTGAGTGATATGGCTGTTTGCGATCAACATAGAAATATTACAGCAGAATGTTTTTATTGTGATTTGACTGAAGAAAAATTTTGGAAAGAAAAATATTTCAAAATGCTAAAGCAACATATGGCTACGGTTAAAGAACTGTACGAACTGGAAGACATCAATGGGAGTAATGCGTAGGCTGATTTCTTTTGCGCATCGCAAAAATTGAGAAAAGCCTCGTTGAACTAACAGTGCTAATTGAGAAAGGAAAGTTTTAATGAATTTTGGAAAAACAATTACTGTCGGTGCGCTTGTTGGATTTGCCGCGCTTTGTTTGATAAGCATTGACTTGGCCAACGCAGAGGAAGAAAAAAATGAAGGGGCCGCTCTACAAGAAATTATTATTGAAGCTCCAAAGGCAGAGCTTAAAGATACCTTTGAAGACTTCATGCCATTACCAACGGCAAAGTTCAAAGTGAAAAAGGAGGAAATTGAAACAATCAATGTAGTTACTGTAGAGGATGCGGTCCGCTACCTTCCTAGTATGGAAATTCGTCGCAGATACATTGGCGATCCCAATGGAGTTATATCGATGCGAGGGAATGGAAATTTTCAGACTGCACGTCATATGCTTTTTGTCGATGGTTTTCCATTACACAGTATGCTGCGTACCCGATGGAATGGTGCTCCTCAATGGAATTTTGTGGCACCAGATGAAATAGGTTCCATCAATGTCACTTTTGGTCCATTTTCTCCCAAACACAGCGGTAATGCCATGGGTGGGGTGATTGATATTGTGACTCGGCAACAAAAATCCGGGTCGCAATTTTGACGGTTTTCTGCAACAATTCAAACGAATCGAGATTTGTTTCCAGTTCAGATGAAAGTTCCTTAATAATGAGCGATAGAATCCACGGAGTCACCTTTTTATTGAAATTAGCCAA
>PCCT01000034.1 GCA_002731985.1 Nitrospinota bacterium
AGCTGGTGGATCCATTTGCAGGATCATAATTCCAACGAGGACTCCCAAACCTAATATCATGATGACTGAAAATGGGGATTGATATTTCATTTGTCATTCTCCATATTCTTCGAACTTACGGGAATGCGGTCAGAAAATTTAAAACCATTGGTTAACCGGTGAACTTCCGCAATGGCTTTATGGTATTCGGCCAGGGCAGACAGATATAGCTCTTGAGTATGGAATAGAGTTTTCTGGCTGTCCAGAACATCGAGGAATCCGAATTTGCCAAATCGATAACCTTCGTTAACTCCATCGAATGCCAATTGCGCGGCAGGTACAATTTCTGATTGAAGAGTGCTGGCTTGTGAATGGGCTAAGACAAGAGATTGATATGCATCTAGAAAATTTTGATTTATTTTAAGTTCGGCCGCTCGTCGCTCCTGCTGAACCTTTGCAAGCCTATGCTGAGCTTCTGCTATGGCCCCCTGATTCCGATTAAAAATCTGGAGAGGGATGGATATCCCAAAGGTAACAGCGTTGTCGTTGGATTCGTCCAGACGCCTGTAGCCTCCCTTGATAGTTACATCAGGCGTTCCATTGGCGCGTTCCAGCTCGACCATGGCCTGGCGTCGTTCCTGTTCTGACTTCCAGCGTTCAAGATACGGAGTTTCTACTCCCTTATTCTGGAGTGATTCCAAAAGCGGTACCGGATAAATCTTGAAAAAATTACCTGTGACCGAAACGAATTGTGGCTCTGCATTTCCCCAGGTGCTGGACAATTTTCTGCGAGCTTGTTTAAGTTCCAGCTTGGCGTGAGCCATTTCGATTTTGAAAGTGGACAGGGTGACCCCTGCTTTGGTTTGTTCAATAGGTGCTACTTTGCCAGCTTTGACTCTTTCGCCGACTGCATTGAAAAATTTGTCACCCAGCTCAATAAGTTCTTCGGTCAATTTTACTTTGTTTTGTGATGAAAGGACTTCTACAAATGCTTTATTAACATCCGTCAATATATCCAGACGTTTGCTTTCATAAGTTTTGTCCGCGACTCTCTCTGCGATGCGATTGGCATTTTCCCTTGCGCCCCGTTTGCCACCGAGTTCGATCAACTGTCCCACCTGGACGGTAGTTTCAGAACGGTCGAATCCGTTAAAAGGTCCAGAACCCAAAGCGTCATCAACATTAACTTCCAATCTTGGATTCGGGAGTAGACCGGACTGCAGGGTACGAGCTTCACGCACCCGTTTCTCCAGAGAGTGGGCGGATAAAGTCGGATTCTTGAGCAGAGCATTGGCGACCGCTTTCTCAAGCGTGATGATTTTTGGGTTGTCCTTTTCGATATGTAGCGTTCCATCCTGTTTGGCAAAGGCTGGTGAAAATCCGACAATGCCAAACAGGGACACAACGCTCATATAAATAAGTAAGCGTTTCATGGGCCTATTCTTTAAAAGAGGAACCGATAACATTCCGCAGAGCCGCCATTAATAATGGGCATGCGTAACGGTGATATCAGTACCTGATTATTGAGTTTTAGTGGTTGGTATTAAACTAAAAGAACGGGGGGCGAGCGGTCCCGGATTTCCTGGAGAAAATCGGGCTGATGAAATTGGCTCAGCCTATGAGTGGCTGGTGAAATTTTCGGAGGATGATGGAAAGTGTCGTATGAGAAGAATGAAGCGACCTTTAATACAGTGAACGGCTTTTGCGGTTTTAAAGTTTCTTTATTGAGTTCAATTTCGAGAAAGTCTTCATCCTGTCCTACTGGATGATGCGAATGATGGGGGGCGGACTCTGAATCATGATCATGAGTCAAGTGTGCGATATTTTCCAGTTCCATAGAGTGGAAATGCCCGCTGTGCTTATGCAGAGCCAGTTGATCCCCATGGCTGTGTGAAGAATCCGGGTGAAAGTGGAAAAAGGGCAACAACAGGAATTGAATTCCCAATACCCACGCTAGCGCCACCAAGCCTCTATGATAATTTTCAAAACGCATACGCATAAACTCGCTACCCAGCTCGAGAGCTAATAGTCTTATCGGTTGGAACGCCACTAGTATAAAGAAACTTAAAGCTTTGTGGCAAGTATTATTTGTCCAGCATATATTTATTAATACAAGTGCCTGTGCTGGCGAGCAGGGACCAGTGATTGTAGAACTCCTATTACAGAAAAGGAGAACATTCTCATGTCGAAAAAGAACCCTCTCAAAAGAAGCTGGGCCGAGCCATTTAAAATTAAGGTAGTCGAACCCATTCGAATGACCACCCGGGACCATCGCGAAAAAGCAATAAAAGAGGCCGGGTACAATTCATTTCTGTTGAAATCGGAGGATGTGTACATCGATCTGTTGACCGACAGCGGTACCAATGCCATGAGTGATCGGCAGTGGGCTGGAATGATGGTGGGCGATGAGGCTTATGCAGGAAGTAAGAACTTTTATCATCTGGAGGATAACGTTAAGAAGTATTACGGGATGCCGCACTTCGTTCCGACCCATCAGGGTCGAGCCGCAGAACATATAATTTCCCAGATTCTGATAACCCCCGGCGATTTTGTTCCCGGGAATATGTATTTTACAACGACAAGGTTGCATCAGGAAATGGCCGGGGCCACTTTTGTCGATGTGATTATTGACGAAGCACATGATCCGCAAAATGAGCATCCGTTCAAAGGAAATATCGATCTTCAAAAACTGGAGGATTTTATTGATAAAGTCGGTGCAAAGAAGATCGCCTATGTCTTCATGGCGGGCACGGTCAACATGGCAGGCGGTCAGCCTTTTTCAATGAAAAACCTGAAAGAGGTACAGGCAGTTTGCGAAAAACATGGGGTCAGGTTGTGGTTCGACGCGACCCGGGCATGCGAAAACGCTTTTTTTATTCAGGAGAAGGAAGAGAGGTATCAGGATAAAACGATCACAGAGATTCTTAAAGAGATGTGTTCTTGCTTTGAAGGGATATGGGTCAGCGCCAAGAAAGACCTGCTTGTCAACATAGGAGGGTTTCTGGCGACGAAGGATGAAAAAGTTTATGAAAAGGCCCGTAATATGGTTGTTGTTTACGAAGGGCTCCACACCTATGGGGGACTCGCAGGTCGTGACCTCGAAGCTTTGGCCAGAGGGATCGAGGAAATGGTCGAATACGACCATATCAGAGCGAGGATCAAGCAGGTTGAATACTGTGGAGTTGAACTAGAAAAATATGACATTCCACTTGTTAAGCCTTTTGGCGGACACGCCATATTTCTTGACGCAAAGAAAATCCTGGAGCATATCCCGATGAATGAGTTTCCCGCGCAAACTCTCGTAGCGGAAATTTATATGGACTCAGGCGTCAGGACCATGGAGCGGGGAGTAGTTTCGGCGGGTCGTGACGCTGAAACAGGAGAACATAAGTATCCAGAACTAGAGTTAGTCCGCATGACATTTCCCCGCCGAGTTTACACACAGGCACATATAGACGTCACAGTGGAGTCAGTGGCGGCAATCTTTGCAGACCGAAAAAGTATTAAAGGATTGAAAATGGTCTACGAACCCGAATACCTACGATTCTTCCAGGCCAGATTTGAAAGAATCGTATAAATTTAGTTCCCAAAGATGTTTTAGGCAATTTGCTAAAAAGTATTTTCAGTTCTGATTTCTGGGGATTCGGTGTGTTTATCCGGGAGGCGGTCTTTCATGAATAGTTCGAAATGTCCTTCGGGGTCTTCGGAGCTGGTTAGTTTCCCTGACTTGGGATTGACTTTGGTGAACACGGTTTCGTCTGAAACGGGAAAGTTAACCACGGGGGTATTGGCTAACGCTCCCTTCATGTACTCTAACCAGATGGGGATCGCGGCGCGGGACCCGGTTTCGTTTCTGCCCAGAGGTTCACCCTTATCATTACCTACCCATACACCGGTCAGCAGTTTGGGTGTGTATCCCAGGAACCAGGCATCAACGTAATTATTAGTGGTCCCTGTTTTCCCTGCGGTGGGTCGTCCCAGCGAGCGTACTTTTTTAGCGGTTCCCTCTTGAACAACACTTTGCAGTAGGCTGGTGATGATTTGCGCGACTCCGCTGGAAATGGGTTGAGTTTCTTTACGGTTGGCTGTGAAAAGTGTTTCTCCTTTCCGGTTCATGATGTACCGGATGCCTTGCGGTTCGATTCGTGTTCCCTGATTAGCAAAGCTGGAATAGGCCGAAACCAATTCATACAGCGTGACCCCGGATGAACCGAGCGCTATTGAAAGATTGCTTTCCAGCCTACTATTTATTCCTAGGTTTCTGGCCATTTGAATTGCCGAATGCGTGCCAACCTGTTGCAGTAGTTTTACCGTGACGATATTTCTGGAATGCGCCAGTGCTGTGCGTAGTGGTGTCGGACCATAAAATTTTTCTTCAAAGTTAACAGGTTTCCATTTCTCGAAAGAGTGATCTTTTTCCTTAAAGATGATGGGCGAGTCTATGATTATACTGGCAGGTGAATAGCCTTCGCTGATGGCAGCTGCGTAAATGATGGGTTTGAACACAGAGCCGGGTTGACGATGGGCCTGCACCGCCCGATTGAATTGGCTTTTAGAAAAATCGTAACCGCCTATCATGGCCTTGACGTGCCCGGTTGCGGGTTCAATGCTGACCAGCGCCGACTCAACTTCCGGTTCCTGTTCCAGTGCTAACGACCAGAGAGAATCCGTTTCACGTTTCCCTAAAACCTTGACCATTATTTTGTCACCGGGATTGAGAGCTTCGTTGGGTCGAGTGATACGAGCCCAGCGTCCGTCTATCTTGATATTGGGTTCCCTAGCCCAATCCATATCTTTCAGTTCGATGATCCCTTCGCCCTTACCCAGCAAAACGGTGACATGATCCTTCTGCACAGTTGTCACCAGTCCTTTTATGATGGTTCCCGCTTCAGGCCCGACTCCCTCTTCATCAAATTTATTTAACTGAACCAAACTTTTCTGCAACGTGGCTTCCGGGAGTGAAATATTCATCATGCCCAAAGCCCCCCGGTATCCGTAACGTTTATCCGCGGTGCGGACATTTCCCCGGACTGCATTTTGGGCGATGATCTGATTTTCCAGGGAGAGCGTGGTGTAAACCTTGAGACCACTTTTGTACACCTTATTTCGCCCATAGAGATTCATCAGGTTTTGGCGTATGTATTCCACGAAATAGGGAGCCTTGTTAAGCATGTCGGTGATCTCCCCAAGCTCGAAATCCTTTTTCATTGCCGCTTGAGCTTCATCACGTTGGATAAAACCCAGTTGGGCCATACGGCGTATGACATGATTCCGTCTTGAACGCGCGAGTTTCGGATTCCTGTAAGGCGAGTAATTATTTGGTGCTTTTGGCAAGGCGGCGATGAGTGCGCATTCATCGAGATTTAAGTCTTGCACATGCTTCCCGAAATAGGTTCGTGCCGCCGCTTCGACGCCATAACTGCCATGTCCGTAATAAATCTGATTCAAGTACATCTCAAGAATTTCATCCTTGGTGAAAACAAGTTCCATTCGGATGGATAAAATAGCTTCTTTGATTTTACGTTCCAGAGTTCGCGCGCGGGAAAGGAAAAGAGTTTTGGATAACTGCTGGGTGATGGTGCTTCCCCCTTCGACCACATGACCAGCCTGCATATTAGTGAGAAATGCACGGAAAATAGCCTTCGGGTCGATTCCCAGATGATAATAGAAATTTGAGTCCTCTACAGCCAGCGCGGCTTGTTTCAACTGGACAGGAATTTCCTTCAGCGGGACCATGATTCTTTTTTCAAGGTAAAACTCAGCAATCAATTCATCCTTGTCTGAATACATCAAAGTGACAGTGCTGGGTTGAAAATCTTTCAACTCCCGCACGTCCGGTAATTCGTCAGAAAATTTGTGATAAACAAAGAATGCTCCGGTAAACCCGATAAGCAAAGCCACAATTGAAAACGAAAAAACGCCAATAACCAGCATTTTTAAAAAACCGGTGCGTTTCTTTTTAGGCGCTTTTTTTTTTTGCTTGTTTGGGCGTTGATTTTCTAGGATTTTACTCATTGTTGTGTTTTGGGAGGAATTCGGTTTTCATCCAGATCCAGAAGGTCGACCCATGTGACGATGTCCGTGTGGGTCGGGTCAATTTGATCTCGAATCTTGGTAAAATAATCGAGACTTTCCTGAGTGTCCGGCTTTCGTTCAAGTATTTTGTTATTTATCCGGTCCTTTTCAATCTGGGAACGATTAGAACATTGCTTGTCGATCCAGAGTCCAATTTCCTTATCGCCCAGTTTTTGTACAAGGCGAATAATTTTTTCATCATCAGTTTCCATGTACTCCAGAATAATTTTATCAAGAGGACAAGGGAAAATATATTCGCCAAGTGTATTAGCGTTGTATGCCCGCGCTTTGTCCAGCATGCGGGGTACCATTACGAGTCCGCTCAGTTTATTTTTCGGGCTTCTTGGAAATGATTGTGTCAGGTCCATACAAAGTGTAATTATTCATTTATGGGAAATATTGATCGGTAGGAAGCATCAATGCATAAAGCGAAGATCAATCCAGGCGAACGCGACTGAGTTTTTTAAATTGCGGGGAAGTCTTAATGGCCCGTGCGCCTTCGGCTCCGATATGATTTCTAAACAAGTCAAGGGTTGTAATATTAGCGAGAGTCACCGATTTAGCAAGGTGCTTTGCCCCTTCTTCCCCAATTTCATTAAACTTTAAAACCAGTTGATCCAAATTAGACCAGTTTTTGGATTGAGCAATAAGCCTCGCACCTTCTGCTGTGATTTTGTTTGACTTTAAATTCAGTACTCTGATCTGTGAAACGTAGGGAGATTCACACAAGGCCGCCACTCCTTTATCGCTGATTTCGTTGTCGCCTAGAATAAGTGTTGTGATCTGTGATATTTTTTCAAGGCCGGAAAGTTGAGCTACGCCCTCATCACCTAATTCTCTGTTTTCGAGATCCAGCGATCCTCCGCCGTCCACATTTTTTTCGACCAATTGTTCTATGTTAGGTACTGCGCCGTCACTCATAATAATTTAAGAAATTCAATTTATTAGATAATTGGTTACACATGGTCATATTTCTAGCATGATAAACTCGTCAAGTCTATTTGGAGCCTGATTATCTTAATGGGAGCGATGTTGTTCAACTGGCAATATTGACTCCCAGCGGGCAGGAATAATCGATTCTACGGAGAAGAACTTTGGCGTCATTAATGTTTAATCAACGACCCACCGTTTTAGCGAGTCATTTTTTGAGATCAAAATTATTGACCACTAACATCTTAATTTATAGCACTTATCCATCTTCCTGTGAATGAAAATATTTTTGAGAGTAAAATTTCAATGCAAACCATGAATTCGCTATATTTCAGGCTTCTCTGGCTCTAAACTCCCGATAGGAAGTTGCTCCTTTAAAAGGGGGTTTTAAATAAATAAGATAAATGGTACATTGAAGTCAATAGCTTGAAATTTTGAGCTTATACTCAACTCTGACTAGGGGATGACGGCTATGAAAAAAGTTTTTTCTGTTCTGGTAGTTTTAGCATTACTTATGATTCCTGTAACAGCTTTCGCTGGCGAAGGTCCTTTGGCTCTGCCCGATGGAGCTAACCCTGAAGCCAATATGCACAATAATGAAGGCATCAAACATTGGGGTAAAGGTCATTTTGATGTAGCTTTGGGTCATTTTCAGGAAGCCTCCGCTATTGACGCTTCTTCGGGAGAGGTTCATTTCAACGAAGCAATTTCACTCGACAAAGTGGGAAAACATGGGGATGCTACCATGCACTTTAAGGCGGCTTTCAAGAGAGCTGGCGGTAACAAGAAGATTTTAGAGTCACCTATTCTGAAGGCGCATATCGGGCATTAAGAGAAGCTCGATAAATCAGGCAGTTTCATTTAGAGGTGGGCTTAAGTTTTTTGCAGTTAAGTAATGCCTCCAAAGGATTCCTAATCCGATGAATTAGATAGGGGCCGGTTGTTACCGGCCCCTTTTCTTTTGCCTTTAACCCATTGAAAAATAATATGAATTTAGCTTTTTCAGGTATGTAGTGCCTCAAACTATGAATCTACAACCCCGGGGGAGTCATCTAAATAAGTAGGAAGGTGAATAACTTGAGTTGAATGAAGGCTAGAATATTGAAAATATAAAATAGTTTTAATTAATTTGAAAGGTGTATCAGCCTGTCATTCGACCCGAGTGTCAGGCTTTTTTTATGAAGCATGTGTTGAAAGGAGTGTGAGTCCTATGGAAACTTCGACAATATTTGAGGGACCAGGGCGAGTACTGCTATGGGACCCCTGGGTGATCAACCTGGCCGCGCATTTTCCGTGAACTAGTGTGCCGCCTACGTCTGGTCGAAGGAGGTGAGCACAATGAAATACTTCAAGACATGTATTACCATTATAGTATTCTTAATATTTTTGACTCCAACTGCCTGGAGCAGTCCTTACCTTACTCCAGAGCCTCCATTAGCCTCGCAGATGAACTGGGACCTTTCGCCCAGTGGAATGTTGCGCATCAGCTACGATTTGGATTTTAATGGGAAAGCAGATTTTCACACCCTGCGAGTTGTGGTCACATCCTTTTATTCAGACCAAACGGTTATGGAAATAGGGGCAAATTTTCCAAATCTACCTGTTTTTTACACACCTTATGAATCACAAAGTTTTTATTATGTGGCTACGGCCCAGCCCCTTTTTTATTCATTTGATGTGGATGAAGATGGGACTTGGGACATTATGTATAAGGACATTTCTAAGGACAGTGTGAACGGAAATGAAGTTTTTTACGAAAGCCCTTCAGGGATGTTCACAAATGATTTTAATAATTTCTAAGCTGGCGCACCAGACTGACCGCAGGGTAGGAAACTTTTGGCTTTTTGGCATTTATCTGATAAAATCCTACAGACTAGCAACTTCATTTTAGGAGAATGTTCTTATGATGGGCATTGGTTTTCCAGAGTTGATGATTATCTTAGTCATCATCATGATAATTTTTGGAGCCGGAAAGCTTCCGGAAATAGGATCTGCTTTCGGACGGAGTATCAAGAACTTTAAGAAATCTATGAAGGACGCTGAAGCCGAGGAACTTGAGTCTGGAGCATCAGAAGGCGAGCCAGCATTGTCAGACGCAGGAGCGGCGGAGGAGGGGGCCAAAAAAGTATTGACACCCGAAGAAGCTGCCGCGAAAAAAGAAGCGGAAATGATAGATGAAGTGGCCGATGAGATTCTGAAAAACAGGATCGATCCTATAAAATCAGCTCACGATGGACTGGTTCAGCAAAATGATGTGTTCACCAATTCGCTGAGAAGAACCCCCGGTGGAAGAGGGAGAGAAAAAGGAGTCAGCCGCGACGTGCTCTAAAATTAAAGACAAGTATTTTAAAGTCGATGTGAAAATTAGACCCGCTTTGCGACAGGTGAGAAATCATCGGCAAAGCGGTTTTTTTTTAGCTCTCTTCTGTTTGAACCTGGACCGGGCGAAATGCAAGTAACCAACTAATAGCAAGTCCCACACCGACCCATACCAGATCCTTGATGCGCCGGATGAATGAAACTGTCAACCCAAGGTCGGCAGGCATCCCCATAACGGTGAAAATGAGGATGAGTCCTCCCTCCTGCGCTCCAATACTCAGCGGAATGAAAAAACTTCCGGTGCGCACTAGCTGAGCCAAAGCTTCGATGACCCACAAATCGATCAGAGTGGGTTCGTATCCAAGAAAATATAAAGTTACATATAACTCAGCAAGCCCAACAGCCCATCCGGCGAAGGCATACAGCACGGACGTAATCGCTCGTGAAGTGTGTTTTTTGTAATAAGAAGATATTCCATGGTCAACTATCTTTAGTTTGTCCAGGAAGACGCCCTTGTTTTTTCCTATAGGCAAACGCGAAAACCATGTTGCCAGTACACCAAGAGTTCCCGTGACCTGAAATAGGAGAAATAGGAAAATTAATGTAGAGAAGACGCCCATGCCAGCAAGGCAAGCCATTTGAAACTTTTCGGATATGATACTGGACTGAAGAGTGAAGAATGTGCCCGGAATAATGAACAGGATGAGAGCAATCATGAACGTTGTACGTGCTATTACCTGGGATACCATGCTTTGCTTGAGAGAAAGCCCGTGTCTTTCTTTTAAAAGCTGGGCTTTCACCGGTTCTCCCCCGAGGGTTCCAAGTGGAGTGATGGCGTTATAAGCTTCACCTATTTGCCGAATACGCCATAAATCCCATAGACTGAATTGATGTGCTTCATCCGACCTGAAAGTTTTTTGCCAGGCGACTGTGTCTAGCCATGTGACGTTGAGATATATCAGGAAAATTATTAAGAAACCATAACCCAGTTTGATTATCAGATTTCCAACCACCGTCAAGTCGACGGTCGAAACAGCCCAGCCGAAAAGTAAAATACCGGCAAAAAGAAAAACTAATTTTATAAGGCTTAACATCTAACACAAGGCATCCGAAGTCGGACTTTAGGTTGAGCTAATAACCGTTTTAATTGATCTAAGGACCATAGTACAAGTTGGAGTGTAGATTGAAAAATACTTTGGACTCGGGATAATGTGCGGTGATCGGATAAATTGACGGGGGTGGCACTCTACCTGTCGCACTCGCCGCCGATCATATTGATCATATCGAAGGTGGGAACGATGTCAGCCAGCATACTGCCCTTGCAAAGGTCTGGTAGTGCGGCAGTCATTGTAAAACAAGGGGGTCTGACACGGCATTTCCAGGGTTTGCCTGTTCCGTCACTGACAAGATAAAATCCCAGTTCACCATTTGCCGCTTCAGTAGGGAAATACACCTCACCAACAGGAGGTTTCAGGCCATCGATAACCATTTTGAAATGAGCAATCATTTCTTCCATTCGCGTGTAGACATCCTGTTTGGATGGAACTCGAAGGTAAGGATTATTGACATTGATCGGTCCTTCAGGCATATCCTTCATTGCCTGTTTAATAATTTTTAAGCTCTGTTTAATTTCTTCCATTCTAACCAGATAGCGGTCAAAATTATCACCCGTTGTACCCAGGGGAATATCAAAATCCAAACGGTCATAAACAAGATATGGGTGCTGTTTACGGACATCGTAATCAATGCCACAGGCTCGGAGGCATGGTCCGGTAAAGCCCCAGGAGATGGCATTTTCTTTGGAGATGCCTCCTGTGTCCCGCATTCGGTCGAGAAAGATGCGGTTTTTAGTAAGCAACTTGTCCACATCGTCAAACAGACTATCAAGTTTAGGGTAGGTGGCTTCCAGGTCATCGTTAAACCCTGGCGGAAGGTCACACATCAGCCCACCAATGCGGATGTAATTGGAGGTCAGTCTCGCCCCGCAAACTTTTTCAAGAAGGTCCCATGCAATTTCCCGGGCTTCAACAAAGTAGATAAAAGCGGTCAGCGCTCCCAGCTCCAATGCCGCCGCCGCGATGTTCGTGTAGTGATCGGAAATGCGGGCGAGTTCATTGGTAACCACGCGAATGTATTTACAGCGGTCAGTAATTTCTATGTCGCAAAGTTTTTCTACAGCCAGCGCGTATCCAATGTTGTTCATGATTGCTGAACAATAATTCAAGCGATCTGTATATGGAAACACATTAGAGTAGGTCACGCTCTCGCACATTTTTTCAAATCCGCGATGCAGATAGCCGATTTCTACAACCATATCGACCACGGTTTCTCCATCCAGCGTCAGGAGGAATTTTACGGTACCGTGGGTCGCCGGGTGCGATGGTCCCATGTTAAGGACCATGTGATCAGTATGTAGATTTTCTTTTAAGTCGGCCATAGTTTGTCAGTAGTGAATTAGTTTACGTTAAAAGATTGCCTCTAGAGTCAGCCTACCTTGGATATTTTGATGGAAACAGGTCCTTCTTCACCATTCCTTAGCAGGTTGAGCTGGACCGCCACCCAGTTTTTAGGGACATAAACCATGCCCTTGGCCGTGACAGTGCTTAATGCGACCGGGACTTCTACCTTATGCATGTCAGATTCAATCACAATTTTGTCGCCATCTTCAACATTCAACGCTCGCGCGTCATCCGGGTTCAATTCGGCAATACAATCTGGTCCGATATCGGTCAATGCCTTGGCATAATGAGTGTAACTTCCAATATGGAACATATGGTTGTTGGATACCAGTTTGAAATTAAATCCTTCCTTCTGGCTGGTTTCTTGCGGTGCACCCGTTATTTGAAAACCAGGGTTTTGTTTAAATCCATCAGGAGCCCACTGCAAAGATTTTTTTCCAGGAAGTGTGCCATTGTAAATCGGAACGTCTTTTGAAATCTCATCTTGTACTTCAGACACAGTGGAATTGGAAAATGGTTTACCAAAAGCATTTGCCAGTTGAATGAAGATATCGTGGTCCGTGCGGGACTGACCCTGCGGTAACGTTGCAGGGGCCACTCTTTGAACATGACGAGTCATACTGGTGAATGAGCCTTCTTTCTCCGCATACGTTGTTGCAGGAAGAATAATATCTGCCATTTTAGCGGTGTCCGTCATGTAGACATCCTGCACTACGAGAAATGGAACGGTATTAAGCGCGTCTTTGACCTTCGCCCCTTTGTAGTAGGAATGAACAGGGTCTTCTCCCGCAATGTGCAGAAACTTTATAGTCCCATTGGCGCAGTTCCCAAGTAAGTCATTTGCCGGATGGTTTTTACCAAACTGATCTGGAACAGGTTGGTATCCAGGCAGAAAGTCCGGGGTGCAACCCATATCATTAACGCCCTGAGAGTTGCAATGTTCCCTTGGGGGGAAGATGCTGACATTGCCCTCTGCGCCATGATGGACCAGAATAGACAAATTAAGAAGAGCGTTCAAAATATCTTCACCCCGTCCCGAATCGAAAATATCATTACCGATCAGGATATATCGGTCCGCAGTTCGCCCGAATCTTTTTGCCGCTCGTGTCAGAACTTCATCTGAAAGTCCGGTCGCTTGTTGCGTGGCTTCAGCAGTGTACGGGGCGAGAGACTGAACCAGTTCATCATAATTTGGTATAGCCGACTTGATTTTCGCAGTGTCCACGATGCCCTGATCTATCAGAATGCGGGAGACTCGATTGGCTACAGTTGCATCCGATCCCAGAGAATAATTCAGGCGGATGTCTATTTTAGTTTCGCTTTTGAAAACGACCTTGCGCGGATTGGCGACGATAATATCTGTTCCAGAGAATATCGCCCCTTTACGAACCGAGTTGCCGCCGACAGGATACTCTGAAGGTAAGTCGGAGTTGAAAATAAGGACGACATCAGATTTTTCTAGTTCAGTCACCGGTTTCGAGTTGATGCCATTTTCAAAACACCGGACCATGAACTGGTTAACGTAGGGCGTTCTCATGTTGGCCAGGTTAGTGACCTGATTAGAGCCGTAAAGACTGCGGAACAGTTTCTGAAACAGGTAGTTTTCTTCGTTAGTCAGTTTTTCACCGCCAATACCGGCTACCGTTTCTGGACCGNTGCGATTGATCGTTGCCTGAACCCGGTCAATGATTGTTTTGATCGCTTCGTCCCAACNGACTTCCTTGAAAGTTCCTCCGAAATTCATGAGGGGGGACTTGATACGGTTTTCATTATGAATGATGCCGTGACCAAACCGTCCTTTGGAGCACAGGTTTCCTTCGTTAATACCTTCACCCGGCGCTTCATCGCCAACAAACCGGACCACTCTATTTTTCTTGGTTTCAATTTGGACCGTACAGCCCCAGGAACAGTATCCGCAGATGCTATTGTTCGTTTTAAACAACGCGGCCAAACCACGTTCCTGAGAAGACATATCCATCAGCGCACCGGTCGGGCAGACGGTGATGCATTGTCCGCAGAACTCGCAGTCCAGTGGCTCCTGATTGGCGGTACCGATCATGGACTTCATACCTCTCTGATGGAAGTCCAAAGCCTGAACACCCTGGATCTCGTCACAGGCTCTGACGCACAGGCCACATAAGATACATCGGTTGAGATAAAATTCTATGAGTGGATTTGATTTGTCACTGGGTTCATTGCGACGCTGAATTTCAAACCGGCCATTGGACATTTGTAGCGCTTCAGTGTTGTCCTGTAGCGGACATACACCGGATTTATCGCAAATGGGGCAGTCCAAGGGATGTTCAACGAGAAGCATCTCGAGACACGCACCATTGTAGCGGTCTGTCTCTTTAGTATCGGTGAAAACTTCTATGCCTTCTGCCACGGGTTGGGTGCAGGAATAAACCAGTTCTTTTTTTCCTTCAGCAGTGCGGACATCCACCATGCAGGTACGGCAGGCGGCGAACGGTTTGAGTTTTCTGTTATAGCAGAGGTTGGTGACCTCAACGCCGTGTTGTTTCGCGGCTTCTATTATAACGGTACCTTCTGGTGCGGAAGCGTCTTCACCGTTGATTTTAAAGTTAACAGTTTTCCTAACGACAGTGCTCATTCGCTGGTTGTCTCCTCAGCCTGTTCTTCAGACTCGTCTTCCAATTTATATGCGCCAAGTAATTCCAAAGTGGCTTCCGGATCAATCGTTCCATGAGTATCATCACCAATGAGAGCCATAGGTGCGGCACCACAGTTCCCTAAACAGGAAGCGGTTTGCAGAGTGAACAGCTTGGTTTCGTCTGTTCCTCCCGGACGTATGTGGTAATGTTCATGAATTTTGTCTTCGATGATATTTGCGCCCTTAACGAAACAAGCGGTTCCGAAGCAGAGTTTGATAATATATTTTCCCGGCTCGGTCGTGAGCAATTGCGGGTAAAAAGAAATCACCCCATACACCTCTGCCCGAGTGACCTCCAGCGCTTCCATCAAAAGTCGAACCGCCTTATCAGGCAGATATCGATAGACTCCTTGGATTTTTTGTAACATGGGAATCATGTACCGTCGGCTTTTGCTGGGAAAATTATCCAGTATTTCGTGCACCGGCGCCAGATCTATTTCTTCTTCCTCGGCAGTTTCCTGATCCATGACTTCGGCTTCTTTAGTTTCCATAATCAATAAAGCTCCTTGATTAAAAGGATATCTCAACCATCTTCGATTATATTTTACCCGTCTCGGGAGGTGAACCAGAGAACTCTATAATCCCTTAACTATCGAAAACTTAAACCCTCGGCGGTACTTTGGGAAGGTTGGAGGTCGAAGTATATAAGCTAGATCGTTTTACTGTCAACTGATTTGTTCATACCCAGTTGTTATCCAGTAAAATCTGTGTAAACCATTGTTAATTAAAGCACCTCTCGTGATGTATTTTAGGCCGGATTGACCGGGTTCCAGATAAGGTTGTCGGGAGGGTGGCTTGTAAGGATTTTTGGATAGAGGAATAGACAGGGATACTCAAAATGTGGTCTGATAGTCACCGCGAGGTTGGGGGATTTTCGTGTGAAAAGGGGAGGTTGGTTGTAAAATAGAGTTATCGTCCAGAGCCGTTTTAAAAATTCAAATCCCCCCCCATATTAGTTGTGGGGATAATGGAAAATCATGTGAAAAAATTATTTAGGTTCATGACTAGTTAAGTGGTCTTTTTTTAATAATTTTTTTTAATAATTTATAGAGGTTTTGGCCTCTATGGTTGAACCTAAACTCGCACTCCTTCATGAGTGTGCGATTGGTTCGTTGAGTTGCGGAGGCTTGAACGGTGACTGATTCACCCGGTGAGGATGAGCGACGGGGAAAAATCAATAGGC
>PCCT01000035.1 GCA_002731985.1 Nitrospinota bacterium
GATTCCATCAAACCCATCTCACCAAAAAAGTCCCCCACGGTTCGGATAGCAATACTTTTATTGATTTTATAAATCTCCATTTTACCGGAAAGGACGATGCACATCGTTTCTTTGAAGTCTCCCTCCGCAAGAAGTACCTCCCCGGAATTCACAGAAACCAGATTCCCCTCGTAAAGAAGGCGCAATAAACCCGCCTCCGAAATAAATTTTGCGTAAAGAGACTTTCTTTAAAACTTCGAGTGGTTCACGGCGCACCATAAATTTAATTCCCTTAGGGTTCTCTTAATACTATCGGCACAATCAGCACGGGTTTGCACCGGTGAGCAAGAAATACTCCACATCGCCTGATATCACTATGAACCGATTTGTATTTTTGACAATAAATACTCAGGTTTTCGGTTTTTCGATATATTTACGCTCTACTTAAGCAGGAATTTCATCATACCTCTGGCTACGCTACATACTCCAGTATTCAGAGGATGTTTGCCTCTGTCAAGAGCTAGGTCATAAAAACCCCTAATTGACAAGCACTTATACGGTTGACTTGATACGATCCCTTCATTTATAATTATCAATTTCCCAGAACCGTCGCTAAAAAGGGCTATGACCACAAACTCATCAATGGCAGACAAACCTAATTCCAAATCTATTAATAGTTTAGAGTTGATCGGCTCGACACCATTGGTTAAACTGAACAATATCGTACCATCCAATGGTTCTAACATTTACGCTAAACTGGAGTATTTCAATCCGGGTGGCAGTGTTAAGGACCGGATTGCTCTGGCCATGGTGGAAGATGCTGAAAACCGGGGGATTTTGAAGCCCGGCTCCACCATTATTGAGCCCACCAGTGGCAATACAGGAATCGGTCTGGCTCTCGTTGGCGCGGTGAAAGGCTACGAAGTTATTCTCGTTATGTCAGAGAATATGAGCGCCGAGCGCAGGATGATTCTTGAAAGTTTTGGCGCGAAAACAGAATTGAGCCGTGCTGAGTTCGGCATGGAAGGCACGATTGAAAGGGCGGAAGAACTAGCGGCTGGACATCCTGAATACTTCATGCCCCAGCAGTTCAACAACACCGCAAACCCAGAAGTTCACAGGAGGACGACCGGGCCGGAAATTGTCGCCGCAATGGGTGATGAACCAATTCACGCATTGGTGGCAGGAATAGGCACCGGAGGAACGATCACCGGGTGCGGGGAAACGATAAAACAACATTTTGACGATGTAAAAATAGTCGGTGTTGAGCCAGCGACTTCCGCTGTTCTTTCGGGTAAAAACCCGGGACCACATAAAATTCAGGGAATCGGGGCCGGATTCAAACCGAAAGTATTAAATATGGATATTGTCAGCCGTATCCTCCCGGTAAGTGACGAAGATGCGTTTGCATATTCGCAGAAATTGGCCAGCAAAGAAGGTCTTATGGTAGGCATCTCATCAGGAGCCTCCGTTTGTGCCGCTTACAAAATGGCAGAAGAGCTGGGACCTGGAAAAAACATTGTAGTTATCCTCCCAGACACCGGAGAACGCTACTTCAGTTTTCATCAATATTTTTAAGGAAGCAGATTGCATGGGATACGTAAAAGGACTTAAATGTAAAGAGTGTAAAAGAGAGTTCCCCAAAGAACCGATTCATGTTTGCGAGTTTTGTTTCGGTCCATTGGAGGTTGACTACGATTATGAAGCGATTGGAAAAAAGGTAACGCGAGAATCCATTCAAGCCGGCCCCCCTTCCATGTGGCGTTACAAAGAATTTATGCCCCTGGATGAAGACAATAAAGTTGGCCACCATGTTGGGTTCACCCCTTTGGTGCGTGCCAAGAATCTGGGAAAAGCGCTCGGACTCAATAATCTTTATGTGAAAAACGATTCTGTCAACCACCCCACTTTTTCGTTCAAAGACAGAGTTGTCGCGGTGGCTGTATCGAAAGCTATTGAATTCGGATTCGACACCATTTCTTGTGCATCCACAGGTAATCTGGCTAACTCGGTTGCCGCTCACTCGGCGGAAGCGGGACTGAAGAGCTGTATCTTTATTCCAGACGGTCTAGAAGCGGGAAAAATTCTCGGTACTATGATTTATGGAGCACAGTTGATTGCCGTCAACGGAGCTTATGACGATGTCAACCGACTATGCAGTGAAATCGGAGCTCATCACAAATGGGCTTTCGTGAACATAAATATCCGCCCCTATTATGGAGACGGATCCAAATCTTACGGATACGAAATCGCAGAGCAATTGGGATGGAAAACCCCAGATAATGTCATCGTTCCCGTTGCGGGAAGTTCGCTGATCACAAAAATTTGGAAAGCGTTTCATGAATTTGAAATGCTCGGCCTGCTCGATGGTAAAGTCCAATCTAAAATTTTCGCGGCGCAGGCAACCGGGTGTTCCCCCGTCACCACCGCTATCAAGAATGGAACCGATGTCATCACTCCGGTAAAACCAAACACCATCGCCAAATCTATCGCCATTGGCAATCCGGCAGACGGCTATTACGGCGTCAAAACCACCAAGGAAAGCGGCGGCTATGGCGAAGATATCAATGATGAAGAAATTGTAAAAGCAATGAAACTTCTTGCGGAAACTGAAGGTATTTTCACAGAAACCGCAGGTGGCGTAACTGTTGGAGTCACTAAAAAGTTGGTAGAACAAGGCCGCATCAAACCAGATGAAACAACTGTCATATGTATAACTGGAAACGGACTCAAAACGGTTGAAGCTTTGAGCGGTCAGTATGCCGACCCCGTAGTGATAGAACCTAAGCTAAACAGCTTTGAAGAAATATATTCTAATAGCGTAACTGCATAACAGTATCAAGGAGACCTTAAAAATGGCAGTCAAAGTAAGAATTCCCACCCCTTTAATGAAGCTGACAGACAATAAGGCTGAGGTGTCTGCTGAAGGGGGTACAATTTCTGATATTCTCAACAACTTGGAAAACCAATTCAACGGAATCAAAGAACGGATTTGCGAAGAAAATGGGGCTCCAAGGCGATTCATAAATATTTACCTCAATGAAGAAGACATTCGCTTCCTCGATGGTGAAAAAACAGAAGTGAAAGACGGGGACGAAATCTCGATCATCCCAGCAATCGCAGGTGGAGTTGGAGCCTGATGATCGACTTTACCGATGAGCAGATAGAGCGCTACAGCCGTCATATCATCCTTCCTGAAGTAGGTGGCGCGGGCCAGCAAAAAATGTTGGAAGCCAGGGTCCTGCTTCTCGGAGCGGGGGGGCTGGGTTCGCCCGCCGCGTATTATCTCGCCGCCGCTGGCATAGGCAATCTCGGGATTGTTGACTTCGACACGGTTGACCTCAGCAATCTCCAGAGACAGATCATCCACTCGACCGAGCGGATCGGTATGCTCAAAACTGAGTCCGCTAAAAAGACTATCCAGGCTCTCAATCCAGATGTAAAAGTAACCCTCTACAACGAAAAACTGGACTCTGGCAATATCATAAAGTTGTTGGAGAACTATGATTACGTTGTGGACGGATCAGATAATTTCCCGACACGGTACCTCGTGAATGATGCCTGCGTCATGAAAAATAAAACCCTCATTCACGGCAGTATCTACAGGTTTGAAGGGCAGGTCACCGTTTTCAAATCCGATGAGGGTCCATGCTATAGGTGTTTATATCCGGAGCCGCCTCCACCAGGAATGGTCCCCAACTGTCAAGAAGGCGGGGTCCTGGGTGTTTTGGCAGGAGTGATTGGAAACCTGCAGGTTGTAGAAACGTTAAAACTTATTTTAGGAATTGGCAAACCGCTGATCGGCAAACTCCTTATCTACGATGCCCTGAACACAGAGTTTCGGAATCTAAAGTTAAGGAAGGATCCTAAATGCCCTGTTTGTGGTGAACAGCCAACTATTAAGGAATTGGTCGATTACGAAGAATTTTGTGGTTTGCCGAGGTAATTCTGAATCATATCAAGGATTATTTCATTTTATCTGCGACGTTTTGTTTATTTTGAAATCTAATCCTTCATGTCAAAACTTAAGATGAAGCTCTCACTGCCAACAGAAGTCCAGACACCCAGTTGCCCGGTTATCACAGATGACTCGGTGCTCAAGACAATCGGAAATACCCCTCTTATCCGGATCAAAAATCTTGGTCAGGAATACAAAGGCGTAACCATCTTCGCCAAGGCAGAATGGAAAAACGCGGGTGGGTCGGTCAAAGCGCGTCCTGCTCTTAAAATGATCGAGGACGGTGAAAAATCCGGCGCGTTGACAAAAGATAAAATTATACTCGACTCCACTTCAGGCAATACTGGAATCGCTTACGCGCTGATAGGCAAGATAAAAGGCTATAAAGTAAAACTGGTGATGCCAGCCAACGTCTGCAAAGAACGAAAAGGCCTCATGGCTGATTTCTACGGTGCTAAAATTGTAACATCCAGTCCTTTTGAAGGGTCTGACGGAGCAATCCTTCTCGCTAAAAAAATATACGAAGAAAATCCTGACATCTATTTCATGCCAGACCAGTACAACAACGACTCCAACTGGAAGGCACACTACGAAACAACCGCAAAAGAAATCTGGACGCAAACGGACCATCGCGTTACCCACTTTGTCGCAGGGATTGGCACCGGTGGAACCATTATGGGAGCCACCCGCGGTCTCAAGGAATTCAATAAAGATGTCCAATGTTTCGCATTAGAGCCGGAAGAGGAGCTACACGGACTGGAAGGCCTAAAGCACATGGCTAGTTCAATCGTTCCCGGAATTTATGATGAATCCATCCTCGACGGCAAGATAAGCGTTTCAACTGAATATTCTTATGACATGGTTGAAACCCTCGAAAAAGAGGAAGGTATTCTTGTAGGCCATTCATCGGCGGCGGCACTTTGCGGTGCACTTAAACTTGCAAAAAGAATCGAAAAAGGGGTCATCGTCACGGTCTTTCCAGACAGTTGCGATCAATGCTACGTCAATTTCGGTAAATTCAAAGAATATCTGGATGAACATCAATCCCACAAACTGCCTAAAGCTGACGGATAATCCTCCTAGCCCTGGCATACCATGCCCCGATTCCAAAAACATCTCTTCATCTGCAATAATAAGCGCACCGAGGATGATCCGCGCGGTTCATGCTCCGCATGTGGGTCAGACGATTTACTCGATTACGCGAAGGGACGCATCCACGAAATGGGATTAAAAGGAAAGGTGCGGGTCAATAAGGCTGGATGTCTCGACGCCTGCGCTCATGGGCCGGCGATGGTCGTTTATCCAGNCGATGTCTGGTACTCCCCAAAAACAAAAGAAGATATGGAAGAGATTATAAAGGAACATGTCCAAAACAACCGCACTGCCAACCGACTTNNCATAGAGTTCAAGAAAAAGANCTGACTTTCGATCAGGTTTATTTAACACCATTTCCTGCTTGCAGATTATAAAGTTTCCAGTAAACCCCATTTTTTTGAAGCAGTTCCTTTTGAGTTCCATACTCAGCGATTCGCCCTTCCTTAAGCACTAGAATCTTATCAACATGCTTTAATGTGGAAAGTCTGTGGGCGATGATGATAGATGTTCTGCCTCGTATGATCTCTTTAATCGCATTTTGTATATGGCGTTCCGTTTCTGTATCAATACTTGATGTCGCTTCGTCAAGAACAAGAATTCTGGGATCAGCCGCCAAAGCTCTGGCAAATGAAAGCAATTGTTTTTGCCCGAGAGAAAGAACACTGCCTCGTTCTCGAATTTCCTGATCATACTTACCTGGCAGGCGATCAACGAATGTATGTAAATTGACTGACTGCGCGACCGATTCAATATATTCGGATGGCAAGTCCGTATTTCCCAATCGAATATTGTCTAGAATGTTTCCTGAAAACAGAAACACATCCTGCTGAACCAGTGATATCTGACGGCGCAGGTCGTACTTGCTCATTTTGCTAATAGAAACACCGTCCAACAATATATCCCCACGACTGATTTCATAAAATTTGCATAGAGCATTGACAAGAGATGACTTCCCAACCCCTGTCGCGCCAACCACTGCCAGGCTCTCCCCTTCTCTAACAGAGAATGAAATATCTTTAAGGACGAAATCATCCTTCTTATAGCCAAACCACATATTACGAAACTCAACTTCACCACGCATTCGCTTGACTGGAAGCGGAGTGGGCGGATCACTATAATCTTCAGGCGTGTCCAGTAATTCGAAGGTCCTCTCCGCCGAAGCGATGGCGGTTTGAATAATATTGAATTTCTCAGCAAGGTCCCGAATTGGCTCAAAGAATTTCTGCAAGTATTGTAAAAAAGCGACTAGGACACCAAGCTGCATCTGATCCTGAACAAACTTACCCCCTCCATACCAAATCACCAATACCATCCCAAAGGCGCTGAATACATCAATTGAAGGGAGATAGATGGCGTTGTAGTGAATCGCACGGAGGTCTTCTTTAACTTTGTCATCGTTAATCGCTCGGAATTTTTCATGATGGATTTTTCCCCGGTGAAAGAGATGAACCGTTGGCATGCCAGAAAGGTTTTCTTCTAAAAACGTATTCAACCGGGTTACATGAGCGCGATTTTTTCGCAATGCATCTCGCGCTCGAACACGGTAGGCCCTTGTCGCAAGGTATAGCAGTGGAAATACGGTGCATACAACCAGCGTCAATTGCCAGTCCAGATACAACATGACGCAAAGGATACCCATCAAGGTAAACAAGTCGCTGAAGACAAGGATTAATCCGGATGTCAGCATCTCGTTAAGAACCTCAACATCATTAACCACTCGTGTTACAAGTTTTCCTATTGGATTCTTGTCAAAAAACTTGAACGACATTCGGTGCAAGTGGGCAAAGGTTTGGGTCCGCAAGTCATACATCACCTTTTGCCCGATGTATTGCATCAAATAGGTTTGAACAAACTGGCAGACAAACGCCAAGCCCAAAATAGAAAGATAAACAAGCGCAAGCTGATTCAGTCCTTCCAGGTTTGAAACCGAAATATAATCATCTATCGCTATTTTAGTAAGATAGGGTCCGGCAAGGCTTAATATAGAAACGCAAAAAAGAAAAAATATTGCGAGTAGTACTAGCGCACGATAGGGTTTCAGGTAAACAACCACTCTTTTGAACAAAGTCCAGTCAAGGTAGCTATCCTGTAAACTTTCCTCATGCAGTTTGCTCATTGAAGAGTGATCTCCATTTCCATTGCAAGCGCCTGATTTTTGTACGACCGTGCATATTCCCCATTCAGCCACATCAATTCATCGTGTGTCCCATCTTCCACAACAGTTCCGTCATTCATAACGACAATGCGGTCCGCCTTGCGCACTGCGGACAGGCGATGAGAAACTATCACCGTTGTAACTCCGCGAGTTAATTCTTTTATATTGGATAAAATGCCCTCTTCTGTTTCCGCGTCGAGGCTGGAGAAGGCATCATCCAGAATGAGGATTTTGTGGCGGGTCAACAGTGCCCGTGCCAGAGCGATGCGCTGGACTTGTCCACCTGATAGAGATACCCCCCGCTCTCCAACAAGGGTATCCAATCCACCAGGAAAGCGACTCATATCATTTAGTAAACCTGCTTTTTTAACGACCTCATTTATTTCATCGTCTACAACCTCGTTCACGCCAAAAGTAATATTTTCCCGGATAGTGGCGGAAAACAAATAGGGTTCCTGATTAACGTATCCAATATTTTCTCGAAGCACCGATAATGGAATTTCGCGAATCGAATGACCATCAATGAACAAGGTGTCCTGGGATGCTTCATATAAACGAGGAATCAATTGAACAAGAGTGCTTTTGCCGGAACCGATCACACCAACCACCGCCAGGATTTGCCCTTTAGGAATTTTTAATCGAATATCCTTCAGGCTTTCCTGTTTGGCCTCTGGATAGGTGAAACCAAGCCCACGAAACTCTATCTCGCCTGCCAATTCATTGATCGCCTTAACAACTTCTTTGTTATCGCTTATGCCCGCCTGAGCTGAAAAAATTTCCTGAATTCTGCTCATGGCCGCTTGCCCCTTCTGGGTGAGGTTAGCGACATAGCCGATTCCCATCATTGGCCACGACAACATCAACAAGTAACCGTTAAAGCCCACGAAGGAACCGAGGGTCATTTCTTCTCCTATCACAGCCTTGCCGCCAACCCAAAGGGAGATCATCGCGGCCACACCAACAGTCAACATGAGTGAAGGTGTGAAAACTCCAAACAATCGGGTCACTCTTAAATTCTTCTTAATGTATTCAAGGTTGAGTTTATCAAATTTTCTTTTCTCTGTTTCTTCCTGCACAAACGCATGCAAAACACGAATGCCCGCAAGGTTCTCCTGAACATGTGATGTGATTTTCGAAAGATGCTCCTGCACCGCTTCATGACGGCGGCCCATCTCAGGTAGAAATTTCCAAAATAGAATGGAAAGGACTGGAAGCGGAACCAGAACAACAAGGGTAAGCGAGGGATTGATCCAAAACATCAGACTGACACTACATACTATGACCACTGCACAATCTATCATTATGAGCAAACCAAGGCCTACGAAGTCCCGAACCGCACGCAGGTCGTTGGTAGCTCGGGACATGAGGTCGCCTATTTTCTGGTTTAGAAACCAGACTTTGTCCAGCGACAGAAAATGAGAAAAGAGATTATTGGAAATGTCCGCTTCAACTTTACGGGAAGGACCAAACAGAAATTTTCTCCAACCAAAACGGGACAATGCCTGCACAGTGGCAATAACAAAAAGCATTCCACCAAATCCCGCAAGATCAGAGCGCGAAGGCCCTTTGGGTAGTTCGTCTACCACCAGTTTGAGTAACCAGGGTATCGATAAAGCTGTAATGTCAGCTATCAATAATGCGAAAATACCAATCGTCATTTCACGACGATATTTACGCATGTATGGAAGGTAGGGTTTTATTTTTTCCGGGATCATTTGTTGCAGCAGGAAAGAAAAAGTATTTCCCGTGGTCTCCATTAGGAAGGAGTCAGGCCAGCCCGTGCGATAGAATCATAACCAAGGTTCCCATACAGAGGGAAACAAGGTTTTTGTATCCTTTCTCATGCTCTTCGTAAACTGTCGGCAGAAGATCGCCTATTGATATAAACAGGAAAGTCCCCGCCGAAATACCAAGTGCCGTTGCGACCGTATAATCGTCAAGCCCTTGAAAGATAAATACAGCGAATAAAGCGCCGACAGGGGTCGCCAATGAAAAAATAAACATGGACCATAAAATTTTCTTCTTGGAATATTCTCCACCCTTTACCAGCAAACTACTCAATGCCAGCGCGGCTGGAAATTTGTGAATTGTCACAGCGAGAATAATAACAACACTTAGGTTCATCATGGTCCCTGCACCAATGGCAATTCCATCAAGGATACTATGGAGACCGATCCCGACATATGCGGAAAGCCCAACCTTGTGATAATTACACTCACCCTCTTCACAAGGGTGCACCATGATAAATTTTTCCAGCACGAAAATAAGAAGAAATCCGAACATTATTGAATAACCCAACTGGCTACCCAGAACCGGAGAAATTTCCGGAAGAACATGAAAAAAAACGGCACCCAACAAAATACCAGCGCAAAAGCTGATAACGAGACGAAAAGTCTCCTGTGACCACATCTTGATTGTTGGAATCCACCCCCCGATCATCGAGATCGTGAAAACAAACATTAGAAATGGATAAAATATTGCCTTTTCCATATACCTCCAGGTAAATCAGGGAATTGATATTGGATCTTCCGTAAGGCCAACTACAACCCCGGATTAAGCTGATTAATTTGCTAGCAGGTTTATATGCTAGTCCTTTGATGTTGAATTGGCTAACATGGGTGCCAGAATTCGTGATAAAATTCTGAAATTGTTTCGCCGGACATAGTAATGCTGGTGAATTAAGCAAGTTAGCATATATAAATTCAATAATCTATAAAGAATCCGTTGGTTCGCCTCCCGGCAAGATACTTGACCATTCGGACTATATTTCTTCAGACTTTGGGAAATCATAACATGTACGCAGTCATTCTGGCTGGAGGTAGCGGCACACGCTTCTGGCCTAAAAGCAGGGAACAACTTCCCAAACAATTACTAAAAATCACTGGTCAGGGAACAATGATCCAGAATACCCTCGACCGAATGACGCCGGTCATTCCGCCTGACAACACCTGGGTGATTACCAACGAAAACCACGCGCTCGAAACCTGTCGTCAACTGAAGCCGATGGGGTTTTGTCCTTCCCGGCTGATCGCCGAACCCGTTGGACGTAACACTGCCGCCGCCATCGGATATTCTGCCCGTATTTTAAGCGAATCCGACCCTGATGCCACCATGGCAGTTTTTCCTGCGGACCACGCTATCACCACCCTCGAAGCTTTTTGTGAACTGCTACAACGCGCCAAGACAGTTGCAAAAAAAGGCCACCTCGTTACTCTGGGTATCAAACCTCTGGCGCCCGAAACTGGCTATGGATATATCAAGCAAGGTCAGGCCCTTGAAGATGGCGCTTTCAAGGTGGACCGATTCGTCGAAAAGCCCGATCAGCAAACAGCAGAAACTTATCTTAAAGAAAGTGGCTATTACTGGAATAGCGGCATGTTCGTGTGGAAAGTATCCACCCTGCTCAATGAAATTAAGATACACTTGCCAGAACTACACGCGCAACTCGATGCTCTCGCCACGAATACTTTCGAAGCAAAAGGGAAATACCCGTACCGAATGTTGAATGAATCGGGAAGGAACATTTTTTCATCGTTGAAATCCATTTCCATTGACTATGGCCTGATGGAAAAATCTAACAACACTGCGGTTCTGCCGGCAAACATAGGATGGAACGATGTTGGAGCATGGACCGCACTCGCGGATGTTTCTGTGAAGGATTCCCGAGGTAACGTGATCGCAGGAAACGTAATCGCCGTGGATAATAGCGAATCAATCATTCAGGGTGGCAACAGACTGGTTGCTACACTGGGATTGAAAAATATGATCGTGGTGGACACGCCCGACGCATTATTAGTCTGCCCGAAAGACCAGGCACAAGACGTAAAGAAAATTGTCGAGCAAATCAAATTGGAAAAACGACCCGAAGCCGTCACCTCAATGACGGAAATCCGTCCATGGGGAAGTTATACTATTCTTCAAAAAGATGCCAATTATCAGGTCAAACGCATCGAAGTTCTTCCCGGCGAATTGTTGAGCCTGCAGTCGCACCATCACAGGAGCGAACACTGGACGATCATTAGCGGCACGGCCCAGGCCCAGGTTGATGAAGTATCTCACAACCTGACACGAAACCAATCCATCGAAATTCCCCAGGGAGCCAAACATCGACTGGTCAACTCTGGTGAATCCCCACTCATAATCATCGAAGTCCAACTCGGCGACAAGCTCGACGAAAACGACATCACCCGCTACGAAGATAAATACGGCAGAGCGTAGAAAAATTTTAAAGCAAGCCTGATCTAGTGAACCGCAAAGTCGCAAAGGGCGCAAAGAGAGATAAAGTTTTTTCTTTGCGCCCTTTGCGACTTTGCGTTAAAAATCCACCTTACCAGCATCAAAGAATATTTATCACTTCTTACAGCAATCCGCGATACAATAGGGGGTTCTAATTTACCGTATAAATAACCACTGATATTCGTGCCCTTGCACTCATGACTTATCATTCCCTCAGAGAATTTATCGAACGGCTCGAGTTTGACAATGAGTTGGTTCGTATTAAAGAACGGGTGTCGCCCCTTCTTGAAATCGCAGAGATCACCGACCGCGTTTCGAAACAACCGGGCGGCGGCAAGGCCCTGCTCTTTGAAAATGTCGAGGGTTCGTCCATGCCAGTTCTTATCAACGCTTTTGGCAGTACGAAACGGATGAACGCCGCTCTCGGTGTTCACAATATTGAAAAGATCGCCAGGGACATCGACAAATATCTCAAGGTTGCACCTCCCACTACGCTCATGGACAAAGTGAAACTGCTACCCATGCTTCTTGAGGCGGCGGCGTTTCCTCCCAAAATGGTTAGCGAAAAACAAGCCCCCTGTCAGGAGGTAGTCCTCACTGGTGACGATGTGGATCTTGGGGAAATCCCAGTCCTGCAATGCTGGCCCGATGATGCCGGACGTTTCATCACCTTCCCTATTGTTGTGAACCGGAGTGCCGACCGCAAGTTGAGGAATGTCGGACTCTACCGCATGCAAATATACGACAAGAAAACGACCGGGATGCATTGGCACATTCACAAAGACGGTGCCCATTTTTTTCATGACTATCGGAAGCAAAATAAAATCATGGACTGCGCGGTCGCTATCGGAGCCGATCCGACGGTTTGCTATTCTGCCAGCGCTCCTTTGCCCTATGGCATAGACGAATTCCTGCTGGCCGGATTCATCCGCAAGACTCCGGTCCCGCTCGTTAAATGCAAAACCGTCGATCTGGAAGTTCCAGCCACCGCTGAAATTATTTTAGAAGGATTTATCGATCCCTCAGAAATGCGTCTTGAAGGTCCTTTCGGCGACCATACAGGATATTATTCGCAGGATGGTGACTACCCAGTTTTCCACATCACCGCAATCACGCACCGAAGGAATCCGATTTACCTAACAACTATAGTCGGTAAACCACCGCAGGAAGATTTTTATCTGGGTAGAGCCACTGAACGGATTTTTCTTCCTCTCATGCGAACCCAGCTACCCGAAATTATCGATATGGACATGCCTGCTGAGGGTGTGTTTCATAATCTGGTCATCGTCTCGATTGACAAACGTTTCCCCATGCAGGCACGTAGATTGATGAACGCGCTCTGGGGAATGGGACAAATGAGTTTTGTCAAGACCATCATTGTCGTCGACCAAAGCATTGATGTTCATGATCACGGAAAGATCATTGACCTTCTCCTGAATAGAGTTGATCTCAAACGCGATTTGTTTTACTCGGAAGGAATTCTTGATGTCCTCAACCACGCATCTGACAGAGCACTTTATGGCTCTAAACTTGGCATTGACGCAACCGACAAAATTGAGGGTGAAGAAGGATTCGACTCTGAACCAGACCCCACTGTTACAGGCGTACTGCCCACACCCAAGGCGATCCTTGAAAATTTTACGGAACTAATATCCTGCAAGATCATCGAGCGGGAGGACCGACAACGGGTTGCATTTGCCACACTGGATAAAAAGTGCCCCCATCAAGGACGCGGGGTGATTGAAAAATTTATGAGCAATAGGGAATACTCCTCTATAACCGTGCTGATTATTCTGGAAGGTCATGAGGATGTGAATGACATATCGACCGTACTATGGAAACTGCTCAACAATATCGACCCCAAAAGAGATATCCATTACTTCGAAAACCGACTGGCTATTGATGTAACCCGAAAAACAGGAGAGCAAGGGTTTCTGCAGGACTGGCCTGACGAAATTAAGATGTCTGATGAAATAAAGAAAAAGGTGAATGAGAAATGGAAAAAATTATTTTAACCCTGCCTAGCTTACTTATAAAGCTCAGGGAAATGTATTATGTTTTTGTAGCTGCCCAATTTATTGGGCGCCCTTTAAACCGCCCAATAAATTGGGCAGCTACACTTCTAAGACAAGTCTGTTTTGAAATCTCGACTCACGCGAAGCTCTCCTTGGTAAGAGGGGTTCATGAGCTCTGACAACATCGTCGTCAAGGGCGCACGGGAACACAACCTGAAAAATATCACAGTGACCCTGCCACGCAATAAACTTGTGGTAATCACTGGACTGAGTGGGTCAGGAAAATCCACCCTCGCGTTTGACACCATATACGCAGAAGGCCAGCGCAGATATGTGGAGTCACTCTCCGCTTACGCCCGCCAATTCCTGCAACTGATGGAAAAGCCGGATGTCGATTCCATCGAAGGCCTTTCACCCGCCATCTCGATTGAACAAAAGACATCAAGCAGAAACCCGCGATCTACAGTCGGTACAGTAACGGAAATCTACGATTATCTGCGTCTTCTGTACGCAAGAATAGGTCGCGTCTATTGTTATGGATGTGATCGGGAAATTTCCTCCCAGACCGTCCAGCAAATTGTCGACCAAGTCAAATCGATTCCTGAAAAAACAAAAATAATGATCCTCGCTCCAGTAGTCAGTGGACGCAAAGGAGAATTTAAAAAGGAGCTGGTTTTTTTGCGCAAGAAGGGATTCGTGCGAGTGCGAATCAATGGCGAAGTCCGTTCCCTGGAAGAAGAAATCATCTTAGATAAAAAACACAAATACACCATTGAAGTGGTTATTGATCGGCTAATTATTAAAGAAAATATGGGCAAACGATTGACTGACTCTATTGAAACAGGGCTTGTAGAGGGAGTGGGCACTCTTGTGGTTGCCGTTTTAAAAGGTGCTGGCAAGAATGAAGAACTCTTATTCAGCGAAAAATTTGCCTGTAGCTACTGCAATATAAGTTATCCAGAACTGGAGCCACGTTTGTTTTCGTTCAACAACCCGCACGGTGCGTGCCCCTCCTGCGATGGATTGGGAACCAAAATGGTTGTTGATCAGGACCTTGTTGTGCCCGATACTTCCTTATCCATCCGCGATGGAGCCATCAAACCCTGGGAAAAACGTACCTCTATTAATTTTCACCAGATGCTCGAAAGTATTGCGAAACACTTCAAGTTCAAACTCAATACCCCTTTCAAAAAACTATCCAAGGCAACGCAGAAATTTCTTCTCTTCGGCGCAGGTGATGAGTCCATCAAATATATTTATGAGCGTAACAACAAGCGGGAACACTACACAGGTACCTATGATGGGGTTATCTGCGACCTTGAACGGCGATATCACGAAACAGATTCAGCGGCAGCACGGGAAGACATCGCTAAATTCATGCGTACTCTTCCCTGCTCCTTATGCGATGGTACACGACTGACAAAAGCAGGTGTCTCTGTCCGCGTGGGGGATAATAATATTGTCGATTTGACAGGGCGCTCCATCGGTCACCTGCACGATTTTTTTCAAAATCTCAACTTATCGAAACAAGAACACAACATAGCCCGCCGCATTGTGAAAGAAATTCATGAACGACTCGGATTCCTCCTCAATGTCGGCCTAGAATATCTGACCTTGAACCGATCTTCGGCAACCCTTTCCGGGGGTGAAAGCCAACGCATAAGACTGGCAACACAAATAGGGTCCAGCCTTATGGGAGTCTTGTATGTTCTCGATGAACCGAGTATCGGACTTCACCAACGCGATAATGATCGCCTTCTAAGCACACTTGTTAAACTTCGCGACCTTGGAAATACAGTCATTGTGGTGGAGCATGATGAAAAAACCATCCTCTCAGCCGATCATGTCATCGACATTGGCCTGGGTGCCGGTGCCCATGGCGGAGAGATCATCTATTCAGGCGAACCTAAAAAACTTTTAAAAGATAAAAAGTCTCTCACCGGACAATATCTTTCCGGCAAAAAGAAAATAGCAATTCCGACCAACAGAAAACAAGGCAACGGTTTATTCCTGGAAATAAAAGGAGCGGAACAAAATAATCTAAAAAATATAAACGTCCGAATACCCCTCGGATCTCTGATATGCGTTACCGGAGTTTCCGGGTCGGGCAAAAGTACATTGATCATCGATATCTTATACAAAGCTCTGGCCCAACATTTCTGGAAGTCGACAGACAAACCCGGAAAATATAAAACAATTGATGGCGTCCACCTGATTGATAAAGTAATCGACATCGATCAGTCACCAATTGGCAGAACCCCCCGGTCGAATCCGGCCACCTATACCGGAGTGTTCACCATAATCCGCGACCTGTTCAGTCAGGTACCCGAATCGAGAATGCGTGGTTATAAACCCGGGCGGTTCAGCTTTAACGTAAAAGGCGGGCGGTGCGAAGCCTGCCAAGGAGACGGGGTTCTCAAGGTAGAAATGCATTTTCTTCCAGACGTTTTCGTCACTTGCGAAGTTTGCGATGGCAAACGATTCAACCGGGAAACCCTCGAAATTCTGTATAAAGGAAAAAATATAGCAGACGTATTGGAAATGACCGTTGAGGAAGCGACCATTTTTTTCCAAAATATTCCATCCGCAAAAATAAAACTGCAAACCATCGCCGATGTGGGACTCGACTATATCCACCTCGGCCAAGCCGCGACCACATTATCCGGTGGAGAGGCACAAAGAGTAAAACTGTCCAAGGAACTCAGCAAACGCAGTACGGGCCGAACTCTTTACATTCTAGATGAACCAACCACCGGACTCCATTTCGCCGATATCGAGCATCTATTGAAAGTCATTACCAAGTTAGTAGGCTCGGGAAACACCGTAATCATTATTGAGCATAATCTAGACGTCATCAAAACCGCCGATCATATAATCGACTTGGGTCCGGAGGGAGGAGACAAGGGAGGGGAAATTCTCGCCAGCGGATCGCCGGAAGAAGTGGCAAAAACCAAAAAGTCCTACACAGGAAGATACTTAAAAGATCACCTTAACGGGAAACACTGATATAAAAAGCTGAGAATTAATTCTCTTATTTGTTCCCACAGCGGAGTCCCAAAGGACAGGGAACAAGATTCAGGTACTGGATTTAGTTGTCTTCAGTATTTTCGAGGCGGGCTACGGCGCGGAAGAGTTTGTGCTGGGCTTTTTCAAAGTCATCATCGGAGAGATCGGTATCTGCCAGCACTTCCTCAGCTTTAGCCAAAGCAGTTTTAGCGCGTTCTTTATCGATCTGGTCAAGAAACTCCGCTGCTTCGGCCAGCACGATCACTCGATTATCAGTCACTTCCAGATAGCCACCACTCACCACCATGTGAATAGTTTCCCTACCCTTTTCGCCATCTGACTCATAAGACAACTGACCGGGACGCATTGTGGTCAGGATGGAAGCGTGGTCATACAGAATCCCCAAGTCACCTTCTATACCGGGAACGTTGACCTGATCGACATCTTCATTCACCACCAGTCTTTCCGGCGTGACGATACTCAATTGCATTTTATTTTCAGCCATATTATTTTGCCTGGAGTTTTTTAGCTTTCTCGTAAACTTCGTTCAGATCACCGACCATGTAGAAAGCCTGCTCTGGTATATCATCCATACGCCCGTCCAGAATTTCTTTGAATCCAGCAACAGTATCTTCAACCTTGACGTATTTTCCTGGAGAACCCGTAAATACTTCCGCTACGAAGAATGGCTGAGAAAGATATTTCTGAATTTTTCGTGCGCGAGCAACGGTGAGTTTATCTTCTTCCGAAAGCTCTTCCATACCGAGAATCGCGATGATGTCCTGCAAATCTTTATAACGTTGTAGAACGGTTTGTACGTTACGTGCCGTATTGTAATGGTCATCGCCTAAAACTTGAGGGTCAAGAATACGCGATGTGGAATCGAGCGGATCAACCGCGGGATAAATACCAAGCTCAGAAATACGTCGATTGAGAACAGTGGTTGCGTCCAGATGCGAGAATGTTGTCGCTGGCGCCGGATCAGTCAAGTCATCGGCGGGAACATAAACCGCCTGAACCGAAGTGATCGATCCTTTCTTCGTTGAAGTGATGCGCTCCTGTAAGTTACCCATTTCAGTTGCAAGAGTAGGCTGGTAACCAACCGCAGAAGGGATACGTCCCAGAAGAGCCGAAACCTCTGACCCAGCTTGCGAGAAACGAAAAATATTGTCAATGAAGAGAAGAACGTCCTGACCGCCAACATCGCGGAAATATTCCGCACAGGTGAGGCCAGTCAATCCGACACGCATACGAGCGCCCGGAGGTTCAGTCATCTGCCCATAAATGAGAGCTGTTTTATCAATAACTTCTGAATCGACCATTTCGTGGTAGAGGTCATTTCCTTCACGGGTTCTTTCACCTACGCCCGCGAATACCGAGTATCCACCATGTTCAGCTCCAATATTACGAATGAGTTCCATGATGAGAACGGTTTTACCAACACCCGCACCACCAAACAGTCCTGTTTTTCCGCCCTTGAGGTAAGGCTCAAGAAGGTCGATGACCTTGATCCCCGTTTCGAGCATTTCCATACTCGTATCCTGCTCATCAAAAGGAGGCGCGTCGCGATGAATACTCCATCTTTCCTCAGACTCAACAGGAGGTTTCTTGTCTACCGGATCGCCAACCACATTGAGAATTCGACCCAATACTTTTTCGCCAACGGGGACAGAGATAGGTTTTCCTGTATCAATCGCTTCCTGTCCTCTCACCAAACCGTCAGTAGTATGCATGGAAACAGTGCGGACCGAGTTATCGCCCAGATGCAGAGCGACTTCACAAACGATCGTTTCGTTGTCATCCTCTGGGCTTTTGAGGTGAATTGCGTTGTAGAGCGCAGGCAGTTCCCCGCCCTCGAAACTGATATCCACAACGGGACCCATTACCTGAATGATACTTCCTTTATTCATGCCCTTCCTACCTCCCAATAACATTCATTTTACGATCAGGCTTTGAGTGCTTCAGCCCCGTTTACGATTTCGATCAATTCTTTTGTGATATAAGCCTGACGCGCTTTATTGTAAGTCAGGCTCAAGCTACCGATCATATCACCGGCGTTACGACTGGCGCTATCCATCGCCGTCATCCTCGCCCCATGTTCACTGGCACTGGACTCAAGAAACGCACGATACACCTCAACGGTCATATACCTTTCAAGCAAAGTACCCAGAATAGTTTCTTCATCCGGCTCGTAGATATAGTCAACAGCCACCTTCGCCCCTTTTCCCGCATCCATATTTTCAGGAACGATGGGAAGAAGTTGCTCCAGAATAACCTCCTGCTGCATAACGGACTTAAATTCGTTATAGAGTACATAAACACGGTCAACCGCTTTTTCAGTATAAAGAGAAGCGAGCGTTGAACCAATTTCAGAAGCCTTGAGATAATTGAAATCCCGTGTCCAGCCTGAATGGTCGTGTAGTATTTTATTGTCCCTACTCTTGAAAATAGTGTGGCCCTTTTTACCGGCGGTGATCAACTGTATTTCTTTATCGCTATTTTCTTCAATAACCCGATTGGTTTTACGAATGATGTTACCGTTGAAACCACCACACAAACCACGATCCGCAGTAATAACCACCACAAGCCAGCGGTTCCCTTCTCTGTCATCAAGCAGAGGATGCAGGTCCTTATTGCACCGAGCTGAAAGGTGATTCAGCACATCCATCAGCTTAAGAGCGTAGGGTCTGGCCGACATGATTGCCTCCTGCGCCTTGCGCAGTTTGGAGGCAGACACGAGCTTCATCGCCTTGGTGATCTGCTGAGTGTTCTTTACACTCTTGATCCTTCGCTTGATTTCTTTAAGATTTGCCATGTTTTATTAAAAGTCCGATTAAGCCTGAAACAATCCCTTATATTCCGCAATAACGGCTTTCAGTTTTTCTTCCGTCGCATCGTCCAGTTTCTTTTCCTTATCGATAGTATCAATAATGTCCTTGTGTTTCTCCTCGACAAAGTTTAGCAAACCGTCCTGGAACTTTTTAACATCCGGTACGGCGATGTCATCCAGCAATCCGCGAACACCCGCAAAAAGCGAGACAACCTGCTGAGCCACCGAGAAGGGTCTGTACTGATCCTGCTTCAGGATTTCAACGAGACGCTCACCACGGAACAACTGTGCCTGTGTCGCCGCATCGAGGTCACTGCCAAACTGCGCGAAAGCCGCCATCTCTCGATATTGCGCGAGGTCAAGTCGAAGCTGACCGGCAACCTGTTTCATTGCTTTTATCTGCGCCGCTCCACCAACACGGGAAACTGAGAGCCCAACATTGATCGCGGGTCGAATGCCCGAGAAAAACAAATCTGTCTCAAGAAAGATCTGTCCATCGGTAATGGAAATAACATTAGTAGGAATATAAGCCGACACATCACCCGCCTGCGTTTCAATGATAGGCAGAGCCGTCATGGAACCCGCTCCCAGTTCATCGCTGACTTTTGCTGACCGCTCCAGCAGTCTGGAATGCAAAAAGAAAACGTCGCCGGGATAAGCCTCACGCCCAGGAGGTCTCCTGAGAAGCAGGGACAACTGACGATAAGCGGCGGCCTGTTTAGAAAGGTCATCGTATACGATCAAAGCGTGTTGTCCATTGTCGCGAAAATATTCGCCCATGGCGCATCCTGCATAAGGAGCAATAAACTGCATCGGTGCCGGTTCACTGGCTGACGCGGAAACAACGATGGTGTATTTCATCGCACCGTGTTCTTCAAGGGTCTTTACGACGCGGGCAACGGTGGATCGTTTCTGTCCAACAGCCACGTAGATACAAAAAACGTTCTGTCCCTTCTGATTGATGATCGCATCTATAGCAACAGCGGTTTTTCCTGTCTGACGATCACCGATGATCAATTCACGCTGGCCACGCCCGATGGGAATCATGCCGTCAATCGCTTTGATACCTGTCTGCAAAGGTTCGTGAACCGACTTTCGGTCAATTACGCCGGGAGCGACCCGTTCGATAGGCCCAAACTTTTCTGTCTTGATGGGACCTTTACCATCGATCGGCTCACCCAAAGCATTGACTACACGACCAACCATTTCGGGGCCGATGGGTACCTCCATGATACGTCCGGTTCGTTTGACTTCATCGCCTTCTTTGATATCGTTATCGAAGCCAAGAAGAACAGCACCTACATTGTCTTCTTCAAGGTTCAATACCATGCCCACCAGGTTTCCGGGAAAAGAGAGCAGCTCGCCAGCCATGGCATTTTCAAGGCCATGAATACGGGCAATACCATCCCCAACGGAAATTACCCGACCCGTTTCTTTAAGCTCAATACCTTCATCGAATCCCTGGATCTGTTTCTGAATAAGGGAGCTAATTTCATCCGCACGCAAACTCACTTATACCACCTCCTCTTTTTCTATCGTTCGTTTCAATATAGCTAACCTGTTTTTTATAGTAGCATCAGCCACCTGATCGCCCACTCGAAGTTGGATACCGCCGATCAAGGAGTTATCCTCACTGGCATCGATTAAAATTGTTTTCCCCAGAATACGATGAAGGCCGGTTTTTAGCTGGTCTAAATTCTCGTTGGTCAATGGAAAAGCCGATGTAACATGGACTCTAACCTGCCCTAACCTCTCGTCCACAACCGCTTCAAAATAGCTGGCAATGTTATTTAAAAATAAAATTTTCTTTCTCTGTGTCAGCAGGGTCAGCAGATTGCGAACAACACCCTCAGTTTGCAGTCGGTCACATAACTCGCCCACCAACGCACTCTTCTTATCCGCAGAAATACCCGGATGCGAGAAAAAGTGTTCCAGTTGCCTGTCTGCCTCAAAAGCATCGCCAAAAGCCTTCAAGTTCTCAAGCGCACGGCTGAGCATTCCTTCATCTGAGATACTGCCAGAGAGCGCTTCCGCATATCGCTTGCTGATAACATTTTCGATCATAACTTATTCCCACCAGAGGGGTTTATTCCCCGTGGATTAACCACGTCGTAAAAAATTCTTGACCACAATATCTCTTCCGCTTGCGGCGGGGTCGCTTGTTCCAATTCACACAAGTGCCTAGGCTTATGCCCCTTTACTTTCCATTTCGCGAAGAACCTCATCAATAGACTCTTCGATCAGCCGTTTATGGTCACCTTCGCCTAGGGATTTCTTGATCACCTTTTCAGCGGAAGCGACAGTCAGGGCCGCGGCAAAACCTCTAATCTCATTGAACAGTTTGTTCCTGGAAACCTGAATTTCCTGCTCAGCATCATATTGCAACTGGCGAACTTTATTCTGAGTCTCCTGGAGCGTTTTTTCCTGAATCTTTTTAGATTCATCATTTGCCATCTGCACAATGGTCCCGGCCTTTTCATGGGCGTTTTTAAGCTCCCGTTCCAAATCCGATTTAATCCTGTCTGCTTCCTGTTTCAGTTTTTCCGCTTCACCAATGTCAGAACGAATTTTTTGCTCACGCTCTTCCAAAGCACTCAAAATCGGGGGAAACGCAAACTTCTTCAACAAGAAGAAGAGAAGCATAAAAGACACTACAGACCAGAACATGAGTGACTGGAATACTTCTATTTGCTCAAATTGAGGCATAGCTTTACTCTTTAGTCGGTT